>DBFBFY010000106.1:0-3726 GCA_048201615.1 Collinsella sp.
GCAACTTCATGGGGATGTGTGACAATGCCCGTCGGAAAACATCTGCTGTCTTTGGGGGTCTATCTATGCTGTACGAGTTTTGTGCCGAGAACTTTGAGCGGGTGCCGGCGGCTATCGAGGCCGGTGCAAGGCGCATCGAGCTGTGCGATAACCTTGCCGTCGGTGGTACCACGCCCTCGGCCGGCGTTATCAGCGCTACGACCAACTATGCCCACGAACACGATGCACGGGTGATGTGCATGATCCGTCCGCGTGGCGGCGACTTTCACTACAACCAGGATGAGCTGCGCATGATGGAGATGGACTTGGGCCTTGCCGTGAGTGCGGGCGTTGACGGCTTGGTCTTTGGCTGCTGCAAACCCTGCGCTGGCGGATGGGCGCTCGACGAACTTACGCTTGGCGCCCTCGTGATGGCTGCGGGCTGCGCGACCGAGGAATGTAAGCGTGATCCCATCGACATCACCTTCCACATGTCAT
The DNA here is from genome assembly GCA_048201615.1 of Collinsella sp. Lineage (GTDB taxonomy): Bacteria > Actinomycetota > Coriobacteriia > Coriobacteriales > Coriobacteriaceae > Collinsella. The sequence goes on from DBFBFY010000106.1 coordinate 478, forward strand.
TTGACCAGCTCTCGCCCGAGGCTCAGCTCGATGCGATTGATACACTTGCCGACTGCGGCGTTACGCGCATCCTCACGCATGGCGGCGCTGCCGGTACGTCGATCGAGGATAATTTCGATTACCTGGCTCGTTTAATCGAGTATGCGGGCGATCGTTTGACCATCCTTCCCGGCGGCGGCATCACTACGGCAAATCGCGACGCGGTCGCGGCGGCGCTAGGCGTCTCCGAGCTCCATGGCACCAAGATCGTGCCGCTGGAGGTATAACCCGTGGCGCTGGTATTTGACGTTCAGCAGGCGAGCGGTAAGCCCGACGATAATCGTCGCCCTGGCACCGCGTGCCCCTTTTGCGACACGGAGGGACTTGCCAACATCATCCAGCGCGATGGTGACTGTATCTGGCTCGAGAATAAGTTCAAGACCTTGCGGGCCACACGTCAGACCGTATTGATCGAGTCTGCCAATCACGACGCCGACCTGGTGACCTATGAACCGGATGAGCTGCATCATGTGATGCGGTTTGCCCTGGGCTGTTGGCAGCAGATGATCGATTCCCAACAGTACCGCAGTGTGCTCATGTACAAGAACAAAGGCCCACTTTCGGGCGGCAGCCTCGTCCATCCACACATGCAGATTGTGGGCCTGGAACAGGAGGACGGCTATGCGGCGCTGACCTCAGCCAACTTTGAAGGCATCGATGTTTGGCAGAGGGGAAGGGTTGCGGTCAACATCTCAACCGAACCGATTATGGGGTTCTTTGAGGTCAATGTTTCAGCCCCGCAGGGAATCGCCGCCAGCGATGGCGCGCGAGACCAAGCCGAGACGGACCTCTTCGCCGATGCGATTCAGGTAGCTCTGCGCTATATCCTGAACGAGCACCATGGTGGTCGCGCAGAGTCGTACAACTTGTTCTTCTACCACATGGACGGCCGGACCATTGCCAAGGCGCTTCCGCGCTGGGTGGTTTCACCCTACTTTGTCGGGTATCGGCTGGCTCAGGTCAATGCTGAGACCACGCTCGATGTCGATGCGGAGCGATTCCGCGCACATCTGGAGGCGCTCACATCGTAAAGTGAGCGCCCGCACACTGCGGACGGTTTAGCGCGCCATTGCATCGCGGCCGGCCTCGACCCGCTTGCGCTGGGCGGCGCGCTCCTCGCCGGTCAGACGCTCAAAGAAGTGTCCGATAAGCGAGGCGAGCACCTGCTGAAACAACGTTCCACACATGACGGGAAACACAACTTCGCCCGGAAAGTATTGCGTGGCGATGACGGCGCCCGAAGAGATATTGCGCATGCCGCAGGTAAAGCACATGGTGGTCGTCTCGCTATACGGCAGGTGCAACGCGCGGGCGACCAGAATGCCCACGACAAAACCGCTGATGGCGAAGACCAAAATAAAGAGGGCGACTTCCAGGCGCACCGCGTTCATGTGCAGCACGTACTCGCTCATGGCGGTGGAGTTGGACGCGATGACGCCCATCATCATAAATTTGCAGGCGGGCGAGAGCGCGGGGGAGAGCTTCTCGTGTCCCCAGCCGCGCGTAAGTTCGTTGATTACGATGCCAAGGATGGCGGGGATGGCAATCATAAAGGCCATGTTCTGCATCATGCTCGGAACATCGATTGCGACGGTGGCACCCAGCAGGAGCTTGAGCGTGAGCGGAATCGTCACGGGCGATATAACCGAGGACGTCAGGATGATGGTGAGTGCGAGCGGGCCGTTGCCGACGAACATGCTGATCCACATAAAGGCAGTGACTGCCACGGGTACGCTGTACTCGATCACGATGCCGCAGACAAGGTTGGGGTTGGAGCCAAAGAACAGTGAGCCCATGACATATGCCGCGATGGGGATGAGCGCGGCCGAGACAAATAACGCCAAAATCAGATGAAGGGGACGGCGGAACACCTCGGCCACCTGGTGAAAGGTGTTACTGAGTGCACCCTGAAACGTCATAAAGGCAAACAAGGTGGGAACGATGGGCTTGAGAACGCCGATCTGCTGAGGAAAGAGCACGCCGAGCGCCACGCAAATCGGAACGATGATCTGCATGTACCCCGCGAGAAACTTGCCCAGTCCAACCCATTGCTTCATATGCTCTTGTGACTCCCTATGCCCGTGAATCCGTTTGAATGGATATGCTAGACGCTCGCATGCGTCCGTGCGGCTGAAACGCCCGATTATTTCGAGGCTATTACCGACATCGTTTACCGAAACCGCGGTGTGCTGCGGCGATTTGCGTCCGCGCTGCACGGTATAATAAATCTGTTCAACAGATCTGCCTGCCGAAGCGGGTATACACAGAGGACTCATCGCTATGAACCGTGAGAGGTATCGCGGCGACCTGCCCCTATCGGGGGTGGGCGCCTATGTCATCGCTTAAGACGACGCATCGCTGGGCGGTCGCTCAGCAAAAGCCCGAGCTCGAAAAGGAGCTTTCGGCTGGTCTGGGCATACCCGGGCTGGTGGCGCGCATTATGGTTGCGCACGGCATTACATCCATCGAGGAAGGCCAGCTTTTTTTGACGCCTTCGCTCGATCGCGACTGGGCGGACCCACTCGTTATTCCGGGCATGGCGGTCGTCGCCGACCGCGTTGAGCGTGCTATTCGCAGCCACGAGCGCATCGCCGTCTTTGGCGATTTTGACGTCGACGGCATTACGTCGACTTGTCTGTTGACCGAGGCGTTGCGTTCGTTTGGCGCCAACGTCACGCCGTTTATTCCGCACCGCTTTGACGAGGGCTACGGCCTGTCGCGTGCGGCGCTCGACCGCGTCAACGAGCTCGCTCAACCCAACCTGATCGTGACCGTCGATAACGGTATCGCTGCCAAGGAAGAGGTTTCCTATCTGGAGAGCTTGGGAATCGATTTGGTGGTCACGGACCATCACGAGCCGTCCGATCAGGTGCCGCAGGGCGTGCCCTTGACCGATCCCAAACTCGAGGATGAGGGCCCCTCACGCGAACTTGCCGGTGCCGGTGTGGCGCTCAAGCTGGTGCAGGTTTTGGGCGAGCGTCTGGGTAAGCCGTCGTATTGGCGTTCGCTGATTGAGGTTGCGGCGCTGGGCACCGTGTCTGACATGATGCCATTGACGGCCGAGAACCGCGCGTTGGTCGCCGAGGGCATCCAACAGATGCGCGTGACGGCTCGTCCCGGCTACATTGCGCTTGCAGCGCTCGCCAAGGCCGACCTTTCTACCATTACGGCGGACGGTCTATCGTTCTCGCTCATTCCCCGCTTAAACGC
>DBFBFY010000107.1:0-6698 GCA_048201615.1 Collinsella sp.
GTCAGCTCCGAGCCCACCATGCGCTCACCGTGCGACATGGATGCCGCCGGCGAGTTGCCGGGCGTCGCCCACAGGTCCTGAGAGTCATCGGCTTCCCACATCACGCATCCATTCCGAGTCGCTTAAGCGCCGCGCCGAGCAGATCCTCGACACGCATATCCTGCCCATCATACCCGCTCAGGGCAACATCGGTCTCCTGCGGGCTAAAGCCCATGGAAAGGAGCGCCGCGCGGGCATCGTCGATGGCCGAGGGGGCGGCAGTGGGCACAGACATCGCAACCTGTCCGGGAATCACGTCGACCGGCACAAAGCCCTTGTCCTTGGCAAAGGTGCTCTTGAGTTCCAAGATGAGGCGCTGCGCTGTCTTTTTGCCCACACCGGGCACCTTGGCCATGCCCTTGTCATCCTCGGCCATTACCAGGGAATACAGTTGCCCCACGGTATAGGTGGAGAGCACGGCGAGCGCCAGGCGCGGACCGACACCCGAGACGGACACGAGCCGATCGAACATCGTGCGCTCGTCCTTGGAGGCAAAACCAAAGAGCGTCATGGCGTCCTCGCGCACCTGCATGCGTGTGTAGAGGCGAACCTCGCCGCCAGGCGTCGGCAACGTGGCCGCGGTGCTGCCCGAGATGCCGAGCTCAAAGCCCACGCCCGACACATCGACGACGGCCGAGCTCATCGTGGCCTCGACAAGCGTTCCATGGAGCTGGGAGATCATCAGTATCCGGTTCCTCTCTGTTGATAGAACTCGCCGCCGGTAAGCGCCCGGGTGCGGCTGAGGTTAACGTGGCAGATGGCGCAGGCCAGGGCATCGGCGGCATGGTCGGGATGCGGGTCGTGATCGAGCTGTGTGAGCGTGCGAACCATATACGCGACCTGCCGCTTATCTGCAGCGCCCGTGCCCACCACGGCCTGCTTGATCTGCATGGGCGTGTACTCGCCAATCTCGAGCGCGCACTCCGAAAGCGCCACGAGCGCAGCACCGCGGGCATGCGCCGTAGGGATGGCCGAGCGAACGTTGGCGCCAAAGTAGATGCTCTCGATAGCCGCGGTATCGGGACGGTAGCGTTCGACGACGCCCTTGAGGTCGCGGGCGATATGCGACAGGCGCACCGCGAGCGGGCTTCCGGCACTGGTCTCAATACAGCCGTAGGCACGACAGCGAACCTCACCACGCCGTTCCTCGATAATCCCCCAACCCGTATGGGCCAAACCGGGGTCGATACCCAAAATGACCAAGCCAACCTCCCCTCGCCACAAGTGCAGCGCAAGGCAAGGCCCCGCGCACTATTCACGAACGTCTGTTCTAGAATAACACAACGGGGCTGAGATGCTTAGTTGAAGTATCGGGGTTGGAAGCGAATCCCATCCCTAGTTTAGTTCTGCGAGAAGAATGGGAACTGTCGGGGATCAACCGGCGGGTGCGGCATCGGTCCGCCCTGGGGCCCACCCTGCGGGCCACCCTGGCCGCCCATCATCTTTTCGATGGCGTCCTGGACCTCGCCCTCAAACTTTTTCATGCCCTCATGCAGGCGACGCTGGCCATCCTCGGAGCGCAGCTCCTCCATCTGCTCGGGCGAAATGCCCAACAGGTCACCCAGTATGCCCATCATCTCGCCACGCATGCGCTCGCTTGTATCCTCGTCAGCAAAGCGATTCACCTCGGCACGCGCCAGAGAATCGACCGTCATGCGTTCCTTGCCGCTCAGCCCCAGGTCGGACCACGCAAGCATGTACGGCCAGGCGCGCTCGACAAACGAACGGGCTGAGACAATCGGCGCCGTCGGCAGCATGCGGCGAGCGGCCTCGCCCTGACGTACGAGCATCAGCAGCAGTGAGCAGGCCTCGGGCTTGCCGGCGGCCATTGGGATGTCGTCGAAGGGGCGGTTGCGGTCGACGTGTGACTCGAGCGTGCCATCGACCTCGCCCGGCTCAAGCCCGCCGAGCAGCTGCGCCGCGCGGTCGAGCATATCGACCGGACCGTCGAGCGTCGAGAGCGCTTGCGCCAGCACGCGCTCCATGCAATCCTCCACCGCGTTGAGCGTCACGAGCTCCTGCGGCACCACGGCAGACGTACGGTTGCGTACGCGCGCCACAAACTCGAGCGTCGACAGGTATACATCGCCAAAGGGCGCATAATCGCCCTGGTAGCCACCGCAAAGCGCGGGCGCCGTCAGCGCGTACTCAGTTTTGGACAGCGGGCTCAACGCCATCGCACCCAGCTCGAGCGCCGTATCCTCCAGCATGAGGCCCAGCGTGCGAGAGCGCAGACGCTCGGCGTCGCCCGCCGACACATCGCGGTCGAGCACACGCGCGGCATCCGGCGCATCGCGCTCAACCGTACGAATATGCAGGCGCTCGGCAATGGCGCGGACGGCGGCGCAGCGGGCAGCCTCGGCCTCTTCCTGCGCCGGCGTAAAGATGCGGTTGCGCCCCAGCACCAGGCCGACCACATTGCGCGGACCCAGGGCGTCGACGGCAAGCGCCGCCAGCAGGGACGACGGCAAGTCGCCCTCGAGCGCCACCACGGCGCGCGACGTACCGCGGGCGCGAGCGTTATCGCGAACGGCGAGCACCAGCGCCTGCCACAGCCATTCCTCGGAGCGAAACTCGGGCAGCTCGTGGTCCTCCAAGGCATCGAGCATCACGCCGCGCTGGATCTCTTGAACCAGTAGGCTCTCCTCAAAACACGGCGCTTGGGCCACCACGCGGCCGCAGTCGTCGAGCACAAACGAGCCGCCGGTATACACCGACTCGTCGTACGCACCGACCGGCGCCATGCAGGCAAACCACACGCTGCGCTTGGATGCGATCTTGCGGTAGGCTCCGCTGCGCACGGCGGCGATCGCAGCGCTCTCGCGGTCGGTCATATCAAACGCGTTGAACTGGAAATAGGCGATGAGGTCGACGCCGGTCGGCAGCATCTCGAGCTCGCGGTCCAAGTCGAAGATCACGGCGATACGCACGCCGTCCACGTCAAACACCGGCGGCGCCCAACGGGCATCGCCGGTCCCACCGCGCTGCAGGGCAATGCTCGAACGGGCCGGCACCACATGGCCGTCCTTGAGCATCATATAGTCAAGCAGTGGCTGGCCCTCAAACGAGACCGCCGCGGGCACGATGCAGATCATATCGAGCTCTTGGATACGCTCGGCGACGCCGGTCAGACCCGTCAGCATGTCGTGCTCAAAGTCGGCAGCGCCCACCAGGCCGCCGGGCAGGGCTCCCATAAAGAGCGGAGCCGGCACGCACAGCACGCGCGCACCGCGCTCGTGGGCCAAGCGCGCCTGGTCCTCGATGCGACCGCAGATACCCTCAATATCACCCAGGCGCATATCGATCTGTGCAAGTGCGAGCTTCATGGCTCAGCCCTTTCCGTCGTAAACCATCGTTGTCGTAGTAAAAGCGCCGGCCGCAAGATGCAGTCGGCGCTTGCATGTGCATATGCTAGCTATGATACCCCGAGCGGGGGCGCGCTCCTAGAACGTCGCGGACCACAGCCCATGCAGGTTGCAATAGGCATAGACGGTACCGGTCTTGGAGCCGCCGGCAAAAAACGTCGCGGGCTTCATGCCGGGCTGGAGGTAATGGACCTCCAGACGGCCCTCGGCCTCAAGGGCGATCCACTCAATATAGTGCTCGGGCACCATAGGATGCTCGACCGAGCCCACGCGCGCACGGATCACATGACCGTCGCGCTCGCTCTCGACGACGGGCACGTGCTTCTCGTGCGCCGCGTCCTCGGTGTTCGCGGTCAGCTCCGTGCAGCCGGCAGGGGTTGCAACGTCGTTGCCAAGAGCGGCGATAAGCTTACCGTCGGGGTCCTTAAAGAATTTCGCCATGATGTTCTCCTTTGCTGATGTGCCAATGTTCTCTATACTTCTTATGCCCAAAGGCAAGCGAACCATCCACGGCATCGCAAATGAACACATAACGAGCGGGGACGATGGGGCAACGTGCGCCATCCGCCCTGGCGGCCCCACCCGAGCGGGTTAGCGCCCGTCGCCGCCGAGCAGTGCCAGAACATCCTCGCGGGTAAACAGCGCCGAGGAGATGCCGTCGCCGCCGAGCACGCTGTTGACCAGGTCACGCTTGGACTCCTGCATCTGCATGATGCGCTCCTCGATCGTGTCCTTGGCGATGAGCTTGTACACGGTCACGGTATGTTGCTGGCCAATACGGTGCGCGCGGTCGGTCGCCTGATCCTGCGCGGCCACGTTCCACCACGGGTCGTAGTGAATGACCACGTCGGCCGCCGTCAGGTTAAGGCCCACGCCGCCCGCCTTGAGCGAGATCAAAAAGACCGGCACCTCGCCCGCCTGGAACTGCGTGACCATCTTGGCGCGGCTCTCCTTGGACGAAGCGCCCGTGAGCTTAAGAAAGCCGATGTCCTCCTTGGCCAGGCGCTTGCCAATGATATCGAGCATGCCCGTAAACTGGCTGAACAGCAGAATGTGATGCCCGCCGTCGAGCGCACCGTGCACGAGTTCCATACAAGCGTCGAGCTTGGCGCTCCCCGCCTTGTAGTCCTCGTAGTGTAGATGCGGATCGCAGCAGATCTGGCGCAGCTTGGTGAGCTCGGCGAGCACCTTGAGCTTGTCTTTCTTAAACTCGGATGCCTCGCGGTGCTGTACCTGCTGGGCGATGCGGTCTTGGTTGGCCAGGTAGAGCTTGCGCTGCTCGCCGGTGAGCTGTGCCATGACGGTGTCTTCGATCTTCTCGGGCAGATCGGCCACCACGTCTTCCTTAACACGGCGCAGCACAAACGGCGACACGAGCGCCTGCAGGCGAGCGGCGCTATCGCCCTCGGCGTGCTCGACCGGGCTTTCGAAGCGCTTGGCAAACGACTCGCGCGTGCCAAGCAGGCCCGGCATCAAAAAGTCGAAGATGCTCCAGAGCTCGGACAGGCGGTTTTCGATGGGCGTGCCCGTCAGGGCAAAGCGCACACCGGCCGGCAGGCGCTTGGCGGCGCGCGCTACCTGCGTGAGCGGGTTTTTAATGTACTGGGCCTCGTCGAGCACAACGCGGGCAAAGTCCTGCTCGGCATACTCGTCGATATCGCGGCGCATGAGGTCATATGACGTCACGACCACGTTATGCTCGGGCACGCCGGCTATCTGCACGCGGCGCTGCGCCTTGGCACCCACGATGGCGCACACGTCGAGCGAAGGCGCAAAGCGCTCCAGCTCGGCGGTCCAGTTGTACACAAGCGACGCAGGGCACACCACAAGCGTGGGCTTAGTGTCCCCCGCCTCCACGCGCGCCAGGATATGTGCGATCATCTGCAGCGTTTTGCCCAGGCCCATGTCGTCGGCCAAAATACCGCCGAGACCCAGGTGCTCGAGCGAGCCGAGCCACTGGTAGCCATCGACCTGGTAGCCACGTAGCGTGGCCTTGAGAGATGCCGGCACCGTAAAGTCCATCTTGCCGAGCGTATCCAGGCGCTCGACGGTGCGACGGAATGCAGCATCGCGATCGGCTTCGAGCGCGGGCGTGCGCGCAAGCATGCTGTCGACAAACAGGGTACTCGACGCGGGAAGCGACACGCCGTCGAGCAGATCGACGGCATCGACGCCCAGGTCCTCGGCAAGACCAAACGCGGCGCGGGCACCCTCGTCCAAGCGTACGATGTCGCCGGACGTCAGACGCGCAAACGTCTGGTGGCGCTTGTACGAGTCCAGATAGATGGCAAGATCTGCCGCCGAAAGACCGCTCGCGCCCAGTTCGACATCGAGCAGGTTGCTCTTGACGGTCGCGCGCACCGAAAGCTTGGGCGCAGGGCGCACCGAGATCTGACGCAGGCGGTCACTGAGCATGACCTCGCCCAGCTCGGACAAGGCGGCAAGGCCCTCGGTGAGCAGGCAGAACAGGCTCTCGTCATCGCGTTCCTCAAACGCCAGGCCGCCCTCGTAAAAGTCGAAATACAGGGCCGCCGTGTCCATAACGCGAAACTCTGCTATCTCGTCGCGCGGCGGCACACCAGGGCGCTGTTCTTCGAAGGGGCTTCCCGGAGCACCCAGGCTAAAGAGATCTGCCGACCAGTCGCCGTAGCTAACCGTAATCTTGCAGGTCACGAGCCCATCGTCGACGCCGATCGCCATGGCAAAGCTCGGCTCGGGCGCCACGGTATCGAGCGCAGCGGGCGCGGTAAGGTCGGTGTAGTCGCGCAAAATGGGCAGCGCCATGCGACAGAATTCGCCCACCTGCTCGGCGGCGATATGGACCGGCGTGCGACAGGGCAACAGACGCGACAGAAACGGTGCGGCATGCTGGGCAAACGCCGCATCGGTGCGGCGCGCACGGCGGGTGTCGACCAGATAGGCAACGTCGCCCGAAGCAAAGCAGTATACATCGGCCGGCAGGCGCAGATCGTAGCTGTCACCAGCCGCCGGCGCGATTTTGGCGGCAAGGAGCGGTGGGCGCTTAGACAGCGCCTCGTCCTCCCCTTCCGGAGGCAGTTCAACCGCCACGTCATAGGTGCGATGCGTCGTCGTCCCCCGCGACCAGGCGGGCTCAAAGGAGATGGTCTGGCCGCGCAGCAGGTCCAGCACATGTACGATGCTATGCTCGGACAGCGGCAACTGACGCTCGGCGACAAAACCGCTGCGGGCAAAGTCGTACGACGCCGAACGCGAGCTTGTGATGTCATCGAGATAGGCAACTGTCGTCACAACAAGGTTGAGCAGCTTTGTCGA
>DBFBFY010000108.1:0-7842 GCA_048201615.1 Collinsella sp.
GAACAGGAGTCGCTCGAGCTCGTCGGGCGGCAGGTTGAGGAGCTCGTCGCCGGGACGGTGCAGGCAGACCTTCCTGAGCTTGCCGATCTCGGAAGGCACGTGCAGACCTTTCGTCATGGCCTCCTACCTTTCTTTCGGGCCTTTCGGCCGAATCTCTCAGCGCCCTTCCATAGCGGACGCTGCTTGCTGACAGCTCTAGTTATATCCAAATTCCACCCGCAATTCCACCTCGCCCCCGAACGGTCAACAAAGTGCGATGAACGGTATATCGCACGAGATTCCCCCATAATGTACTTCGGCGTTCTAAAGTAACTTTTCTAAGGTAAACGCTCTTTTTCCAAAAACTATTTGCAATTGCATCTCTAAACTTTTGATTCATAATTGCATAGCTAAATCGGTTTTATGTATATAAATGATGTTTGTTTACGTTTCCGCCTGCATTCAATGATATTCAGCTATCCATCATTCTTATTCACACTTACGTACCAGTTGAGTGAGGATATAGACCGCTTGCAGACGAGCAGGACGTCAGTCCTATGACTTGTCAGCGTAAGAAGTAGGTAAAGATACCGTTCGCACAATACGTCCGTGCCATAAGTCGACTAAATTGAGACAATAGTGGATAGTGTTAGGCTACCGTCCCCTGCGGGGACTGAACGGACAGATGCATATGCCGAGCAAAATCGAAAAAAAGCAAGCCGCCGCAAAGCTGCGCAAACCGCCGCGCGACTTCTCGTACACGCAGAACCGAGAGCTCAGCTGGCTACGCTTTGACAACCGTGTGCTCGACGAGGCTTTTGATGAGTCCGTGCCGTTATTCGAGCGCCTTAAGTTCGTCTCGATCTTCGAGTCAAACCTCGATGAGTTCCTTATGGTGCGCGTGGGTGGCCTGTCCGACCTTGCCGAGCTCAAAAAACAACCTGTCGACAACAAGAGCAATATGACCGCCTCCGAACAGGTCGATGCCGTCATGGCCGAAATGCCCGGGCTCCTTACCCGTTGGGAGTCCATCTTTAAGAACATCGAGGGCAAGCTCGACACCCTGGGCGTTCACCGCGCGCGTGTCGATTCGCTTACGCCCGAGGAGCGCACCTTTGTAACCCGTTACTTCCAGGCCTACGTGTCGCCGGTCATCTCACCGCTGGTGATCGACCCGCGCCACCCCTTCCCCAACCTGCGCAACGGCGCACTTTACCTGGCGTGCGGCCTGGACGGCGTCACCGACGAGGAAAGTCTGCTGGGCCTGATCGAGATTCCCGCTTCGATGAACCGCGTGGTCGAAATCCCCTCGCCCACCGGGACCTACTCCTACATTCTGCTCGAGGACGTCATCCTCGCCTGCCTGGACAGCTGCTTCGGCTCCTATAAGCCGCTCGACCGCGCGCTCATCCGCGTCACCCGCAACGCCGACATCGATCCGGACGGCGAGGGCGTCGAGGAGGAAGAGGACTACCGCCAGCATATGAAGCGCATCCTCAAGAAGCGCCTGCGCCTGCAGCCGGTAGTGCTCGCCGTCTCGGGCTCACTCGAAAAAGCAACGCTCAAGACTATCCGCAAGGCGCTCGAGCTCTCGCGCCGCTCGGTCTTTACCTGCGATATCCCGCTCAACCTGGGCTATGTCTTCGGCATTGAGGGCAAGATTCCCGAGCACTTGCGCAACGAGCTGCTCTTTACGCCGTTTAAGCCGCAGCCCAACCCCACCATCGATATGGCCCGCTCCATCCGCGAGCAGGTACTTCAACACGACAAGCTGCTCTTTTATCCCTATGAGGCCATGAACCCCTTCCTGGATCTGGTGCACGAGGCCGCCTACGACCCCGAATGCATCTCACTGCGCATCACGCTCTACCGCGTGGCCAAGCAGAGCCGCCTGTGCGAGTCGCTGATCGATGCCGCCGAGAACGGCAAAGAGGTCACGGTGCTCATGGAGCTTCGCGCCCGCTTCGACGAGCAAAACAACATCGAGTGGGCCGAGCGTCTGGAAGAGGCAGGCTGCACCGTTATCTACGGCTCCGAGGGCTTTAAGTGCCACTCCAAGATCTGCCAGCTCACCTATCGCGAGGGCATGGCACTTACACGCCTGACGCTGTTGGGCACTGGCAACTTTAACGAGAAGACGGCCAAGCTCTACAGCGACTTTATGCTCATGACCGCCCATCCCGGCATCGGCGAGGACGCCAACTTGTTCTTCCGCAACCTGTCGCTGGGCAACCTGCGCGGCGATTACCGCTTCCTGGGCGTGGCGCCGGTCGGTCTGAAGCCGCTCATCATGCGCGGCCTGGATCGCGAGATCCAGCGCGCCCTCGCTGGCGAGCCCGCCCGCGTGTTCTTTAAGCTCAACTCGCTCACCGACCGCGAGGTCATCGACAAGATCGCCGAGGCATCGTGCGCAGGAGTCCGCGTGGATATGATCATCCGCGGCATCTCGTGCCTCAAGCCAGGCGTTCCGGGCAAGACCGAGAACGTGCATGTCCGTTCTATCGTCGGACGCTTTTTGGAGCATGCGCGCGTTTACGCCTTTGGCGTGGACTCGGACATGATCTATCTGAGCTCGGCCGACATGATGACGCGCAACACCGAGCACCGCGTGGAGATCGCCTTCCCCGTGCTCGACCCCACCTGCCGCGCACTGGTGCACGAGTACATGGGCATGCAGCTGCGCGACAACGTGAAGGCCCGCAGCCTCACGAGCGACGGCACCTGGGTTCCCGTGAAGCGTGCAGAGGGTGAGAAACCCTTCAACTCGCAGGAAGCCCTACTGGAGCGTGCCTATCGCAACGCCGAGGCCGCCGCGCAGCAGCGCGCACAGGAGAAGGAACGTGTGGCCGAGGAGGCCATTCAGGCCGATGTTGAACACGGGGCAGCTGCCAAACCGGAAGCGGTTGCAGCTCCCCCGGTGAATGAGCCCGAGGCTGCCGCAGAGCCCGCCGTGGAGAAAGCGCCCGAGCCCGCTACTGCGACTCCGGAGCCCGCCGCCGAGGCAAAGCCCGCCCCTGCTCCTGAGCCGCAGCCGGCCACACCCAAGGTCCAAGAGGTCCAGGCGACCGTCATTGAGCCCGAGCCTGCACCTGCACCTCAGCCCGATCCGCAGGTCATCAAGCCCGCACCCGAGACGAGCGCCCGTCGCGATAAGCCCGCCGGCAAGACCAAGGCCATCGAGCGCCATCGCCCCGGCCGCGTGCGCATGGGCCTGGGTCTGATCGGCCTGGGTCTTAAGACGCTCATTACCGGCAAGACGAAATAGTCGTTTGTAGAAGCAGTTTGTAGAAGCGCCCCGCATTTGAGGAAAGCCTCGGATGCGGGGCGCTTTTCCCTGCTACCATGGTGCGAACAACAACGCGAATGACAGGCAGGAATATGAAGCTCACTATAGAATCGATGACCTACGGCGCCGACGGGCTGGCGCACGCCGACAACGGCAAGGCCGTCTTTGTGCAGGGCGCCGTGGCAGGCGACACCGTCGAGGCCGAGGTCGTACAGGACGGCAAGTCGTTCATGCGTGCCCGCACCACCGAGATTCTGGAGCCAAGCCCCGATCGCATTCAGTCTCCCTGCCCCTTCGTGGGCATCTGCGGCGGCTGCTCGTGGGGCAATCTCTCACGCACGGCACAGCTCGCCGCCAAGGAGCAAAATCTGCGCTCCACGCTCGAGCGTATCGGCAAGTTCAGCCCCGATCAAGTCGATGAACTGGTGCAACCCATCCGCCACACCAAGGATGATTGGGGCTACCGCAATAAAATCGAACTCGAGCCGACCGTTGTAAACGGCCGCGTGCGTCTTGGCATGCACGGTGTCGATCCTCGCAAGATCGTGACCGTCGATTCGTGCCCGTTGTTCGACAAACGCTTCCCCAAGGCACTCAAATCGGTCGTCGGCGCGCTCAATTATCTGAGCGGCAGCCACGACCTGGGCCTTGAGCGCGTGGGCATTCGCGCCTCGCGTCGCACCAAGGCACTCGAGGTGGCGCTCTGGACGCCTACGGGCTCTTTCCCGCGCTCGCAAGTCTCGCGCGTGTTGGCAGACGCCGCGCACCCCACAAGTGTCGTACGCGTGATGAGCAAGGGCGAAAAGAAGGCCCGCCGTGTCTCCAAGGTCGAAATGCTCGCCGGCGAGGGTTCCTGGACCGAGAACATCGCCGACGGCCAAATGCGTCTTTCGGCCCCGTCGTTCTTCCAGGTCAACACCAAGGGTGCCGAGATTTTGATCGAGCTTGTCATGGAAGCGCTCGACCCGCAGGAAGACGAGCTTGCCGTGGACCTGTACTGCGGTGCCGGTACCTTTACCCTGCCGCTCGCCCGCCGCTGCGACTTTGTCGCCGCCGTCGAGGCCTACGGCCCGGCCGTGCGCGACCTGCGCCGCAACCTCGAGATCAATAAGCTCGATAACGTCGACGTCATTGGCGGAGACGCGGTGCGCGAGTTCCCCGACCAGGATGCCGACGTCTTGGTGGTCGACCCGCCGCGCGCAGGCCTCGCCCCCGAAGCGATCGACCTTATCGCCAGCACGAGTGCCCGCGATGTCGCCTACGTGAGCTGCGACCCGGCCACCCTGGCGCGCGATCTCAAACGCTTTGTCGAAGAAGGCACCTTCTCCCCCGTAAAGATCACGCCAGTCGACCTGTTCCCACAAACCTTCCACTGCGAGACCGTCGTCCACCTTAGGCGCAACTAGCTACTTAATCATTGCTCAGAAAAATCATTGGGAAATCGAGCGTGGCAAGCGGAGGTCTTCGGGGTATAAGACGGCTAATTGTATGCCGCCTATGAAAGGAACCCTCATGCCCAGCGTTGCCGTTCTCGCCGCCGATGGCTTTGAAACTATTGAATGCTTGACCATGGTCGATGTCATGCGTCGCGGCGGCGTGCGTGCCACGCTCGTCTCGATTATGCCCACGCGTGAGGTCGTAAGCTCGCTGCAGATCCCCGTGACCTGCGATGCGCTCTTTGATGAGATCAACTTTGACGAGTACGACTGCGTCGTGCTGCCCGGCGGCCTGCCCGGTGCCACCAACCTGCGCGCCGATCAGCGTGTCTGCGACGTGGTCTGCGAGTTCGCCGCGACCAAGCACGTCGCCGCCATCTGCGCCGCCCCGTTTATCCTGGGCGAGCTCGACCTACTCGAGGGGCGCCACGCCACGTGCTTCCCTGGCTTTGAGAAAAGCTTCCCCGAAGGCGCCTATACTGGCGAGAAGGTCACGCAAGACGGCAACATCATCACTGCCAGCGGCATGGCACAGTCACTCCCCTTTGCATTGGAGCTGCTGCGCACGCTCGCCGGCGACAAGGCCGTCGAGAAGGTCGCCGAGGGCATCCAACTATGATTTTGGCTTCCCAATCGCCGCGCCGCATAGAGCTGATGCGCGAGGCGGGCTACAACATTCGCGTGATTCCCGCGGATATCGACGAAACGCCCTTTGATGGCGAGCCCCCGCTCACGCTTGTCGAGCGCTTGGCACGCGCCAAGGCGGCTGCCGTTGCTGCCGAGTATGCCGAGCCCAATGAGTTGACCGTCGCGGCCGACACCATCGTCACCTTCGACGGCAAGATTTTGGGCAAGCCGGCAACCGAGGGCGAGGCGCGCACCATGCTTCGTGAGCTTTCGGGCCGCACGCACCAGGTCGCAACCGGCGTCTGCATCGTTAAGGCAGGCGATACGGCCGCCCCGCATGCCGCCGAGAGCCTGTCGTTTGTCGATGTGACCGACGTGACATTCTACGAGCTCACCGACGAACAGATCGAGCGCTACGTCGCCTCGGGTGAGCCCATGGACAAGGCCGGCGCCTACGGCATTCAGGGCACAGGCGGACGCATGCTCGTGCACGATATTTCGGGCGACTTCTATAACGTGGTGGGCCTACCCATCGCCCGCGTCGCGCGCGCGATTCAAAAACTCTCGTAATTGCATCTGGCGCTGGGTATCCCCCGGCGCCTACAATTTTGGCGTACCGTACGGATCCCGACCGGGCACAAGGCGCGGCGGAAAACCGATAGGAGTTAAACATGGATACACTGCTCGAGGCCATTGACGTCTGCGATGTCGATGGCTTTTGCTATGGCAACTATACGGACGAGGAGGCCGGCACCGGTTGCACCGTAATCGTGGCGCCCGAGGGTGCCACCGGCGGCGTTGACGTTCGCGGCGGTGCTCCAGCATCGCGCGAAACCGACCTGCTGCGACCCGAGAACACCGTCGACAAGGTCCACGCCGTCTGCCTTTCGGGCGGATCGGCCTTTGGCCTCGAAGCCGCAAGCGGCGTGGCCCGCGAGCTTGAGAGCCGCGGCATCGGCCTTCCCGTCGGTCCCACGCAGGTGCCTATCGTGTGCTCCAGCTGTATCTTCGATCTTGCCTTTGGCGACCCCACCGTGCGCCCCGACATTGAGGCCGGTATCGCCGCCGTGCGCGAAGCACTCGACCACACCCCCACCAAGCTCGAACAGGGCAACGTAGGCGCCGGCACGGGCGCCACCGTGGGTAAGCTCATGGGGCCTGCCACCTGCATGAAGGCCGGCCTTGGAGCTGCTGCCGTGGCGCTCGGCCCCATCAAGGTGGGCGCCGTGGTCTCGGTCAACGCCTGCGGCAACGTTGTCGACCCCTTCACCGGCGAGTGGGTTGCCGGTATGCGCGCCGCAGCCGATAGCGACCAGATCGTCGACATGGAACTCGCAGCCTTTGCCGCCGCCGGATCCATGCAGATGCCGCTCGACCGCACCAACACCACCATCAGCTGCATCATCACCAACGTGGAACTCACTAAGGCACAAGCCACCAAGGTCTCCCAGATGGCCGCAGACGCCTACGCACACGCCATCCGTCCCACGCACACCACCAACGACGGCGACACCATCTACACCCTCGCCAGCGGCAAGTTGGGCGCCCAGGCTAGTGCCGCCGTTCCCCTAGACCTGCTAGGCATGCTCGCCGTAAGGGCTCTACAGACCGCCATCGTAAACGGAGCCAAAACCGCCAAAACCTCCCACGGCATCCCCGGCGCCGCAAAGTAAACCAGCTCGTCCGGTTGCCCGGTGGGACTTGGATATGTTTGCTGCTCTACAGTCCTATGCAAGACGAAGGCCACGTTAAGTGGCCTTCTTTGTATGCGGAACTCGCGACAAACGTAACGCCCGCCCGCCACCGACCGACTACCGACTAAAATTTTTTCAGCCCAGGCCCCTGTGTACCGCGCGTCTAAGATCTTCAAATTCAGGCAGCCTGACAATCGATTCTTATAGCAAAGGCCCCTTGGCCTTTAGTTTGATACAAGTTCCGCACGAGCCGGAAAGCACTTAATGTGCTTTCCGTGCGAGCAGGACTGTTCGCAGTAGCAAACTAAAGGCCAAGGGGCCCAGTCAACCTATCAGCAGCGATTACTCAGCAGTTAGTTAAATTTGAAGATCTTTGAGGCAAGATGGTATAGGCCGAGTGTGGTTTTGTCTCCGGCCCGTCCGCGCAGGTTGGTAAAGAATCCGACCACGCCGTAGCGAGCGCGACGATACATGCGCTCGTCGTACTCCTTCAGGTCCTTCCACAGCGTCTTCAGGCGCTCATCGGCACAATCTTCCTCGGAAAGCTTGGTGAGCACCGAGCAAATCGCCATCATCATGGTGAAGTAGCCCATCATGTACGAACGCAGACGCGAGGACTCAACGTCCTGGTACAGGTGGAACGATTCCATCATGATGCGCGTTACGCGGAACTGCTGACCCAGGCGCTTGACCATCGTGGCCTCATTGACGCTCTGACCCTCGCGACCGATAAAGTAGCGATAGAGGTCGATGTCGGCGTAGTACATGGTCTTGCAGCGCGGCAGCGGCACATATGCGTAGATATTATCCACGTAGAACG
>DBFBFY010000109.1:0-3884 GCA_048201615.1 Collinsella sp.
TCGTCAAAGCTCGATCCGCCGCGCGAACCGGAACCGCCGGTCGAGCGCGTATACGAGCCAAACACCTTGCCGCCATACATATCCGAGCCCATGCCCGAACCAAAGGTGCCGTGACGGTCGCCGCGCTTCTCCCAGCCCGTGCCCTCAAAACCGGCAGAGCCGATACCGCTAAACTCGATATCCTCAAACGGAATCTCGTTGAGGAAGCGCGAGCGCGGGTTGGCAGAGGTCGAACCGTAGGTGCGACGTGTGGCCGCATAGGTCAAGAACAGTCGCTTACGGGCACGCGTGATGGCAACGTAGGCCAGGCGACGCTCCTCCTCGAGCTTGCCCGGGTCATCGCTGCCGCCAAAGTCGTGCACGTGCGGGAAGATGCCCTCCTCCATGCCGGCCACGAACACCGCGGGGAACTCCAGGCCCTTGGCGGAGTGGATGGTCATCATGGTGATGGCATGCGTCTCGCCGGCCAGGGAATCCAAGTCGGAGCGCAGGGCCAGCCACTCCATGAGTGCCGGCAGCGCCTTGCAGGTGAGCGGACCGTAGGTGCGCTCGATCTCGTCGGCATGCACGGCGCCCACCGGCATCTCCGTCGGCGCGGCATAGGCGTTACCCGCGATGGCGGCGGCCAGGGCATCCTGCGGAGAAAGCGCCGGGGCCGCCAGGCTATCGAGCGGATTGGAACCCGCGGCATCACGCGCGCCAACGAGCGCCTCAAACGAGGATGCCGGGCCAGACGGCCCCGGTTCAGGCGCAGGCGCGCTCACCACGACGGGCTCGGACTCGGCGCCGGCCGGTACATCGGCAACGCCAGCCGCGCGCAGCTCTTCCAAGCTCTCGAGCGTACCCTCGATATCCTCGTGCGTCTCTTCAAATTCGGCAGCAACGCCCAAGAATTCCTGAATGTTCTCGGCGCGGCTCTCGGACTCCATGGTGCCCTCGGCGCGGAAGGCCTGCAGAAGGCCCGTTTTATCGACGATCATCTCGACAACGTCCTTGAGCTCGCCGTCCATGCGGCGACCTTCGCGCACCAGCGACACAAAGCTCGACAGGCCATTGCGGACCTTGGCGCTAAACATGCCGGTCTCGGCGCACGCGATCTCGCAAGCCTGAAAGAACGAGCAACGGTTGTCGCGCGCCAGCTGCTCAATCTTTTGGATCGAGGTGGAGCCGATGCCGCGGCGCGGCGTATTGATGACGCGCTTGACGCTCATCTCGTCGGCCGGGTTCACGATCATCTTGAGGTAGGCCATGACGTCGCGGATCTCGGCACGGTCGAAGAATCGCGTGCCGCCCACGATCTTGTAGGGCACGCCCGCGCGCAGGAACATATCTTCGAGAATGCGCGACTGAGCGTTGGTGCGGTAGAACACGGCAATGTCGTCGTAGCTCGTGCCCTTGGCATGCAGCTTTTCGATCTCGCCGGCAATCCAGCGGCCCTCGTCGCGCTCGTCGCTCGCCTGGAAGGCCTGGATCTTCTCGCCGTCGCCCTCGGCCGTAAACAGGCGCTTGTCCTTGCGCTGCGAGTTATGGCGCACCACGGCGTTGGCGGCACTCAGGATATGACCAGTAGAGCGGTAGTTCTGCTCCAGCTTAACGGTCTTGCAGTCTTTAAAGTCCTTCTCAAAGTCCAGGATATTGGTGATGTCGGCACCACGCCAGCTATAAATGGACTGGTCGTCGTCGCCCACGACCATGAGGTTTTGGTACTTGGCGGCCAGCAGGTTGGCGATCTCGTACTGGACGTGGTTGGTGTCCTGATACTCGTCGACGCTAATGTAGCGGAAGCGCTCTTGGTACTTATCGAGCACCTCGGGGCGGGTGCGCAGCAGCTCGAGCGTGCGCACGAGCAGGTCATCAAAGTCCATCGCATTGGCAGCGCGTAGGCGGCGCTCCAGCTCCAAGTAGACCTGCGCGGCCTTTTTGTCGTTGGGGCTATCGGCACTCTTGAGCATGTCCTCGGGGCCGATCATGGCGTTTTTGGCCGAGCTGATCTTGCTGCGGATCATGTTGATGGGGAACTGCTTTTGCTCAATGCCGAGCGCCTGCATAATGTCACGCACCATGCGCTTTGAGTCATCGTCGTCGTAGATGGTGAACTGACCGGTGTAGCCCAGCAGGTCGGCGTCCTCGCGCAGCATGCGCACACACATGGCATGGAAGGTGCACACCCACATGCCGCGGGTACCGCTGGGAATGAGCGCCGCCAAACGCTCGCGCATCTCGGCCGCGGCCTTGTTGGTAAACGTAATGGCAAGAACCTGCCAAGGCTTAACGCCCAGGTCGCCGAGCATATGTGCGATGCGGAAGGTCAGGACGCGGGTCTTGCCCGAGCCGGCGCCGGCGAGCACCAGCAACGGGCCCTCGGTGGTCAGAACCGCCTCGCGCTGGGCGGGATTCAGGCTGTCGATGTCGACGAGCGGCTTGGCGGGTTTGGGTGCCGGCGCAGGAGCGTCGTAGATGTCGAGCGGGACGAGCTCGGGCTCCGGCGCTGCAGGGGCGGTGTATGCATCGAGCGGCACGGGTTCCGGCGCGGGCGGCACGGGTACCGTGGCGTTCTTTTCCCAGGGCAAGGGCTGGGTCATGGGCGACTCCTCATCTGACGGACGGCGCGCCTGCGGGCGGCGCCATAGTTTGAGCCGTACCAGTATACCGAGCCGCGCGGACACCGACGCAAATCACACCACGACTCCGTGCGCCACCGTCAGGCCCACCCCAGCGGATTTGGTGCAATGGGGTCAGGTTAATCTGCACCAATCAATTGACAATCACGAAACCGCCGATGTCATGGCAGCAGCAGCGAGCGGTGGCCGGGGCGAACAAATTGGCATGAAAAGGGGCGGCATAGACCTTCTGGTCATGCCGCCCCCTTTGAATGACAAGTTGTCGCCCCGGCCGCCGCGCAGCGTCGACTAAGTTACAGGCCGAGCATCGGCTCCAGGACAAAGAAGTACGCAAGCACCACGATGCCCAGGATGATGCGGTAGACGCCGAAGCACTTGAAGTCGTGACGGCGGACGAAGCCCATAAGCCACTTGATGGCGATAAGCGACACCACAAAGGCGACGACGCAGCCCACGCCCAGGATGGCGATCTCGTTGGTGCCGAAGGTGCCGCCCTTAATAAAGTACTTGACCAGCTTGAGCGCACTCGCGCCAAACATAACGGGAATAGCCAGGAAGAACGTGAACTTAGACGCCACCGAGCGCGTGCAGCCCAGCAGCAGGCCGCCGATGATGGTGGAGCCGGAGCGCGATGTGCCCGGAATCAGCGAAAGCACCTGGAAGCAACCGATACCCAGCGCGGTCTTCCAGCTCAAATCCTCGAGCGTAGTGATGGATCCAAAGTCCAGGCTATCGTCATCGTCTGCAGTGGCAGTCGCAGCGGGCGCGGCAAAATGCGCACCAGCGGGGCGTCCGCCCGCCACCACAGCACGCGAACCAAACGAATCAGCAAGAGCGGCCTGGTCGCGTTTGTTCGCGCGCCAGTTCTCGATCACGATAAACAGCACACCGTACACAATGAGCGCCAGCGCCACGACGGGAGCATTATAGAAATGCTCCTCCATCCAGTCGTTAAGCGGCAGACCGATCGCCGCGGCGGGAATGCAGCCGAGCACAATCTTGCCCCACAGCACCCAGGTGTCGCGACGGCCCTCCTTGCCTTTGCTGGGCGAAAACGGGTTGAGGTCGTAGAAGAACAGGACGCAGACGGCCAAAATGGCGCCAAGCTGAATCACGACCAGAAACATATTCCAGAACGTCTCGCTCACGTTCATCTTGACGAACTCGTCCACCAAGATCATGTGACCGGTCGACGAAACAGGCAGCCATTCGGTGATGCCCTCGACCAGGCCCATGAAGGCAGATTTTAGAAGCTCGATGATA
>DBFBFY010000110.1:0-12065 GCA_048201615.1 Collinsella sp.
CCCGGGCAGAACAGGGGCTCGGCCAGACCATGCGCGCGCATGGCATCGATCATCATCGGGATGCCCGAGCCATTGCCCTCAGCCGGCGAACCTGCGCCATCCGGCAGCGGGACAATCGACATGAGCTTCACAAGCGTCGCGTTACGGCATCGGGAGCTGCCGTCAAACAAGTTCTCGCGAGTCTTTCCCCCGTAAAGGCCGCCAGGATTCGTCACCTCGACACGATCGTCAAAGACGTCGACGGTAATCGATTGTCCACAGAACCGATCCCCGTATTCTCGATGGATTACGGCGTTGGCGATTGCCTCGCGCAGAACCTCCTCGGGAATCTCCAGCGAGTCGACACGCGAGACGCCTTGGACGGTCGAGGTTCGCCGCAAATTCTTGGCGACGGCCGCGACGGCATCCGAGATCATCTCGCCCAACGTTCCCTCACAGATTGTGCGGTCCATGAACCTCAGCGATCCCGCCGTGCCTTTCCGGGTCCCCGCATAGACAGCCATGTCGATAAAGAGCTTGGGATAAAACTGCTGAGGGTAAACGCCCGCGGCAAGGAGGCCGGCCTTGGTAACATTGCCCTGGAAGTCGAGGAAATTCAGACGCTCCATCTTTGTCTTCTTGTCCGCCGCACCGCGCATCGCTCGAGGCGTCAACGAATAGGCACGCTCTATCGTGCGGTCGACCAGCGACTCGTCGAGATCGCCCACACTCGTGCCGGGCACCGCATCGCGATCGCTAGGACTCGTCCGCTCATATGACGGCAGTGCCAAAACCTCGGTCGACGAAAGCGGGACATCTTTGTCATCGATGCGTTTGTAGCTGCCACCTTGAGCGCCCCGCTCTATGACATAGCAAGGCTTGCTCGACGGGTCGAGCTCCTCAATCGTAATGACGAGAACGATGACGCCCTGAAGCTCCACTCGCTCGATCGCGTATTTGGGCGGATTGGCCAGCTTTCCGCGACCGCCCGCATCGCCCATGCCCGCCACGAATTGGTTGAGCACTTTCTCGGTCTCAAAGTTTGCAACTGGGACAAAACCCGCGCGCTCGCTCACTCCGAGTACGATGATGCCGCCGGCGGTGTTTGCGAAAGCGCTGACCGTTTCCCATACGTCGCGGGAAAGCGTCGTGGCGCTCTCCTTGACCTCGACGTTAAAATCGTCCGAGCCCATGCGCCTTAAAGACTCGAGCAGACCGGTCAGTTCGTTTTCGTTCATCTGCACGTCCTTTCGCTCGGTTCTGCGGAGAATGCCGCGAATAAATTTCCTTCGTCTCTCAGTTATCTCTTGTAATTATCTCTCATCTTTCTGTTATCTCTCATATTAGAGACGAATGAGATATGAGAGATGTGCGGGCGGCGGATGAGCGTGGATTTTGGACGGTCGGGAAATGAGGGTGGATATTTGGACGGTATTTGGGCGTTTTGAGGCTGATTCCGTCCGAAAATCCACTCTCATTCGATAGGCGTCCAAGTTTCCACGCTCGCGCGGCGGGCACGCGGGGCCTTTACCCAATCCGCTGGCATCGTCTCCAGTTCGCCGCAGAGCCGCGGCCCCATATGGGTATACTCTCGTGGATTCGACTCGATTCGCCCCCGCTGGGGCGTCAAAGGAGACTGCATATGCCCACCACCTCAACCGACCCGCGCGCCGCAGCCGCTGCACTGCTGGTGCCCGGCACTACCTGCCACGGCTTTGCCGTCGAGCGCCGCGAGACCGTGCCCGAGCTCGACTCGGACGCTTACGTGCTGCGACACACTGCCTCGGGCGCTCGCCTGCTGTACCTGGCGTGCGACGACGAGAACAAGGCCTTTGCCATTGGCTTTAAGACGCCGCCGGCCGATTCCACCGGCGTGTTCCATATTCTTGAGCACTCGGTGCTGTGCGGATCGGCCAAGTTTCCCGTCAAGGAGCCGTTTGTCGACCTGATCAAGAGCTCCATGCAGACGTTCCTCAACGCCATGACCTACCCCGACAAGACCATCTACCCCGTTGCCACCACCAACGAGCAGGATCTGTACAACCTGATGGACGTGTACCTGGACGCGGTGTTCAACCCGGCCATCTATACCAAGCCCACCATTTTTGAGCAGGAGGGCTGGCACTACGAACTGGACCTGCCGGAGGGCGACGGCGACAGCAGCGCCGCGAGCCTGCACGAGGGCACGCTGCGTTATAACGGCGTGGTGTTCAACGAGATGAAGGGCGCGCTGTCCGACCCCATGAGCGTGCTGGACGATGCCGTCAACGCCGCGCTCTATCCCGACACCGCCTATGCGCACGAGAGCGGCGGCGACCCGCGCGCGATTCCCGCGCTCACCTACGAGCAGTTCCTGGACACGCACGCGCGACACTACAATCCCTCCAACTCCTACATCACGCTCTACGGCGACCTGGACGTGGACCGCGCACTGGCCTTTTTGGACGAGCGCTATCTGTCGCAGTCGAGTGCCGCGAGCCGCCGCATGGACGCTGCCGTTGCCGCCGGCGAGGACCCGTCCACGCTGGCGCCCAATCCGTTGGACGCGCAGGCGCCCGTGACCTGCGAGTACAAGCGCATCGAGATGGCCACCACACCCGAGAACGCCCTGGTGGGCCTGGGCCTTGTGCTGGGCAGCGCGCTCGACCGCAAGCGCACGATCGCGGCGGATATCCTGTTCGAGGCGCTGCTGGGCTCCAACGAAGCGCCGGTTAAGAAGGCCATTCTGGCCGCCGGCCTGGGCGGCAACGTGGTGAGCTACACCGCGGCCGAGAGCCTGCAGCCCTACGAGCTCATCATGCTGCAAAACGCACAGCCCGGTGTGGCGCGCGAGCTGCGTCGCGTGTTCCAGGACGCCTGCCGCGACCTGTGCGAGCACGGAGTTCCGCGCGAGCGTCTGGAAGCCATCATCAGCAGCAACGAGTACGACCTGCGCCAGCGTGACTATGGCATCGCCGACGGCGTGGCCATTGCGTGCGACGCGCTGAGCACGTGGCTCTACGATGACGACGCCGCGACGCTGGCGCTCAAGTACGGCCCGGTGTACGAGGAGCTGCGTAGCGAGCTGGACGGCAGCTATTTTGAGGACCTGCTGCGCGAGCTGGTGCTGCAGAACGATCACATGGCACTGGTCGAGCTGGTGCCGGTGGACGCCGCCGAGGGTTCGGAGGGTGCCGAAGCCGCCGAGCTGGCAGCCAAGCGCGATGCCATGACCGATGCCGAGCTGGCCGACGTGGTCGAGCGCACGGCCGTGCTGCGTGCCGCGCAGGAGGCGGAAGACACGCCCGAGGCCAAGGCCACGCTGCCGCGCCTGCGCGTGTCCGACATTGGCGAGGCACGCCCCGAGCCGCCGCTGGTCGTGGACACGACCGCGCCCATCCCCTGCCTGCGCCACGGCATCCCCACCAACCGTTTGGCCTACGCCATGCAGTATTTCGACCTGAGCTGCGTCGCGTTTGAGGACCTGCCCTATGTGACACTGCTCTGCCGGCTGCTCAAACAGCTGCCCACGAGCGAGCACTCGGCCGAGGACCTCGACAACGTGCTCGCCGGCAAGCTGGGCTTTTTGAGCTTTACGACCGAGGTCATGACCCAGCCCGACGTGGACGGCGTGCGCCCCTATCTGCTGGTGAGCGCCGGAGCCCTGTCCGAGAAGATCGATGCGCTGGCGAGCCTGCCGCGCGAGGTGTGGTCGAGCACACTTTTGCTCGATGCCGATGCCGACCGCGTGCGCGACGTGCTCACGCAGATTCGCATTGGGCTTGAGCAGGGCTTTATCAACAACGGCCACTCGGCGGCGCTCGGTCGCGCGATGAGCTACAGCTCGCCTTCGGCCGTGGTGCGCGAGCAGCTTTCGGGCGTGGACTTCTACTTGTTCCTGCGCAATCTGCTCGACCGCTTTGACGAGCGCCTGGACGGCCTGCGTGCCAAGCTTGCCGAGCTGGCAGGCCGCATCTTTGTAGCCGACGGCTGCCTGGCGAGCTTTACCGGCAGCGATGAGGACTTTAACGCATACTGGGATGCCGCGGGCGACCTGGGGCTGGACGCTGGCGACGGCGCCGATGCCGGCCGCGACGCGCTCGTGGTGCCGGCGCCGTGCGACCGCCACGAGGCTTTTGTCATCCCCAGCGACATCTGTTTTGCCGCGCGTGCGTGCGATCCGCGTCGCCTGGGCATTGACGTGACGGGCGCCTGGGCGGTTGCCGCCAACGCGCTCTCCTACGACTACCTGTGGAACGAGATCCGCGTGAAGGGTGGTGCGTACGGCTGCGGATTCCGCGCGGCCGGCGAGCGTCAGGCGGCGTTCTACACCTACCGCGACCCGGCAATCGACCCCTCGATTGAGCGCGTGGCGCGCGCAGGCGAATGGCTCGGCAGCTTTGAGCCCGACGAGGCCGCCTTTGAGGGCTTTATCGTGAGCTGCGTGAGCGGCATGGACGCGCCGGTGAAGCCGTACGCGCTCACCAAGCGCCGCAACACGACCTACCTGGCCGGACTCGATCCGCATGCACGCGAGGAGCGCCGCGCCCAAATGCTCGCCGCCACGCCCGCCGAGCTTCGCTCGCTCGGCGCCGACGTGACGCGCATCGCGGCCGAGTCGCCCACCTGCGTCTTTGGCGGCCGAGACGTCATCGCCAAGAGCAACGCCGGCTTTAACGTAGTCGACCTGATGGCTAACGCACCAAGGTAGATTTTTGGGACATGCCCGAAAATCTACCTTTTTCTGCGACTTGAGCGGGGCGGCGCAGCCCACCGCGGCGGTTTGTCTCGATCTGTAACAACTAGGTCCAATTTTGCCGAGTTACTGTTACAGATCGAGACAAACCGCCGCAGACGCCCATCACAGCACAGACCACCACGAAGGTGCATGTATCCCCTTCGTGGTTGTTTTTGCTGTTTACCCAGATAAGACCTGCCAAAATAAACCTGTCCCTTTTTGGCAGGTTTGCTAAAGGAGGTTGGGATGGACAAGGCTGAATTGCGACGGGCGGTGATTGCTCGGCGCGATGCTCTTGATTTGGACTTGCGGGCGGCGAAGTCTGCTGATATCTGTGCGCGGCTTGTTGAGCTGTTGGATCGCTCGGATTCCGCGGCGCCGCACACCGTTGCCGTCTACGCCGCGATGGGTTCCGAGGCAGACCCCACCGCGTTTGCCGCCACGGCTGCCAAACGTGGTTGGCGCGTGACCTATCCGTGCATGCTCTCGGCAATTGATGCCGCAGCTTGTGGCCAGCGCATGTGCATGCGGGCAGTTGCCGCCGACGATGCGTCCGCGGCTCCGTTTATCGCCCACCCCGCGCGGGCCTTCGCGGCCACGGACATCGACAGCGACCGCTTCCCCATCGTACCTGCCGAAGCACTCGACATGATTGTTGTGCCGCTCGTGGCCTTCGACCAAACCGGCGCGCGCCTAGGCTACGGAGGCGGCTGCTATGACCGCTATCTGCCCACGCTTTCGGCCACATGCCAGATCGTCGGCATCGCCTTTGACGAACAGCGCATCAATCACGTCCCCACCGACGCCCATGACCTGCCGCTACCCCACATCATCAGCGCCTAACGGCTGGTGCACCTCCCGGCGGCCTAGTGCTCCTCGCCGGCGCGGGCCAGGTCGTAGGGCGTGGTCTGGTAGACGTAGTAGTTGAGCCAGTTGGTGTAGAACAGCTGAGCCTGGCTGCGCCAGACGTTGCGCGGCTCGGCGGTGGGGTCGTCACCCGGGAAGTAATGCGCCGGCACCTGAGGGTTGAGGCCGCGCTTCACGTCGCGCTCGTACTCCAGGCGCAACGTGTCGGTATCGTACTCGGGGTGGCCAAATACAAAGAAGCGACGGCTGTCGATCGACTTGACGATGTACAGGCCCACCTCGTCGGACACGGCCACGACCTCAAGCTGCGGCTCGGCCTCCACATCCTCGCGGCGCACGTCGGTGTTGCGCGAATGTACGGCATAGAAACGGTCGTCAAAGCCGCGGACCAGCGGGCTTTGCGGCTTCACCAGATAATGCTCGAACACGCCGCTCGCCTTTGCCGGCAGGTCGTACTTCTGGATGCCGTAATGATGGTAGAGCCCCGCCTGCGCGCCCCAACAAATGTGCAGCGTAGAGTGCACGTGTGTGGTGGACCAATCCATGATCTGGCAGAGCTCGGGCCAGTAGTCGACCTCCTCGAACGGCATCTGCTCCACCGGCGCGCCCGTGATGATCAGGCCGTCGTAGTGGATGTCGCGGATGTCGTCGAACGTGCGGTAGAACGTCTCCAGGTGGCCGGCGCTCACGTGCGTGGCCTCGTGCGTCTTGGTGCGCAGCAGGTCCACCTCCACCTGCAGCGGCGTGTTGGAGAGCTTGCGCATGATCTGCGTCTCGGTGGCGATCTTGGTGGGCATGAGGTTGAGGATGAGCACGCGCAGCGGACGGATGTCCTGGTGCAGCGCGCGGTACTCGGTCATGACAAAGATGTTCTCGCTCTCGAGCTGCGCGGCGGCAGGGAGGGCGTCGGGGATGCGAATGGGCATGGATGCTCCTTACGAGTCAGTTGCAGCTATGGTACAACGACCGGCCCCATCCGCGCGAGTGCATCGCCCAGCGATGCCGTCAGCGGCCCAAATCACTCCAAAAGTAGAGATTACGGCATGTCCCAAAAATCTGTGGCGCTTTAGCCTAGCAAAGTGGCGGCAGGAAGCTACAATGGTTCGACGCGAAAAACTCGGCCGAAAGGATACGTATATGTACCAGACGCGTAAGATCGGTGTGGTCGGCCAGGGCCACGTAGGAGCACATGTCGCCAACAGCCTGCTTATGCAGGGCATTGCCGATGAGCTGTACCTGTGCGATATCAACGAGGCAAAGGTGACGTCCGAGGTCCAGGACCTGCGCGACTCCCTTTCGTTTGTCCCGTACAACACCAAGATTGTCAACTGCTACGACCACTATGAGGAGCTTGCCTGCTGCGACGTCATCGTCAACGCCGCCGGCAAGGTCGCACTGGCCGCCGGCAACCGCGACGGCGAGCTGTTCTTTACCACCGACGCCGCCCGCACCTTTGCCAAACGCATCGTCGACGCCGGCTTTGACGGCATCTTCGTGAGCATCTCCAACCCCTGCGACGTCGTGTGCACCGAGCTGTGGCACCTGACCGGCTACGATCCCAAGAAGATCATCGGCTCGGGCTGCGGCCTGGACTCCGCCCGCCTGCGCACCGAGATCTCCAAGAAGGTCGGCGTGAGCCCCAAGTCCATCGACGCCTACATGATCGGCGAGCACGGCTTTAGCCAGCTTGCCGCCTTTAAGGCCGCAACCATCGCCGGCAAGAGCCTCAACGAACTTCAGGCCGAGAACCCCGACAAGTATGCCTTCGACCACATGGAGATCGAGGAACTCGCGCGCAAGGGCGGCTACGTAACCTACCAGGGCAAGCAGTGCACCGAGTACGCCGTCGCCAACTCCGCCGCTCGCGTCTGCGCCGCCGTGCTGCACAACGAGCACGCCGTGCTTTCGGCCTCTACGCTTATGACCGGCCAGTATGGCGAGGAGGGCATCTTCACCTCCCTGCCGTGCGTGATCGGTGCCGAGGGCGTCGAGGAGGTCTACACGCTCGACCTGTCCGAGCACGAGCTCGAGGGCTTCCACAAGAGCTGTCAGCACATCCGCGACAACATCGCCCAGCTCGACTGGTGGGATGCCGAGGCTTACGACGCCAAGTAAGCGTCGGTTGCCGCGACACCTCGTGAATCTAAGCGCAATACCAAGCGGGCTGCGTCGGAAATCCCCGGCGCGGCCCGCTTTTTGACTCACACGACACGCTTGCGAATCGAAGGTGAATACTTTTCCCGGTACCTAGTACTGCTCGATGCCCATGTAGCGACGAACCTCGGGGCTGTGGTCAAACACCTTGCCGCGGGCGGCGCGCAGCTCGCAGCTCATGTTGTAGAAGAAGATCGGCTCCAGGAACGAACGCACGCTGGCGGGCACCTCGCCCACACCGTACTCGAGCGCATCGAGCACCATGACCGTATCGGTGTGCGTGTTGAGGAACGCGAGCGCACGCTCCTCCATGGGGCGGCACTCGCCCGATCCGAGCTGCACAAAGTAGAACACGCCGGGCTCGGTGGCTTCGAACGGGCCGTGGAAGTACTCGCCGGAGTGGATGTAGCAGCAGTGCTGCCACTGCATCTCCATGAGCGAGCAGATGGCCATGGCGTAGGTCTGGCTAAAGTTGGGGCCGGAACCCAGGATATAGAAGAACTTATGCTGCTGGCAGAGCTCGGCAAAACGGGCGCCCAGCTCGGCGTTGACCTTCTCGCGGGCAGCGGGCAGCAGCGCATCCATCTGCTTAAGGCCGGCGTACATGTCGGCAAGCGCCTCGTAACCCTCCTGTTGGTCGAGCAGTTCGGCGGCGATCAGAGCGCCGATACCCTGCGGTACCTCGGCCTGTGGCACGCCCTCGCCCCACGGATAGACCCAGGTGGTCCACTTGCCGTTATCGATCTTGGAGCCTTCGCAGTCGGTCATGGCCACGACCTCGGCGCCGGCAGCCAGCGCCATCTCGCAGCCGTCGACGACCTCCTGCGTATTGCCGCTATGGCTGCAGGCGATGACGAGCGACTTCTCGCCAAGGCTCTTGGGGGCCATCAGGCAAAACTCGCGCGCCGTGTAGACCGTCGAGGTAAACGTGGTTGCCTCGCGCTTGAGCAGCTCGTTGGCCGGCATCAGGTCGATCATCGAACCGCCGCAGGCGATCCAAAAGACGTTCTCAATCTTGCCCTTGCGCTCGATAATTTCCTGAATCAGATCGCGTGCGTTCATGGTGATGCTCCTCCTTGTGTGGCGCTTTTGAACGACGTCAGCTCGTACCTGCGGTCATTCTATGTTGTCCTATTTATAGCACGCATGACGACGCCCGTGAAGCCATTTCACCAAATTTGTTCTATATCGTTCTATCTGTGGACGTTAGATGTCGAACACGTAGCGCGAACCCACGATCTTTTGGCGTCCGAGCAGCAAGGGCCGCTCGTCCTCATCGGTAAAGTACGCCTCCATATAGAAGAGCGGCTCGCCGACCGGCACCTCCAGCAGCGAGGCCGCCTGAGCATCGGCAAGCGCAATCTCCACAGTACAGGGGTCGGACTTGAGCGGCGCGCGGCCCGAATGCTCGGCAACGAGCGCAAAGATGGAATTGTCCGTGAGGTCCTTGTCGGCAAGCGTCTGCAGATAGGGATGGTCGGCCAGCACAAAGGCGTTGTTCTCGAGCATGACGGGCACGCCGTCTGCCGTGCGCACGCGCTCGACCACGATGAGCTCGCAGCCGGGCTCCACCCCAAAAAACGCCGCGTCCTCGCGCGTCGCCGCAACCACCGTGCGCGACACCAGGCATGCTCCGGCCACCATGTCGTTGGCAGCGCAACCCTCAGAAAAGCTCTGAACGTCGCCCTTCTGGACAATCTTGCGCTTGAGCTTGGGCGCACACACAAACGTGCCCCTCCCCTGCTGGCGGTTGAGATACCCCGCGCGCGACAGCTCCTCGATGGCGCGGCGCACGGTGACGCGCCCCACGCCATAAGACTTCGCGAGCTCCATCTCGGAAGGAATGCGCGAGCCGGATGCGTACACGCCACGCGCGATCTCGCCCTTTAGGTCATCCATAACCTGCTGGTACAGCGGCACGGCGGACACCTCAGTGCGCTCGGTTTTATCGTCGGATGCCATCGTTATGCTCCATTCCGTGCATGCTCGGACTCAAACTCTTCAATCGCCGCCATAAACTGCTCGCCAAAGGCGTCGGCCTTTTTCTCGCCGATGCCGTTGACCTGGATAAGCTCGTCGCGTGTCTGAGGGCGCAGACGGCACAGGCCGCGCAGGGCCTTGTCGGAAAAAACCATGTACGGCGCCATCTCCAGCTCGGTCGAAATCTCCTTGCGCAGGGCACGCAGGCGCTCAAACAGCTCGGCATCTTCGCCCACGCGCGGGCGCTGATCCAGCTCGGCCTCCTCACGCAGCAGATCCACCGCGCGGCGGGCACGGGCCGAGGCCTTGCGCTTGGACGCACGACGCTTGACGGTAAAGGCAAACGCCTCATCCTCGACCTCGGTGGCACGCGGGCCCAGCCCCACGACCGGGTACTGCCCCTGCGAGGTAGCCAGATAACCGCGGCCGCACAGCTGGCCGATGATGTCCTTGATACGCCCGACCGATTCGCTCGACAGTTCACCGTAGCCGCGGTCCTCGTCCAGATGCATCTGGCGAATGCGCTCGGTGTTGCCGCCGTGAAGCACGTCGGCGATGAGCGACTTGCCGAAGCGCATGGGTCGCGTGGCCACATAGCGCACAGCGGCGCGGGCCATATCGGTGACGTCCTCGACCTCGAACTGCGTGAGGCAGTTGCTGCAGTTGCCGCAGCCCTCGGCCTCGTCCGTGGCGGTGGCGCCCGCACCAGCCGCGGCAGCATGCTCGGCCGCGGCCTCGTCGCCAAAGTAGCGCAACATATATTCGCGCAGGCAGCCGGTGGTATTGCAATAGCCCTCCATCTGGCTGAGCAGACGATATCGATTCTGGAGCGCCCACGCGCGCTGCTCGTCGTCAAGCGCCTCATCGGCGGCATCGCCGCGGTCGATCAGAAAGCGGCGCATGCGAAAATCGTTGCCATTCCACAGCAAGTGACAGCTGGCCGGGTCGCCATCGCGGCCGGCACGGCCCGCTTCCTGGTAGTAAGCCTCGATGCTCTCGGGCACATTGTTGTGGATCACGTAGCGCACGTTGGGCTTGTCGATGCCCATGCCAAAGGCGTTGGTGGCAACCATCACCTGAATGTCGTCGTCGATAAAGGCGCGCTGGCTTTGGCGGCGGGCGTCGTTGCCCATGCCGGCATGGTAGCGGCCCACGCGAATGCCGCTGGGGTCCAGTGCCTCGGCAAGCTCCGCGGCCAGCGTATCGACGGTCTTGCGGGTCGAGCAATACACGATGCCGCTCTCGTTCGAATGCGCGATCACATAGTCGCGCACCCACGCGGCCTTGGCCTTGTCGCCCATCTCCTCGCAGCCAAAGTAGAGGTTCTTGCGATCGAAGCCCGTCACCACCGTCGCGGGGTTTTGCAGGCCGAGCATTTGCTGAATGTCCGCGCGCACACGCTCGGTCGCCGTAGCGGTAAAGGCTGCCACGATAGGGCGCTGCGGCAGGGAATCGATGAACTCGCGAATCTGCAGGTAGGCGGGGCGGAAATCCTGGCCCCATTGGCTCACGCAGTGGGCCTCGTCAATGGCCACGAGCGGCACGCCGATGCCGCCTTCGGCCGCAGCTTCCTGCGCAAAGGCCAAAAAACGCGGCTCAAGCAAGCGCTCGGGCGCCACGTACATAAGCTGATAGCGGCCCTCGCGCGCCCGCTTGAGCACGGTGTTTTGCTGGGCCGGGGTAAGGCTGGAGTTGAGATAGCTGGGTCGCGCACCCGCCGCGAGCAACGCACGGGTCTGGTCCTCCATAAGCGACAGCAGCGGACTCACCACAAAGGTGATGCCGGGCAGCATGAGCGCGGGCACCTGGTAGCAAATGGACTTGCCGGCGCCCGTGGGCATAACACCCAACGCATCGCGACCGGCAAGGATCGCATCGACCATGCGGTCCTGTCCCGGGCGAAACGAGGTGTAGCCAAAATAGGCGCCGAGCGTGTCGAGCGCCATCTGCTGCATGCTATCGGTCATGGTTTCCTAACGTCCAAGTCATCTGCCGCCGATTATACGCCGCCACGCGGACCGGTGCCGCGCGGCTGCCGGCCACGGGCGATGCAATCCAAGGCGAACGAGCGTGGATTTTTGGACACTTTCCGGATGAGCGTGGATAATCTCCCACTTTAAGCCCGTCACCAAGCCAAAAACGGGAGATTTTCCACGCTCATTCTGCGGGTAGTCGATGTTTTGGCAACGACAGACACTATGACCCAATCCGAGGGCACTAAAAAGACAGGAGCCCCCGCTCGTGACCGCGGGTCGGGGCTGCGACAATGATGTTGAAGTGCCATAGGCGCAGCCGCGCCGCAACGAGGTTGGGAGGCTCCCATGCCAAAGTATTCTACCGCGTTCGGGATGGACGTCCACCTGAGGTC
>DBFBFY010000111.1:0-7700 GCA_048201615.1 Collinsella sp.
AACTGGTAGACCGGTGCGTCAAAGGCGTGCTCAAACGGCTCCTCGTGGTAGACGATTCCCGCGTTGCTGCCAGCCGTCACCACGCGCTCGGACAGGCGGTTCACAAACGAGTTCTCGCCCTGCATGCACAGCGAGTCGTAGCGCCCCTGCGCCACCTGGTCCACAATCACCGCAACGTCGTCCGGATCGATCGGACAGCTGCGGTAAACCCCCTCGGCATCAAAACAGTGCTGACCCGAGAGCGTAATGTACGCATCCCAGCCCAGGTCGAACAGCCAGTCCGGCATCTGGTAGGTCGGGCGACCCGTGGCGATCACGCATGCGATCCCCTGCTCGTGAAAGCTGTCGAGCACCTGCTGCGCCGACGCCGGAATCCGGTGGGTCTTAAAGCTCAGCAGCGTGCCGTCGATATCGAAAAACGCGGCTTTGATCATCCTCGTCTACTCCTCGCCCTCGAGCTTTTCGCTCGCCTCGAGCCACGCCATCTCCAGCTCGTCCATGGCGGCGTGAGCCTCGTCGATCTTTGCCTGCTGCTCGCCGAGCGCCGTGTAGTTGGTGGGATCGACTTGGGCCATTGCTGCCTCGGCCTCCTCAACGCGGGCGCGCTGCGTCTCCATCTTGCGCTCGAGCGAACTCACCTCGCGGCGGAGCTTCTGGCGCTCGGCGTTGGACAGGCCGTTGGGCTGACCGCTCGACTTGGGCTTTTCGGCCACAGCTGCCGCGGCACCGGTGTCGAACGTGCCGGTCTTGGCGCTCGGCGCACCCACGGGCTCGCCCTCGGCGGTGGCGTTGCACAGGCGCAGATACTGGTCCACGCCGCCGGGCATATGCGTCAGGTGGCCGTCGAGCAGCGCCCACTGCTGGTCGGTCACGCGCTCCATCAAGAAGCGGTCGTGCGTCACCAGGATCAGCGTGCCGGGCCAACCGTCGAGCAGATCCTCGACAATCGCGAGCATGTCGGTATCCAGATCGTTGCCCGGCTCGTCCAGGATGAGCACGTTGGGCTCGTCCAGGATCGTCAGCAGCAGCGACAGGCGACGGCGCTGACCGCCCGAAAGATCGCCGATGCGGCTCCAGAGCTGCTGCGTCGTAAAGCCCAGACGCTCGCAGAGCTTCTCGGGCGAAGTCTCCTTGCCGTCGATGACGTAGTACTTCTTATAGTTGCTGAGCACCTCGCGGATCGTGTCGCCCATATAGGGCTCGAGCTCCTCGAGCTGCTGCGACAGCACGCCAAAGCGTACCGTCTGGCCAATCTTCACGCGGCCGCGCGTGGGCGCAATTTTACCCTGGATCACATCGAGCAGCGTCGACTTGCCAGCGCCATTCTCACCCAAAAGACCATAGCGGTCGCCCGCACCAATGAGCCAGGTCACGTCAGAGAGCACCTGCTTGGGCGCGCCATCGGTATCCGCATAGCCAGCGTCCACGTCGACCACATCGATAACCTGCTTGCCCAGGCGGCTCACGGCTAGGCGCTTGAGCTCCAGCTCGTCACGCACGGGCGGCACGTCGGCGATGAGCTCGCGGGCGGCATCCACGCGAAACTTGGGCTTGGTGGAGCGCGCCTGGGCACCGCGGCTCAGCCACGCGAGCTCCTTGCGCGCCATGTTGCGACGACGCTCCTCGGTAACCGCGGCCATGCGGTCGCGCTCCACGCGCTGCAGGATATATGCGGAGTAGCCGCCCTCGAAGGGATCGACCTGGCCGTCGTGGACCTCCCACATACTGGTGCAGACCTCGTCCAAGAACCAGCGGTCGTGCGTGACCACGAGCATCGCGCCCTGGCCGCGCTGCCAGCGGGCCTTTAAGTGACGCGCGAGCCAGTTGATAGTGCGCATGTCCAGGTGATTGGTGGGCTCGTCGAGCATGAGCACGTCATAGTCGTCGATCAGCAGGCGCGCGAGGTCCACGCGACGGCGCTGGCCGCCCGAAAGCTCGCCCACCGTGCCCTCCCAGGGCACATCGCTAATAAGGCCAGCCAGAATCTGGCGCGTACGCGGACTCGACGCCCACTCATACTCGGGCGTGTCGCCCACGACGGCATGATGCACGGTGTCGGTATCGACCAGGTTGTCCTTTTGGCCGAGCAGACCGATCGTGGTGCCGCGACGGTGCGTCACGCGCCCGTCATCGGGCTCCAGCGTGCCGGCGAGCACGCTCAGCAGCGTCGACTTGCCGTCGCCGTTTTTGCCGACAATACCAATGCGGTCGCCCTCGCCCACGCCGAGCGTCACGCTATCGAAAATATGCTTGGTGGGAAACTCTAGGCTGACGGAATCGCATCCCAAAAGAATCGCCATATGCCCTGCTCCTTCGTAGAAATTCAACGTTGTCCATGATAGCAGCGAGCCCCACCCCAAACCACCACGAAGGCGCCTGTCCCCTTTGTGGCGGTCGTTTCGGTCGCAGAGCAAAAAGGCGGGCCATCTCCCAAAAGAGATGACCCGTCTCTCCAATCAGTCCCGTGACAACCGTGGCCGCCGCGGGCCTCAAGCATGTCCCGGACTAGGAGAACATGCCGGTGAGGTAATCATTCAGCCGCTTATCCTTGGGCCGTTGGAAAATCTCGTCGGTCTCGTCGTACTCGACCATATCGCCCATGTAGAAGAACGCCGTGCGGTTGGACACACGCGACGCCTGCTCCATGTTGTGCGTCACGATGACGATGGCGCGGTCGGCCACAATCGACGACATGAGGTCCTCGATCGCCAACGTCGAGATGGGGTCGAGCGCCGAGCAGGGTTCGTCAAACAGGATCACATCGGGGTTGAGCGCCAGCGTGCGCGCGATGCACAGGCGCTGCTGCTGACCGCCCGAAAGCGCGTAGGCGCTCTTGTCGAGCTTGTCCTTGACCTCGTCCCACAGCGCTGCACCGCGCAGGCTCTCCTCGACCATACGATCAAGCTCGTCACGGTCGGTAATGCCGTGACGCTTGGGCGCAAACGTGATGTTGTCGCGAATGGACTTGCGGAAAGGGTTGGGCTGCTGGAACACCATGCCAATGGAGCGACGCAGCTCGTACGTGTTCTCGGTCCTGGTGTTCACATTGCGTCCGCGGTAGTTAATCTCGCCCTCCACGCGGCAGCCGCGAATCTCGCGGTTCATAAGGTTGAGGCTGCGCAAAAAGGTCGACTTACCGCAGCCCGAAGGCCCGATGAGTGCCGTGATCTCGCCCTTGTGAAACTCGAGCGACGTATTGTGCAGGGCATGGTGGTCGCCATAGTACACGTTGACGTCCTTAGTGGAGAGCACGACCTCGTCGCTCACGGCCTTGCCGCTCACGCGCACGCGCTTCTCGCTCTCCCCCACGCTCGACAAAAAGTCCTGGGTCTCGGACGATGCCGCTTCGGTTGCGGGCGTTACACCCATCTCGCTCATTCGGCCGTCATCCTCCTTGCCAGTTGCTTGCCCACGATACGGGCGACTACGTTAAACAGCAGCACGCAAATCATCAGCAGCGCCGCGGTGCCCCAGACGATCTGCTGGGCCTCGGGGCTGCCCTCGCCATAGATCTTGTAGATATGCACGGCGAGCGACTCGCCAGGGCGGAACACGTTCCAGGCACAGGTGGGGCTCGACAGGTTAAAGCTCAAGAAGTTCAGGCGAACCGGCGAGCTCATACCCGAGGTAAAGAGCAGTGCTGCGGCCTCGCCAAACACACGGCCGGCCGAAAGCACGATGCCGGTCACGATGGCGGGCATGGCCTCGGGAATCAGGATGTGCAGCGTGGCCTCCCAGCGGGTAAGGCCCATGGCCAGGCATGCATCGCGCTGGGCCTGTGGCACGTCCTCGAGCGCCTGCTGGATCACGCGCACCAGGATGGGGATATTGAACATGGTGAGCGCGACAGCGCCGGAGATGATGGAGTACTTCCAGCCCAGCTGCACCGAGAACACCAGAAAGCCGAACATGCCGACGACGATGGAAGGCAGCGAGGACAGCGTCTCGATGGCGGTGGAGGCGATGTCGCGGATAGGGCCGTTCGGCGCGTACTCAACCAGGAAGACCGCTCCGCCCAGGCTGATGGGCACCGAGATGACCAGAGTAATCAGCAGCAGGTAGAACGAGTCGAACAGCTGGTAGAGCACGCCGCCCTGGGTACCGTTAGCGCGCGCGGGCTGCGTGAGAAATCCCGGCTGGAACAGCGTCGAGACCCCCTCGAACAGGATATAGGCCACCATGGAGATGACGATGAGCATGACGATGGCAGCGATTGCCGTCAGCGCGCCCGTGGCAATGCGGTCCTGCTTTTGGACGCGCCCGAGCCTCGCCTCGTCGATATGGATGCGCGTGCTAGCCACGAGCCTTCGCCCCCTTGCGGGCTATAAGGTGGATGATCAGGATGAAGATGAGGCTCATGCCCATCAACAGCAGGCCAAGCGCCCACAGAACATCGTCCTGGGCCGAGCCCTCGGCATAGACCGCCATGGACGTGGTGAGCGTGGTGGTGATGGTCGAGGCCGGCGACAGCAGCGACGTCGGCATGGCCTCGATGCCGCCGATCACCATGCGCACGGCGAGTGTCTCGCCAAAGGCGCGGGTCATACCGAGGATGACCGCAGTCATGAGTGACGACATGGCGGACTTGAGCACCACGTGCCAGATGGTCTGCCAGCGGGTGTAACCCAGCGCGAGCGAACCCTGACGGTAGCTATCGGGCACGGCGCGCAGGCCATCGACCGAAAGCGTGGTCATCGTCGGCAGAATCATGACCGCCAGCACGATGGCGCCGGGCAAGATGCCCAGGCCCGTGCTCACATGGAAAACGCTCTTCATAAGACCGACGACCACGTGAAAACCGATCAGGCCAAAGACGACCGAGGGGATGCCGGTCAAAAGCTCAATGAGCGGCTGAAAGATCTTAGAGCCAAACTTAGGGCTAATCTCGACCGCAAAGATGGCAGAGCCGATGGCGATGGGCAGCGCGATAAGCGTGGAGAGCACCATGACCGCAAACGAGGTGACGATCAGGGGCAGGGCGCCGGTATAGGGCAGGCCGTTTTCGGCTGTGTTGGCCAGGTCCCACTTGGTGCCGGTGAAAAACTCGACGACCGAGACGCCGTCCTTGACAAAAGCCGAGAGGCCCTTTTGGGCGACCATAAAGATGAGCGCGGCAACGACAAGCGTCACGAGCGCTACGCACGCGCCCGTGACGCCCAGGCCCACGTTCTCAAGGTCGCGCTTTGGCAGCTGTTTTGCCATTGCAAACCTTTCCGGGGCGATTACTTATTTAGCAGAGACCTTGCCGCTGGCGTCCTTGACGACCTTCATGGCAGAGACGGGGATGAAGCCCTGCTCCTCGACGAGCTTGCCCTGGACGTCGTCGGAAAGCATGAACTCCAGGAAGGCCTTGGTGGCCTCGTCGGCGTCCTTGGAGCAGTACATGTGCTCGGTAGCCCAGATCTTGAAGGAGTCATCAGTGACATTCTTGCTCTTGGGCTCGACGCCCTCGACCTTGATGGCGTTGAACTTGGAGTCATCGAAGTGCGAGAAGTCGAGGTAGGAGATGGCGTTATCGGTGCTGCCCATCTGAGTCTGGACGTCGCCGGACTTGTCGAGCTCGGCGTCGCCCTTAAAGTCGACGGCCTCGTCGCCAAAGACGGCGGCCTCGAAGGTGGCGCGGGTGCCGGAGCCGGCCTTGCGGTTGAGGACGACGATGGTGGCGTCGTCGCCGCCGACCTCCTTCCAGTTGGTGATCTGGCCAGAGAAGATGCCCTTGAGCTGCTCGAGGGACAGGTCGTCGACCGTCACGTTCTTGGAGACGACGGGACCCATGCCCACGACGGCGACCTCGTGGTCGACGAGGTTCTTGACCTGGTCGGCCTCGAGCTTGGTCTCGGCGAAGACGTCGGAGTTGCCGATGGTAACGGTGCCTGCGGCGACAGCGGTCAGGCCCTTGCCCGAACCGTTACCCGAGCCGGAGACGGAGACGTCCGGGTTGGCATCCATGAACTTCTCGGCAGCGGCCTCGACGAGAGCCTGGAACGAAGAGGCACCGTCGTAGGTCACCTCGCCGGAGACGGACTCGGCAGCAGCGGCGCTACCCTTGTCGGCGGCGTCGGATGCGCCGGAGCCGCCGCAACCAACGAGACCGAGACCGACGATGCTGGCAAGACCACCAGCGAGGCCGAGGAACTGACGACGAGAATAAGCCTGATCGAGCATGATCTTCCTTTCATACATGCGACTCGCGGGCACCCCGCCCGCTTTGCTGTTTGGAAAGATACGGCCCCGATCGGGCGACGACCGCCTTATCTGCGGTTTCTTACGGGCTATTGATAGACCCTTACCGCAAGCTCTGCCCAGCCTTTACAAACGGATAACAATCCAGCGCCGAACATGGCGCACCTTTTACACCAAAGGAACGTCCCCAATGACTACCCCACCGCAACAGAAAAAGCCCGGGCCGAAGCACCGGGCTCGTAATGCAAGTTTGTATCCAAGCAGGATATAGGGGTTTCCCAGGTGCCCGAGATTGCCCCGAAAGAGGAGCGCCGCGTACTTTGGTACGCAAGCGACGGTTTGAGGGGCAAGGTCGGGTGCCTGGGGAAGCCCTACAGCTCAAGTTCGTTGAGGCGCAGGATCGCCACGATATAGATCTTGAGCGCCTGTTTAAGCTGTTCCTCGTTGGCGCACTCGTTGGGGCCGTGCATCTGACCGCCCCATGCGGGCAGCTCCAGGCCGGTCTCCTCGGGGCCAAACGATACGGCGCGGGCAAAGTTGCGCGCGTACGTGCCGCCGCCCATGGCAAAGGGCTCAGCTTGCTTGCCCGTAAACTCGTTATAGGTATCGATAAGCGCCTTCACGGCCGGATCGTCGGCAGACACCGAGAACGGCACCTTCGCGCGACCCAGCTGGCACGTCACGCCAAAACGGCCCACGAGCGGGTCGAGCTGCTCGCGGATAGTATCGGCACTCGAGCTGTCGGGGAAGCGCACGTCGATGACCTGCTCAATATGGCCATCCGCCACGCGGATGACGCCAGCGTTGCAGGTAAGCGGGCCAAACGCCGGACTCGTCGCATCGATACCCAGGCCGCGACCATAGGCATCCGCATGCACAAAGGCCAGGAACTTGACGAACTCGTGCTCGGCAGGCGTCAGCAGACGTTCGTCGCGTGCACCAAACGCGTCCTCGGCCTCGCGCAGATACGACACGATCAGGCCGACGGCATTGATCGTTCCCTCGGGCATCGAAGCATGGCCACCGATACCGTGGGCGAAAATCTGCGCATGGCCATTATCAAGCGCCGTAATCTCCAAGCGGTCGGCGTTCTCGACCGGCGCCGGCAGCTCATCAGCGGCAATCGCGAGCTCGCAGATGGACTGCGACGGAATGGCGTTGCTCGCCTCGGCACCGCTCCAGGACACAATGCGCCCGCCGTCGATCTTGGGGCTCACGAACGTCGCCCCAAACTGGCCCTTCTCGGCATTGCAGACCGGGAACTCGGCATCGGGCGTAAACAGAAAGTCGGGATTCGCGTAGTTCTCCAGATAATGGTGAACGTCGGACATGCCCACTTCCTCATCGCAGCCCAGCAGCGCGCGGAAGGTGTAGCGCGGAACGATGCCGTGCTTGAGCAGGTAGGCGCCGGCGTAGAGCGACAGCACGGCCGGACCCTTGTCGTCGATCACGCCGCGGCCGAGCAGCCAGCCCTCGCGACGCTCCATCGCAAACGGGTCGGTGTTCCAGCCGGGGCC
>DBFBFY010000112.1:0-2944 GCA_048201615.1 Collinsella sp.
ATAGGCTTGGCCGTGGCATCGGCCAGCACGCAGACCTCGGACGGGCCAGCGACCATGTCGATTCCCACATCGCCCGAGACAATCTGCTTAGCCGCGGCGACAAAAGCGTTGCCCGGGCCGGTGATCTTGTCGACGCGCGGACTGGTCTCGGTGCCGTACGCCAGCGCGGCCACGGCCTGAGCGCCGCCCACCATATAGTTTTCGTCCACGCCGCCGAGCTTTGCCGCGGCGAGCGTGTAGGGGCTGATCAGGCCGTCCTTTTGCGGCGGCGTCACCATAACCACGCGCTTGACGCCGGCAACCTTGGCGGGAATGGCGTTCATGAGCACGGTGGAGGGATATTGCGCGCGGCCGCCCGGTACATAGATGCCGGCCGCCGCGAGCGGGGTCACCTTAACGCCGAGCATCGTGCCGTCCGCACGCGTGGTAAACCAGCTCTGCTCGACCTCGCGCTGGTGGAACTCGCGAATCTGGCGCGCGGCCTTCTCGAGCGCGGCGACAAAGGCCGAATCAAGACCTTCGAGCGCGGCATCGATCTGCTCTTGCGGCAAGCGGAAGCTCTGCAGCTCGACACCGTCAAAACGCTGACAGTAATCGCGCACCGCGGCATCGCCGTTGGCACGCACGTTGGCCACGATATCGCGGGCGGCGTCGACGATGTTTTGCGGCAGCACACCCTTGCGGTTGAGCTGGTTGGTAACGAGGCGCTCACCGGGAGCAAGCTTGATGGTCTTCATATCGGTATCCCCTATCGGTCGAGGTTGTGTTCGAAAAACGAGAGGCCGGGCGGCGGCGCCAATCGGCCCGCAGCCCGTACGTTGGGGCGCCCGTGCGCGCTCGCGCTATTGTGCCGAGCCCGCGACGGGCTCAAAATGCTTGTCCTTAACGGCCGCGGCCAGGCGATCTGCCAGATTGCGCACACGCGGATCCAGACGCGCGGCGCCCGGGTTGACAAAGAAGCGGGCCGTGCAGTCCATGATGCGCCCGGTGATGACCAGGTCGTTGTCGCGCAGGGTAGCGCCCGTGGCGGTAATGTCCACGATGCGGTCGGTCATGCCGACGATGGGTCCCAGTTCGATGTTGCCGTGCAGCGAGACGATATCGGCATTCACGCCGCGCTCGGCATACCACGCGCTCGCGATGCGCGGGTACTTGGTTGCCACGCGAAACGAACCGCGGCGGGCATAGTTGCGCTCGGCCTGACCGGCGCGCCACGCGGGCTCCGCCTCGATAAAGGTGCACAGGCCATAGCCCAGGTCGACCAGCTGCAGCAGGTTGAGGTCTGCCTCGATAAGCGAGTCCCAACCGCAGATGCCGCAGTCGGCGCCGCCGCAGCCCACAAAGGCGGGCGCGTCGCTGGGGCGCACAATGACAAACTCGATATCTCCGACCACGCCCTCGCCGGCACGCGTGTCGCGACCGCGCACGATTAGATGACGGCCGGGGTCACGCAGCTCAGAGACATCCAGGCCCGCGGCCTCGAGCACGTCGAGCGTGTCAGCCTTGAGCGAGCCCTTGGGCACGGCAATGCGCAGCGGACCCTCGGCGCCGCGACCCACGGCGTGGTCGCCATTGGAAGCGGCATCCTCGGCCGAGGTGTGCGCGGCCTCCAGGCGCTCGAGCGAAAAGGCAAAGCCCGCCGCCGGCACCTCGATACCGTCGCCAAATGCGCCGGTAAAGATGGAGTCATAGCGTCCGCCCGAACCGACAGGATCGGGCAAGCCGCCGGCATAGGCCTTAAAGACCAAGCCCGTGTAGTAATCAAAAGAGTTCATGATAGAGAAGTCGAACGACAGCACCTGGGCGTCCTCGGGTGCCAGGCCCTCGACCAGGGCACGCAGCTCGCGCGTCAGCGGCGCGACGATACCGGCGGCCTCCAGCAGCGCGTCCACGCGGTCGAGTACCTCGGCACCGCCGTGCAGACGCGGCAGCTCGCTAATGGCGGCCTTGACGGCATCGGACTCGGTGCTTGCCGCCACGCGGGCATCGAGGCCCACAAAGTCGTTGGCGTGCACGCAGCGCAGGGCCTCAGCGGCCAGCTCGCGATCCTCGCACGCCGCGAGCAGTTCCTTAAACGGACGCACGCTACC
This sequence comes from Collinsella sp., assembly GCA_048201615.1. Classification (GTDB taxonomy): domain Bacteria; phylum Actinomycetota; class Coriobacteriia; order Coriobacteriales; family Coriobacteriaceae; genus Collinsella. Next base: position 2,091 of record DBFBFY010000112.1, read on the forward strand.
TGCGATAATGCGTGCATCGGGCAGCGCCAGCTTGCGCACCGCCTCGGCCACGAGCGAGACGATCTCGACATCGCCCGCGGTATCGCCCGCACCGATAAGCTCAAAGCCCAGCTGTGTAAACTGGCGCGAGCCGCCGGCATTGCGCTGGCACTCACGAACCACCGGCGCCTCGTAGCGAAGGCGCAGGGGCAGGTCGGCCGCGCGCATGCGGGTCGAAACCAGACGCACGATCGGCAATGTGTTGTCGGGACGGACCACCAGCAGGCGGCCATCATCGTCAAAGAGCTTAAACGGCGTGTCCGCAATGCGGCCGCCCTCCTCGAGCGAACCCTTGTCCTCGAGCAGCGGTGTCTCGACCGGAAGGTAATGATGCTCCCTAAAGCAGCCCTTCACCGTACATGCGATCTCCTCGCGCGCCTGAGCCTCCTCGGGCAATATGTCCCGGAATCCCCACGGTGTGGCCGTCATCTGGTGAGCCTCCTCATGCTGTGTTTCATATAGAGCAGAAGACCGGCATAGCTCCGCCGGTCTTCTGGGTACTTTAGCATACTAGAGTGTTTGCGGGGAGAATCGTCCTCCTCGGCTCACACCGTATTCATTTGGAAACATAGGAGCGGATTGTCGCAACCCAACCCCACCTAGACGCCAATCGCACGACGATACTCTGCCATTACCTGCGCATCGGCAGCTGCGGGGTCGGCAAAATAGCGCCAGTCATAGGTCTCGGCCGAAACAACTCCGCGATAGCCGCGCGCCACCAGCCTATCCAGGTCGGCGCGCATATCGCGGTCGCCGTCACCCCAGGCAAGATGCGTCGTGCCATCTGCCGCAACATCGACAAAATGCACGTGGGC
>DBFBFY010000113.1:0-6985 GCA_048201615.1 Collinsella sp.
ATTGTGGTGGTTTAGGGCTCCCAGGGGCAGGGGGCTTCGATGTGGATGTGCTCGCCGGTTACGGGATGCGTGAAGGACACGCTGTGGGCGTGGAGCATCAGGCCGCAGGGGCGCGGCGTTCCGTACAGGTCGTCGCCAACCAGGGGATGATGCTCGCTTGCCAGGTGCACACGGATTTGGTGCTTGCGGCCGGTGAGCAACTCGACATCGATATACGAGCGCGTGGGCAGGCCACGACGGCTCTTAAGGCGTTTGAGCACCTTCACGCGCGTTTGAGAGGGCTTGCCGCTGGCGCCGACGCGCATCTTGCGGCTGTCGTGACGGTCGCGGGCGATGGGCTTGTCGATGAGCTTTTCGTTCCAGTCGATCTTGCCCTCGGCGAGCGCTAGGTAGTGCTTTTCGAAAGCGTGGTCGATAATCATCTGGTCAAAGGCGGGCTGCGTCTGCTTGTCGAGCGAGAACAGCACCACGCCGGTGGTGTCACGGTCCAGGCGATTGAGCGGCTGCATGTCGGTCGCGGCAAAGCCGTCGCCCATCGCCAGCAGCAGGTCGCTGGCGTAGTCGGTGAGCGTGCGCTCGCCGGTGCCGTCGCCGTGGACGATCATGCCGGCGGGCTTGTCGATGGCCATAAGCCAGGCGTCGCAGTAGAGGACTTGAGGTTCTTCGTTCACGTGTAAGCCTTTCGGTTAGCTAATTCCCACAAACATGCAGCCCGAAGTCGCCCCGCGCAGGCGGGCGGCGGGCTTGCGGCCGGCTTGAGCTGCCTCGACGGCGCGACGGACGCGAGCGACGGCACGGGCGATCTCATCCGTCTCGAGTAGCGTTCCGTCCACCATGAGACGACGCACGCCGGCATCGAGCAGCTGAGGAACCTGAGGCGTGAGGTCGATGGGGTAGGCGTCGTACAGGCGTGAGCGGCCGTGGATGTCGGTACGCACCGGCATGACCTTTCCGTCGATATTCTTGAGCGAGAGCTTGCGGGCACGCAGGCGGCAGTTGGCGCAATCGTGGATGCAGCCGTTGGCAACCTGCAGAATGCAATGCTCGCTTGTCATGACGCGCGGGCGGCCAAAGACGGTGATGCCCAGAGCCGCGGGCGCGGCGGCGCCGAGCGAGACAATCTCGTCGAGCGTGATCTCGGGCGAGAGCCAAAACGCACCGGCTCCGCGCCCGGCAAGCGCCTCCATGCAGGGCGTGTTGTGCACCGGCAGGCAAGAGCGAATCTCGGCCGTGGCGCCAACCTGGGCGGCCAGGGCAAGCTCAGAGATGTTGCCAATAGCGACCGTGGCGCCGGCAACAACCCACGGGTCGACGCGTACGTGGTCAACGGCGCGGCAGACCTCGTCGAGCACGGGTACGATGCCCTGCTCAAATGCATCGGCGGGGGAGAGCTCGGCCGCATCGAGCGCGTCGGTGGTCATGTAGATGCGCGTTACACCCTCGGCACGAGCGGCCTCGGCGGCCTCGAGCGAGGTGACGGTGGCGCAGATCTGCGGCTCATCGCGGTAGTGCTCGGGCGCGGGGCGGGAATCACTGGTTACAATCGCCGGCAGCTCGAGCGTTTTCGCGCGCTCCTCGTACGGTGCCAGAATGGCCTCTTCCAGCGCCTTACAAGCGGCGGCGCGCACCTTGTGCACGGCGGAAAAGCCCATACCGCAGCCGGCGTCGAGCGAAACGTCAAAGCTTGCGGCCTCAAAGGGAGAGGAGCCCATGCGCCCGACGTGCTCAACCAGATCGGATGCCTCGACGGCGCGGGTCTTGGCAGCCTCGACGGTAAAGCCCGTGGCCGTGGCCGTAAGCGAAGGGTCGTCGCAGCAGGTGAGCGTAACGGTAAACGGCTCGCCCAGGCGCGCCACGACGGACACGTCAACAGCTCGGCGGCGCAGCACATCGCGCTTGAGCGCGGCGCCGGCGGCGTCGATGGCGCGCTGACTGCGAATCACGCGGACGCGGCAGCCCTCGGGCATGCTGCGGGGCACGCGGCACTCGATGATGTCGCCGGCAGCGGCATCCTCGGCAGCGATGGTGGTCAGGAACTGGTCAAACTCATTGTCGTGACGAAGCTCCAGCAGGTCGCCCTTGCCCACGGGCTCAAACAACTCAATGCGGGCGATGGCGGCGCGGCGACGACGGTCGTCGGGTTTGAGCCCGCGCACGTCGCGGTTGGCCAGACGGCTGCCCAGCACCGTGCCCACAATCTGGCCGCGGTTGTTGGAGCGCTCATAGCTCATCATCTCGTCGCCCGAGGTGCCGTCCTGATAGGCGTGCGTAAAGTCGCGGTTGAAGCAGCGCTTGAGCTGGCGCTGGCGGGCAGCTTCCTCGTCCTTGGCAACGGTGGCTCCGGATAGCATGTCGTCAATTTCGTGACGATACACATCAACGATGGAGTACACGTAATCGGGCGCCTTCATGCGACCCTCGAGCTTGAGCGATGCGGCGCCGGCGTCATACAGACGGCGAACAAGCTGTGAGGTGTTGGTGTCACGCGGGCATAGCGCACGCTCGCGACCGGCAGGGGAGAGCGCGCGACCGTTCTCGTCGATCAGCTCGTAAGGCAGGCGACAGGGCTGGGCGCACATGCCACGGTTGGCCGATCGTCCCGCCATGGCAAAGCTCGAAAGCAGGCACAGGCCCGAGTAACAAAAGCAGATGGCGCCATGGCTAAAGACCTCAAGGTCCACATCGGGCGCGGCATCGTGAATGGCGGCAATCTCGTCGATGGAAAGCTCGCGCGAGAGGGTCACGCGGTCGGCGCCCTGCTCGCGGCACCAAAGGGTTCCACGGTCGTCGTGGATGTTCGCCTGGGTTGAGATGTGCGTCTCGATGCCGGGCATCGTGCGCTTGACCTCAAAGAACAGGCCCCAGTCCTGGATGATAAAGGCGTCGGCGCCCAGTGTGGAGCAGCGATGGATGAGTTGCAGCGCATCGCTCATCTCGGACTGCTTGATGACGATGTTGACCGTGACGTAGACGCGCGACCCGGCTAGATGTGCGGCTCGGCAGGCTTGCTCAAAGGCCTCGTCGGTAAAGTTGGTGGCCTTGCGACGAGCGTTGAAGCTGCCCATGCCGCAGTAGATGGCGTCTGCCCCGGCAGCAAGCGCGGCGGCAAAGGGCTCCGGGCCTCCGGCGGGTGCCAAGAGCTCGGGTCTGCGGTTGGTGGTTCTACTGGCGGTTGCGGTCATATCCTGCCTTTCAAAATGCTCAGATATTCAAAAGTATAGTGGTGCTGTTGCGGCGGACGAGCCCTGTGGCCCAAGCAGGACAAAGTCTTCAGCAGCCCTTGCAGCAAAAATGATCCGTTTCCCTCCGTCCCCAGCGGATCAGGTGATCCATAGGTGGCGGAGGAAAACGGATCATTTTGAGCTTCACTGTCCGGTCGTGCCGTTCAGCGGCCGACAGGCACCGTTGGGCGATAAAATATTCTCGCAACGTGATAATAATCTTGCATTGCGCGGAAACCTTGAGTACTATCCCAAATCAAGCGCGGTGTTCAGACCGAATTGTGCCTCCCGGTGTGAACGCCGCGCTCACGCTCTCTATCTGATCGTAAGGAGAAAAACATGAGCAAGACCGTCGTGTCTTCCGATAACGCACCTGCAGCCATCGGCCCGTATTCCCCCGGCATCCAGACCGGCAACATGGTGTTCCTGTCCGGCCAGCTGGGCATCGACCCCGCAACCGGCAAGATGCCCGAGGGCGTCGAGGCCCAGGCTAAGCAGTCCCTTGCTAACGTCGAGGCCCTGCTGACCGCTGCCGGCGCCACCTTTGCCGATGTCGTTAAGACCACGGTCTATCTGGCCGACATTGCCGACTTCGCTGCCGTGAACGAGATCTACGCCTCCAAGTTCGAGGCTCCGTTCCCCGCGCGCAGCGCTTTCCAGGTTGCCGCCCTTCCGGCCGGCGGTCTGGTCGAGATTGAGGTCGTCGCCGCTCTCTAAGGGGTTGGCAACAACTAAACATGACATGCAAAAAGACCCTGCAGTGCGTGTGAACTGCAGGGTCTTTTGTCAAGCGATGCGACAAAAATGATCCGTTTTCCTCCGTCCCCAAGGAGTCAGCGGGTTAGCCTTCCTTGCGGACTTTTTGCAGGTAGCGGTAGACGCTGGGCTCCGAGATGCCCAGCGCGGTGGCGGCGCAGGCTACGGCGCCCTTGAGCATGAACACTCCGTTGCCGTTGAGGTGGCGAATGACTTCCACGCGGTCGCTTTGACCAAGCGACGTCACATCCAGCCCGCGAGCGCTCAGCAGCTCGGAAATACTGCGGTCGATGAGCTCCTGCGTGGACTCCGAAAGGCTTTCGACCTCGATGGGGGAGGGCTCGGTGCGTGCGGGAGCGGCGTCAAAGCAGGCCATAAGCTGCTGGGCCATGGCACTGATGTTGCGCACGGCCGAAAGATCGGTGTTGACGCAGAGCATGCCGACGATCTCGCCGTCCTCGCGAATGAAGTACGTCGCCGACTCCAGCGTCTTGCCACCGGCACCGCGGCCTTCGTAGCCCGTAATGAACGGCAGATCGCGATATTTACCATCGTGCATGATCTTGAGTGCCAGATCGGTGGCGGGACCGCCGACCTTACGGCCGCTCACGATGCCGTTGCGAATATCGACGATGGCGTGGTCGGGATCCGAGAAATCGTGCAGCACGATTTCGCTGTTCTTACCGAGTACCTGCTCCAGGAAATCGACCATCGGCAAAAAGCGGCGTACGGTCTCGTTCACGGGCAGCTCCTTTGGGTTCTATCGAAGTGTTCATAACAATTTTTTATCATGGTAACACGGTGTCTATTGACTCGTATATCCGCAGGTATATTGCGTAATACAGACGAACGGTAGGAATTTAGCGGTAAACGGTTGACCAAAAGAAAAGTAAGATGTCATTTTGACCAGACACTTTCCTGACCTGCGGAAATGCATTATCTCAGCTGAAGAATAGTCTGATAACAAAAAATTATTATTGAGAATGAGAATCATCTTTAATACGATATGCAACGAAGGCACAACCTCAACCTCGCACTGCGTCACAATAGAGCGTTAGATGCGAAAACAACTATTTCGAGGATTGGTGGTCAAATGACCCAGGAGACGGTTACGAACGGCACTGAAGCCCTGTTCACTCGCGAAGGCATGCCGCCCGTTAAGGAAATGATCCCGTGTGCCCTTCAGCATGTACTGGCATCGTTTGCCGGCATCATTACCCCGGCGGTCATCATGGCCGGCGTCTACGGCTTTAATAGCCAGCAGAGCACCGACATCATTCAGGTTGCACTCATTCTTTCGGCGATCGACACGGCCCTTCAGGCCTTCGCTCCCTTCCGTCGCATTGGCGGCGGCCTGCCCATCGTCATGGGCGTTTCGTTCGCGTTCCTGCCGGCCCTTCAGGCCATGGGCGCCTCGGGCTTTAGTTTTGGCGCGCTGCTGGGCGGCGAGATCGTTGGCGGTGCCGTCGCGGTCCTCTTTGGTCTGGCCTACAGCAAGATTAAGTGGCTGTTCCCGCCCGTCGTGACCGGCACGGTCATCTTCTCCATTGGCGTCTCTCTCTATCCCACGGCCGTCAAATACATGGCCGGTGGCATGGGCACGCCGTTGTGGGGCACCCCGCAGGCATGGTGCGTCGCTCTTATCACCTTCGCCGTCGTCTTCGCGCTCGCCAACTTTGGAAAGGGCACGCTCAAGCTGGGATCCGTGTTCTTTGGCATGATCGTTGGCATGATCGTTTCGATCCCCTTTGGCATGATCGACTTCTCCAGCGTCGCCACCGCTCAGGTCTTCGCTCTTCCCAAGCTCATGCCCTACGCGCTCGAGTTTGATCCCGAGGTCTGCATTACCCTCGCCGTCGTGTTCCCCATGGTTGCCATCCAGGTTATCGGTGACGTCTCCGCCGCCTGCCTGGGCTCCATCGACCGTATGCCCACCGAGCGCGAGCTCTCCGGCGCTATCGTGTCCCAGGGCCTCACTTCTATGGTCGGCGGCCTGCTGGGCGGTCTTCCCACCAGCGCCCTTGGCCAGAACGTGGGCATCATCTGCTCCAACAAGGTCGTCAACAAGTGGGTCTTTGTGATCATCGCGGCCGTCTTTGCCATCGCCGGTCTGTTCCCGCAGCTCTCTGCCGTGCTCTCCGCCATCCCGCAGCCTGTTATCGGCGGCGCGACCGTCGGCGTCTTTGGCACCATCACCATGAACGGTGTGCGCATGTTCACCCGCGAGGGCCTCACGCAGCGCACCACCACCATCGTCGGCACCTCCGTTGTCTTTGGCTTGGGTATCTGGATGGCCAGCGGTTGCCTTGCCGGCGAGGGCATGCCCACCTGGGTGTCCACCGTCATCGGCTCCAACGCCGTAACCCCCACCGCCATCATGGCCATCGTGCTCAACCTGATCCTTCCGCAGACGCCGGTCGTGGCTCAGCACATCGATGCCGCCAAGGATGCCGCTGTGAATCTGGTCCTGCCCGAGAGCAAGAAGTAACCAATTCGGTGCTATTCGCCGGCGGACGCATCGCCTCGTCCGCCGGCGCCATGCGGCGCCAAGCCGCACTTCAAAGGGCTCGTCCCTTTGGTGAAGCGTTGACGGGAGAGGGCCCGTTTCCGGTGTAGGCCGGCGCTTCGCACTTCCGCCATGTCAGAGGTGTCAAACCCCGCCCCTGATGTTGAAGGGAGCATTTATGCTTCTGGTCGCTAACGGTTCCGTCTTTACCCGCAACGCTCAGACTCCGTTCATTCCCAACGGTGCGGTCGCCATTGACGGAGATACGATCGTCGAAGTGGGCCCCGAGCGCGAGCTCAAGGCCAAGTACCCGGATGCCGAGTACGTCGACGCCCAGGGCAACCTCATCATGCCCGGACTTATCAACTGCCACACCCACATCTACTCGGGTCTGGCCCGCGGCCTTGCCATTAAGGGCTGCAACCCCACCAACTTCCTGGAGAATCTTGAGCAGCAGTGGTGGAAGATCGACGACAACCTGACGCTCGACGGCACCAAGGCC
>DBFBFY010000114.1:0-3085 GCA_048201615.1 Collinsella sp.
TGAAAACTCCGTTTTTTGCACGGCGCAGACGGGGGTAGGCACGGGCAAACCCGGACTGAGCTGTTATTTTATGCAAGATGACGATTGTTCTATGCATATTAAGAAGTGCAGTTACCGTACCAAGCTTTTGAACGCTGGTTGCGGCGTATGGACGACCCCAGCTGCGGTGAACAGGCGACCTTACATCACGTTTCCGCCAGCCCGCATCGCCGTTCACGCGCGGGCGCGCACGATACGAGAGACGGTACTTTTGCCAATCCCGGTATACCGCTCAATCTGGCGCACCGTAAAACCGGCATCGTGCAATCCAAGAATAACGATGTTGCGCTGCGCCGGCGGTGCAGTTTTAACCCCGTTGAGCGGAACCCCGAGACTCTTCGCCATCTTGTCGGCAAAGGCGTGGCGTTCCCATTCCGTCTCTTTCATATCGCACAGCGCTGGCTCACTGCCGTCGGGCGTCGAAAGCGAATAGGCAATAAAGCCCTCGGCAAAACCAAAAAGCTCAAGCACGCAAGAAGGATCAGAAAATCCCCTCGCGACATCGGCCGCGTCACCGTCGTAAGCGCACAAATGCTCCGCAAAGCTACTCCAGGGATAACGCTCTATTAGGCTAACGCCCGCCTCCTGCGGATCGGCGTGTACGGAGCGAATAGCCTCCATCACCTGCCAGTCGGTATCGAGCGAGCGCCGGTCAAAACGGTTCTGGAACAGATGCCCTGTGCGCCCCGTGCGTTTATTGAACCGCCGCGCGTACGTCAAAAGCAACCGGTGCATCGCCGCGCTCATCCTGTCCTCGTAATCTGTAAGCACCAAATGCACGTGATTGCCCATAAGGCACCAGGCGATAACCGTCACACCCTCCTCGCAGCAGCACTCGCGCATCAGCTCCAAAAACTCCCACCGGTCTTCATCGCCCTCAAAGATGAGCTGTTTGCCCACACCGCGAGCACAGACATGGTAAAAGCCGGTAACCGTTCTCCAAATGCGCTGCATGACGCTCCCTTCGCCGGGGTCTGCTTACCATCCAATACAGCACGATTGAAGCGTGCCATCAAAACATTCACGCAAAACAATACACTCGCGCGGCCAAAGGCAGCAAACAGGCGGCGAACGGCACCGTTGCAACAGGTCAACCACTGCAACGCTTGCAAGAGCGGACCAAAAGCTTGCCCAAGACGGACCCCCTCTACGGAAGCTCACGACCACAGAACGTAGAGTTAAACCGTTTCAATTAAAACTTCCGGACTTCTCGCTACGAAAACTGAGCCGTTCGCCGAATATTCCGTGCATTTCGCGGTATTATAGGGGCTGCATGTCATGTCCCTTTCGAAGGGTCGCCCGGCAATCGCCAGCCACGACCCCCAGACGGGACGCCAACACGATAGAGAGGAGAGGCATGCAGTACTCACAGGAAGTGGAGAACATGTGCCCCGTTGCCAAGGGTGCATACCACGGCCCCGCACCCATCCCCGAGGAGGGCAAGTGGGTCCAGGCTAAGGAGATTTCCGACATCTCCGGTCTTACGCACGGTGTGGGTTGGTGCGCACCTCAGCAGGGCGCCTGCAAGCTCACGCTGAACGTCAAGGACGGCATCATCGAGGAGGCCCTCGTTGAGACCATCGGCTGCTCGGGCATGACCCACTCTGCCGCCATGGCTTCCGAGATCCTTCCCGGTAAGACCATCCTCGAGGCCCTCAACACCGACCTCGTCTGCGACGCCATCAACGTTGCTATGCGCGAGATCTTCCTGCAGATCGTTTACGGCCGCAGCCAGACCGCGTTCTCCGAGGGCGGCCTGCCCGTGGGCGCCTCCCTCGACGACCTCGGCAAGGGCCTTCGCTCTCAGGTCGGCACCATGTTCGGCACCAAGGCCAAGGGCGCTCGTTACCTCGAGCTCGCTCAGGGCTACGTCACCCGCATGGCTCTCAACGACAAGAACGAGATCATCGCATTCGAGTTCCTGAACCTCGGCAAGTTCACCGACGCCGTCAAGGCCGGCAAGACCCCCGAGGAGGCCATCGCTGGCGCTATGGGCCACTATGGTCAGTGGGAGAACGCTGCCAAGTACATCGACCCGCGCACCGACGAGGAGACTCACTCCGTCGCCAGCGTGTTCCCGGTTCACGAGTAGAAAGGGAGGGAAATAACTATGACTGTTACGTTCGAAGGTTACGAGCGCCGCGCTGACAAGATCAACAAGTGCCTCGCCGACAACGGCATCGCCTCCCTCGAGGAAGCTCTGCAGATCTGCACCGACAAGGGCTTCAACCCGCGTGAGATCGTCAACAACACCCAGTCCATCGCCTTCCAGAACGCCGAGTGGGCCTACACCCTCGGTTGTGCTCTCGCTGTCAAGCGTGGCGCCAAGTCCGCTTCTGAGGCTGCCGCCATCATCGGCGAGGGCATCCAGGCCTTCACCGTTCCCGGCTCCGTCGCCGAGGACCGCAAGGTCGGTCTGGGCCACGGCAACCTGGGCGCTATGCTGCTCTCCGACGACACCGAGTGCTTCGCCTTCCTGGCCGGTCACGAGTCCTTCGCTGCCGCTGAGGGCGCTATCGGCCTGGCTCTGAACGCCAACAAGGCTCGTAAGAAGCCGCTGCGCGTCATCCTCAACGGTCTGGGCAAGGACGCTGCTCAGATCATCGCCCGCATCAACGGCTTCACCTACGTGAAGACCCAGTTCGACTACTTCACGGGCGAGCTCAAGGTCGTCGAGACCATCCCCTACTCCGATGGTCCCCGCGCCGCCGTCAACTGCTACGGCGCCGACGACGTCCGCGAGGGCGTTGCCATCATGTGGCACGAGAACGTCGACATCTCGATCACCGGTAACTCCACCAACCCCACGCGCTTCCAGCACCCCGTCGCTGGCACCTACAAGAAGGAGCGCCTCGAGGCTGGCAAGAAGTACTTCTCCGTCGCTTCTGGTGGCGGCACTGGTCGTACCCTGCACCCGGACAACATGGGCGCCGGCCCTGCCTCTTACGGCATGACCGACACCATGGGCCGTATGCACTCCGACGCACAGTTCGCCGGTTCTTCCTCCGTGCCTGCGCACGTCGACATGATGGGTCTCATCGGCATG
>DBFBFY010000115.1:0-5683 GCA_048201615.1 Collinsella sp.
GAGTTCATTCCCGTGCTGCTCGGTGGCGACATCAACGCCTATTCGGTGGCGCGCGCCTTCTACGAGGAGTACCAGGTCAAGAGTCTGGTCTTTGGCAAGTATCAGACGGGTCCCGCGTACCGCAGCCAGATTATCGACTACACGCCCAACGTGGATATCGACACCATGCCCGTGATGCTCAAAACCGTCAACGGCATTGCCCAAGCGCATGCCGACAAGACGATTGTCCTTGTGGGCTGTGGCGACAACTATGTCGCTCTCGTGGCTCAGGCCAAGGATGCTCATGAGTTGGCGGATAACATCGTCGCTCCCTACGCGCCCTACAGCATGCTCGAGCAGTGCCAGAAGAAGGAGATCTTCTACGAGCTGTGCGAGAAGCATGGCGTGCCCTATCCGCACACGTTTACCTTTACCAAGGCGATGCTCAATGCCCAGGGTGAGGCGCCTGCCGAAGTGCTCGACCAGATCGATTTTCCTTACCCGATGATTCTGAAGCCTTCTGACGGCATCATGTGGTGGCAGCACGAGTTCGAGGGCCAGAAGAAGGCCTATGAGATTGCCGACCGCGCCGAGCTGGAACAGGTCATTCGCGATTCGTATGCCAGCGGCTACACCGACGATCTGATCTTGCAGGACCGCGTGCCCGGCAACGATGAGTACATGCGCGTGCTCACCAGCTATTCCGACCGCAACGGCAAGGTGCGCATGATGTGCCTGGGCCATGTGCTGCTCGAGGAGCATCAGCCCCACGGTGTCGGCAACCATGCCTGTATCATCACCGAGCCCAACGACGAGCTCATGGGCGGCGTGCGCAAGTTGCTCGAGGACCTTCACTTTGTGGGCTATTCCAACTTTGACGTTAAGTACGACGAGCGCGACGGCTCGTTTAAGTTCTTCGATTTCAACACGCGCCAGGGCCGCAGCAACTACTATGTCACTAACAGTGGCTTTAACGTTGCCAAGTATGTGGTGGACGAGTATGTGTTCAACCGCCCGTTTGAGCCGGAGTTTGTGACGGCTCAGGACGAGGCCCTGTGGATGGTCGTCCCCATGGGCGTCGTCGACCAGTACGTCAAGGATCCCGAGCTGCGCGCTAAGGTGCATCGCCTGGACAAGGAAGGCAAGGGCGCCGACCCTTCGTTTATGAAGGGCGACTTTGTCTTTAACCGCTGGCTGCGCATGTGGCACACCAAGCTGCGCCACTTCAAGCTGTTCAAGACGTATTACAAGTAGATGAGCGCGGCGCCCGTCCGGTTTGCATCGGGCGGGCGCGGGTATGATACGCGCAATTGCGCAAGCGTCACCAAGGAGGCGGCGATGGAAAAGCTGGGAGTTATCGGCGGCATGGGCGCCGAGGCCACGTCGTATTACTACGACCAGGTGGTGCGCCACACGGCTGCTGCCTGCGATCAGGAACATATCGACATGGTGGTGCTCTCCAAGTCGACCATGCCCGACCGCACGTTGGCCATTAAGACCGGCGAGCATGCCAAGCTGCTGGCGACCATGAAAGAGTGTGCCCAGGCACTCGAGTCGCTGGGCTGCGCGCACATTGCCATTCCCTGCAACACGTCACACTACTTCTACGATCAGATCCAGTCGTTTACGAAGGTGCCGATTATCCACATGCCGCGTGAGTCGGTGCGCTATGCTCTGGCCGGTGCGGTGATGGGGGAGTGCGAGTTCGACCCCAACCTGAGTATGCCGGCCGAGCCGGTGCACAAGATTGGCATCATGGGCACCGACGGAACCGTGGGCGCGGGCGTCTACGGCCGCGAATGTAAGGCTGCGGGTGTTGAGGTCGTCTATCCCAGCGAGAAACGTCAGAACGATGTGATGTCGCTTATCTACGATGATGTGAAGGCCGGACGTGAGCCCGATATGGATAAGTTCGACCGCGTGATGTGGGAGTTCGCCCGTAGCGGCTGCGACCGCGTCATTCTGGCCTGCACCGAGCTCTCGGTGCTGCAAAAGTACCGAGAGATGCCCGAGATCACCCTCGACGCCATGGATGTCCTGGTGCGCGAATCCATCATCCGCAGCGGCGCCCCCTACCGCCTCTAGCTTCCGACCCGCCAAAAAGGGACAGGTTAATTTTGGTAGGTTTTATCTGGTGAAACAGTAAAGGCCTCGGCTCGTTTGGTGCGAGCCGAGGCCTTTTGCGTTGGGCGGTTGCTGTCGGTGGTGAACTAGAACAGGAAGCCGATGGCGATGAGGGCGATGCTGACGATGAGCACGGCGATGTCCAGGCCCTTGATGGGGTAGCGCTTGTACGAGCTGGCGCGCGTACGCAGATAGAAGCCGCGCTGTTCTGCCGCCAAGGCTGTGGCATCGGTCTTGCCCACGCTTGAGATGAGCAGCGGCACGCACAGTGGCAACATGAGCTTAAGCTTCTTGATGGGGTTCTTGGTGTCGTACTCGACGCCGCGTGCGGTCTGCGCCTCCATGATGGCGTTCATCTCCTGACCAAACACCGGCACAAAGCGCAGCGCCGTGGTAAAGGTGAAGGCATAGCGATACGGTACGTGCAGCACCTCGACGCAGGCGTTGGCAAGGTCGTTGAGCTTGGTCACCATGAGCATGAGGATGAGTGGTAACGCCACACCCAGTAGGCGCAGACAGGCCTTCGATCCTGTGATGAGGCCCGTGTCGGTGATAAAGCCCCACACCACGTTGCCATCGCGCATAAAGGCCAGCTGGAGCACCAGCATGATAAGCGCGAGCGGGATCAGCAACTTGAGCAGCGAGAACAGACGGTCGACGACGCCGGCATAGGCGCCCAGCGCAAGGGTGAGTGCCAAAAAGCCCAGCAGCGCCACGTAGGTGTCGGACAAGAAGATGCCGACGATGATGGCGGCGGCGAGGCCCAGTTTGACGACGGGGTTCAGGCGATGCAGTAGCGTATCGCCCGGCATGTAGTCGATGACGTTAACCACGGTGGACCATCTCCTTGGTAATTCGAACGACATCGGTGACCTCGCTCACCTGCGCAAAAGCGGGCGAGACGGAAGATGCCAGACGGCGCGAGAGTTCAATAACCTGGGGAGGCTCCACGTAGGCACGCCGCATGAGATCGATGTTCGAGAATAGCTCGTGCGTGCGGCCGCGGTCGAGGATGCGACCGTCGGCCATCACCACGATGCGCTCGGCAAAATCCGAGACGACTTCCATATCGTGGCAGACCATGATAACGGCGCAACCACGCTCGGCCATGGTGCGCACCGTTTCCATGACGGTCATGCACTCGCGGTAATCAAGGCCGCTCGTGGGCTCGTCGAGCACGACGATCTTGGGCTCTACGACCACGACAGAGGCGAGTGCCACCATCTGGCGCTGACCGCGCGAAAGCGAGAAAGGCGCCTCATCGGCAGGCAGGCCAAAGCGGTCGATGACGAGCTGGGCGCGACGCAGTGCCTCGGCACGGTCGATGCCGGCAAGCTCCAGGCCAAAAGCCACCTCGTCGAGTACGGTGTCCTTGCAGATCTGGCGGTCGGGGTTTTGGAAGAGGGTTGCGACTTCGCGGGCGATGCGGCTCGTGGGAACGGCTGCGGTATCCAGTCCCGTGACGCGCACGCTGCCCGAGGCGGGCTTAAGCAGGCCTGTGAGCAGCTTGGTGAGCGTGGTCTTGCCGGCACCGTTCTGGCCGACGATGCCCACGAGCTCGCCGGGATAGAGGGTCAGGTTGAGGTCGTGGACGGCGGCGCCGCCATTGGGATAGGCAAACTCGACATGGTCGAAGGTGAGTACGGGTTCGGCGTCCTTGGCATGCGGACGCAGCGACGGTGCATGCGGGGAACCGGTGGGCGTCTGGGCTTCGATGGCCGCGTGTGCGGGGTCGACGATGCCCGAAATCAGGCGCTCGGCCTCATCGACATCCAAGCAAGGGGTACCGCTTACCAGGCCATCGGCCTCGAGGCTATTGAAGATGCGCGTGACGCGAGGGCAGTCGACGCCGATGGCACGGAGCTCGTCGGTATGCGCGAAGACCTCGTGTGGCTCGCCCTGCAGCGCGATTTCGCCATGGTTGAGCACGAGCACGCGGTTGCAGTACTCCGAAAGCAGGGCGACCTTTTGCTCAACGACGACGATGGTGATGCCGAGTGCACGGTTGGCCTCACGCAGGGTCTCGAAAACCAGCGTGGAGCTGGCGGGGTCGAGTGCCGCGGTGGGCTCGTCGAGAACCAAGACGCGCGGACGCATGGCGAGAATGGCGGCGATGGCCACTTTTTGCTTCTGTCCGCCCGAGAGGGTGGCGATCTCGCGGTCGCGCAGGTCGCTGATGCCGACGGTCTCGAGCGTTTCGCTCACGCGCTGCTCGATCTGGTCGTGGGGAACGCCAAAGTTCTCGAGGCCAAAGAGCATCTCGTCCTCGACGACCGAAGCGACCATCTGCGTGTCGATATCCTGCAGCACACTGCCGACGATTTGCGACACGTCGGTGAGCGAGACCTCGCAGGTGTCGTGGCCGTCAACCATGACGGACCCAAAGAACGTGCCGGTGTAGTGGTGGGGCACGGCACCCGACAGGCAGGCGGTAAGCGTGGACTTGCCGGCACCCGAGGGCCCGATGATGCCGATGAAATCTCCCTTGTTCACGCTGAGCGAGATGTGGCTGAGCGCCTGCTCGGTCTGCGTGCCATAGGAGAACGAGACATCGTCGACGTTGATGATCGTTTCCATGGATACCTTTCATAGTCATTGGGGACAGTCTTAAATGACCAGTTGTTTAAGACCGTCCCAAAAAAGCTCGTTGTTTGGGACGGTCTTTGGTGGTGAAGCACGGAGACGGCTTTACGAGGGGCCCCAGGTTGGCGCGAAAGAGGAACGAAGCGTACTTGG
The DNA here is from genome assembly GCA_048201615.1 of Collinsella sp. Taxonomy (GTDB): domain Bacteria; phylum Actinomycetota; class Coriobacteriia; order Coriobacteriales; family Coriobacteriaceae; genus Collinsella. Next base: position 4,840 of record DBFBFY010000115.1, read on the forward strand.
GTACGCGAGCGACGAATGAACGCCAAGATGGGGTGGCTCGTAAAGCCGAACGGGTTAGTTGAGCCTAAGGGCCTTCTGGATGGGCAAGTAGAGGGCGCCGACCAGAATGGCGTTAAAGACGGCGGTCATGGCGACGACGGGCAACATGGCGGCGGCGAGCTCGCCGACCACGCCGAGCATGGCCATCTTGATGACCATGAAGATGACGCCGGAGACAAAGGTGGTCAGGAAGGTTGCGACAATGGCGATCGCGGGCTTGACCTGACCGTTCTTGCCGGCGACGTTGACGATGCCGGCCATGAGCATGGCGGCGATGCCCTCAGCGGCAAAATCGACGAACGGCGAAGTGGTGGTGATCTGGATTACGGCAGCCGAGATGAGGCCAATGACGAGCGCCTGGCCGATGTTGGGGCGAACGACCAGGATGGTGAGGCAGAAGGCCGAGATGATGAACTCGGGGCTGATCATGCCGCCCGAGATGCCTGAGATGGCCTTGCCGACGGTGAAGTTGAGGATGAAGCCGGCGGCGAGCAGGATGGCGAGCAGGACGAGGGCGCGGACGTCGAGTTTGCCGCGGTCGGCGGTCTGGACGGTGCGGGGCTGGGTGGCGGTGGTGTTCTGAGACATGGTGAAAATCCTTTCGGAAGGGGGGTGCAAGAGAAAAGCGGGGGCGCGTGATGCGAATGCGATCGGGCTCGAGATAGAAAAAGGCCCCCGGTCGAAACCGGAGGCCTTCCAATCACCTAGAGCGCAAAAACAGGCGTGAGGGACTCACTGTCGACCGATCGTATTCGCATCACGCCACCACCAGTTGTTGAGAGACTTCATCGTGTTCTTCATGTTG
>DBFBFY010000116.1:0-35986 GCA_048201615.1 Collinsella sp.
CACTTGCGAACAACAAAGTTGGTCACCCATTCATATGGAAGTCCCACGCCGTGCAGGAAACCGCGGATAGCTTCCATGACCGTTAGGCTCAGCGAGCCCGACCCCGAGCCGGGAACCAGCGAATTGCCCCAGATCAAGAGCGCCATCAGGCAGGTCACGACCGCCCATTTTCGATTGATCTTAACCATGCAGAAGTTATGCCTCCGCGCGGAGCGGCGCGAAGCTGGCGGTACCGCCCTCGATAACGCTCAGGTAGGCACGGCCCGTACGCTTGGCGGCAGAGGACTGCAGGCGCTCGATCTCTTCCTCGAGGATCTGATTGACGCGCTCGTGACGACGGTTTTCCATAATGCCGGCGGCAATAGTCTCGGCCCGCTCGATGCTCTCGCGCGAGATACGGGCAGTATCCTCGGGGAACACAGCGCTGTGACGGCCGACATAGGCGGGGGCAGCAGGCTGAGGGGCAGCGACGGGAGCGGGGGCTGCAACAGGAGCAGGCTCGTCAATCTCATCCAGAATCGCGGTGGCGGCGGCCCACATGTCCTCGTGGCCCGAGTAATCAGCCATGGGGACATCAACCTCGAGTGAGGCATCCGGAAGGTCGCCGGTGTCGATGCGATCTTGGGCATCAATCGATGCAGTGATGGCTGCAGGCTCATCGAGGTCATCGAAATCGATATCCGCGGCACCGGAGATGATAGGCATGCTGGCGAGGTTTACATTGTACGGCGCAGCCTCAGCCGCCTGCTGCTGGGCAGGAGCGCCCCACAGCGAGCTTTCGGCGGCACGGCGGGCGGCAACGGCCTCCTCGTCCGCGGCCATGGCTTCATCAACGTACGAATTGTCGGCAGAAGCGTTCGCGTCCGCCGAGGTAGCGCTGTAGGCGTTATTGGCTGCCGCGTTGGCGACGAGTGCCACGAAAGCCGCCGTGCTGCCCGCAGGGGCGGCCTGGGAGCCAGACACGGCGCGTGCCGCGGCGGCGATGTCGTCGCGATTGAAGGAGCCGGTCTGCCCGCCGTTGGTGAGCTCGTCGATGGCGACTTGATAGACGTCGCGCGAGTGTGCAGGGTCGCAGCTCACCGGCGAATCGTCGTCAAGCATACTGTCGATCATGGACCAAGCCTCGTCCTCGTCCATAGCATCTGCGGCTCGAGCGATGGTAGGGACACCATCATCGGCATGACGGCGCTGGAACGCACCAGTCAGGCCGGAAAGGAATGCCGAGGTAGACTGCTCCGCCTGAGCCTGAGAATCAGAAGCCGCAGCGTAAGGAGTCGCATCCTGCTGCTGAGCTGAAATCGAGGCGGTCTTGAACTCGCTTTGATGCTGATTGAGATTGGCGGCACCGCCCATGGCATCGGGCTGGAACAGACGCTCTTCACGCTGCGCACGATACTCGGAGATACCCAGCGAGGCGGCATAGATGCCCACGCCCGCCACCGCGCCCACGGCGAAGGGAACCGCACCCGCCACGACCGTCTCGTTCACAGACGAAAACGGCAGCGTCGCGGCATACATAACCACGGGAGCGGCAAGGCCGATCCCGCACGAAAGTCCGGCAAGGACTGCTCGTTGTGTTGCATCAGAAGAAGCCATGAGCTCTCCCCATCTTCCAGCACCCAAATCGCATCATTCAGTTGGCTGCGCGAGAGAAGATGAAGCGGGGCTATGCCCCAAAGCAACGGTATATGGTTCGTTTCATCTGCGTTATCCGTCGCGAAGCTTAAAAGCTATTATGCGAAACCGCCCTGTCGATTGCAAGCGACGATGTCGGATTGAAACGGGAAACCTGCTGCTTGCCAGTCTTATGGTCAAAAATAAGCGCGGAGCGGCGATATAGAAAAGGGCCGAGGCTCAAAGCCCCGACCCTTTATTGCATTGATGACTATCGCTGCGTGTGGATGACAACCTAGAACGTCTGCTCGTAGTCGCTGTGCTTTTTGGCCGAACGCACCAGGAACTCCTGGTTGGTGTTGGTGCCCTTAAGACCCTTGATAAACGACGCAGCTGCGCGCTCGGTGTTGTTCATGCCGGCAAGAATGCGACGCAGGCCAAAGACAAACGGACGCATCTGCTCGTCAACCAACAGGTCCTCGTTACGCGTACCGGAGGCAACGGGGTCGATAGCCGGGAAGATGCGGCGGTCGGCCAGGTCGCGGTCGAGCTTGAGCTCCATGTTGCCGGTGCCCTTGAACTCCTCAAAGATGACCTCGTCCATCTTGGAGCCGGTGTCGATGAGGGCAGAGGCCAGGATGGTGAGCGAGCCACCGTTCTCGATATTGCGGGCTGCGCCCAGGAAGCGCTTGGGCGGATACAGTGCCGCCGAATCGACGCCGCCCGAAAGGATGCGGCCTGAGGCGGGCGCCGCCAAGTTGTAGGCGCGGGCAAGACGCGTGATGGAGTCGAGCACCACCACGACATCGCCGCCCAGCTCCACGATGCGCTTGGCGCGCTCGATGACGAGCTCTGCCACACGAGTGTGGTTGTCGGCGGGCATATCGAAGGTCGACGCCACAACCTCGCCCTTGATGGAACGCTGCATATCGGTAACCTCTTCGGGGCGCTCGTCGACGAGCAGGCAGATGAGGTGCACCTCGGGGTTGTTAATCGAGATAGACTGGCAGATCTTCTTGAGGATTGTGGTCTTGCCGGCCTTGGGCGGGGACACGATCAAGCCACGCTGACCCTTGCCGATCGGCGACACGATGTCGATGGCGCGACCGGTAATGGAGTCCTTGCCATGCTCCATGCGCAGCGGCTCGTTGGGATAGACCGGGGTGAGGTCACCGAACTTGGGGCGGTTGCGAATCTGCTCGGGGTCTAGACCGTTGACGGTCGTGATTTTGGCGAGGCCGGCGCGCTTGTCGCCGCCGCGCGAAGGACGAAGCGAGCCCTCGATGACGTCGCCCGTGCGCAGACGCGCGGAGCGGATGAGGTAGGCGGGCACGAAGGCGTCGTCGTTGGACTTCATGTAGCCATGGGCATGGATGATACCGGAGCTGTCCGGACGAATCTGCAGGATGCCCTTGATGTCGCGGAAGCCCTCGGCCTTCGCGGCGGTGACGTAGATCTCCTCGACGAGCTCGGCTTTCTTCTTGCCGGTCGTCTCAATCTCGAACTCCTTGGCCTTCTCGCGCAGCTCGGCGACCTTCATGGCCGCGAGCTCCTCGCGCGAAAGCGTGGGCTCGGTGGGAGCGGCATTACGCTCCTTGTTGCGCTGCTTGCGATCGCGCTGGCGGTTGCGGCGGTCGTTGTTGCGCTCGTCCTTGCGCTCGTTGCGCTCGTCGTTGCGCTTGTGCTGGCGACGGTTGGGGCGAGCGCCGTCTTCGGCCTCGGCGGGCGCGGCGCCATCGGTTGCGGCGGCATCGGCGTTAGCCGCAGTATCATCGCTGGCCTCGGCCTTGGAATCGCCCTGCAGCTCGGCCTCGGCCTGCTGCTCGGACGCCTTGGCCTTAGCGGACTTCTTACGACCGCGCTTGGGCTTCTCGGACGCAGACTGTTCGACGTCTTGGGGCTCGGCGGCATCAGTCGATGCATCGGCGGTCGTCTCGGCGGAATCCTCGGACGCACCCTTCTTGGCAGTCTTGGCCTTGGACGTGCGCTTAGCAGCAGTACGATGGCTGCGACCAGGACGGACGTCGGCGGGCTCGACATCGGCGGGAGCGGCCTCGGAAGTCGTAGCATCCTGGACGGGTGCATCGGCAGCGGTTGCAGACTCGGCGGTCGCCGCAGCATCCCGAGCGGCTGCAGCTGCGGCTGCGGCCTTCTCTGCCTCGACGAAGGCCTTGGGCTTGCGACCGCGACGGTGCGGGCGCAAAGCCGGATCGACAACGGGAACTTCGCTGGCCTCGACAGGCGCAGCGGACTCAGCAGGCGATGCGCCCTCCCCTGCCGCGGAACGAACCGAAGCCTCGGTGAGCTCGAGGGTTACCTGATCGGCAACCTGCTCGGCCTTAGCAGCCGTGCGACGGCGTGTGCGCGGTGCCGGCTTCTCGGTCGGCTGGTCGGCGGCAGGGGTCTCGGTGGCGGCAGGCGTCTCGGGCACAGACGGAGCTGCAAGCTCGGTCAGAGCCGCGGCCTCGCGCTCGGCAGCACGACGGCGGGCGCGCACCACCTGAGCCTCGCTAATCTGCGCCAACGCACGTGCCTGCGCGACCTCATCGGAAATCGGCGCCGAGGAGTCAGCTGCAACGGTGCGCTTGACGCGCGTCATGCGCGTGGTACGGCGCTTGGGCTTGGTGACCTCCTCGCCGTCAGCAGCAGGCTTGGCCGTGCGGCGCGTACGCTTGGGCTTTGCCGGAGCAGCCTCCTCACCAGTTGCAGGCACGGCCTTCTCAGCCGCTGCAGGCGTAGGCGTCGAAGCAGCCTTAGGCGTCTCAGGAGCCGAGGCATGCGCGGGCGCCGCGACCTGGTCCGACGCAACCGGTGCAGCGGGAGCGGCTTGCGTCGTCGTTATTTCGTTTTCTTGCTGTTGATCAGACACAGTGTTTGCTCAACTTTCTTTTCAAGCCCTGTGATCACATGCTCCCTGCATAAACCTTCAGGGCGGCTAAACAGTCTAGTTCCGTTCAAAACGACGGACATCATTGATCTGTATCGAGATGATTGCGTCATATACGCGGCATTAGTGTAACACAACCGCCGCCACCTGCAACTTAGTCATTGGGAACGCTCTTAAACGACTAGTCAAAAGGGGCACTCTTTGGTTTAACACCCACAAATCTGACTGCCTCCGCCAAAACTATGGCGGTTTACTACGATGAATCGCTCAACCGCGACCACTCCGAAACTTGTTGAACTAAAACCGCAGGTAGATGCCCTGCACTTTTTTGCGAAAAGCTGGCGTGGTTGGAATTTCTCATATTCATCGTAGTGAACCGGCATAGTTTCGTATTTCCAGCAGTTCCAAATTCGTCAATACGTCGGCGTTTGCAAAAAACCCGACCTCCGCATGGAGATCGGGCTTATAGGGCTCAGCAAAGCCGAACCTACACGGTTAAATGACCCGCAGCTTACATCTGCTCGGGAGCGGAGACACCAACAAGGGTGAGCACCAGGGCGAGCGTCACGCGGACGGCATCGCAAGCGGCCAGACGGGCACGCGAAAGCTCGGGGTCGACGGGACGGCCCTCGCTCGGCAGCACCTGGCAGGCAGCGTAGAAGCTGTGGAAGTCGCCGGCAAGCTCCTCGGCAAAGTGCGTCAGACGGAACGGGGCGCGGTCGCGAGCGCAGCTGGCGATGAGGTCGGTGAGCTCGTTGAGCTTACGCGAAAGGGCAAGCTCGGTCGGGTCGGTCAGCAGCGAGTAATCGACGTTCTCGCCGATGGCCTTCTCGGCGACGGCCTTCATGCCCATCTCGTCAGCCTGCTCGGGCGTAACGTCGGCGGCACGGCGCAGGATGGAGCACACGCGGGCGTGAGCATACTGCACGTAATAGACCGGGTTGGAGTTGTCGCGCTTCTTAACGGCCTCAATATCGAAGTCGACCATCTGGTTGGAGCTCTTGGAGATGAGCGTGTAGCGAGCGGCATCGGAGCCGACCTCGTCGACGAGCTCCTGCAGGGTCACCATGGTGCCCTTGCGCTTGGACATTCGGACGGGCTTGCCGTTACGCAGCAGGTTGACGAGCTGGCCCAGCAGAACCTCAAACTTGCCGGGATAGCCAAGGGCGTCGCAGACGCAGCGGACGCGCTCGATGTAGCCGTGGTGGTCGGCACCCCAGATGTCGATGACGTGGTCGACGCGCTGGAACTTATCCCAGTGATAGGCAACGTCGGAGGCGAAGTAGGTGTACTCGCCGTCGGACTTGATCAGGACGCGGTCCTTGTCATCGCCCAGGTCGGTGGAGCGGAACCACAGGGCGCCGTCCTTGGTGTAGAGGTAGCCCATCTTGTCGAGCTTCTCAAAAGCGCGGTCGACGGCGGAGGTGCCGGCGGTCTCACCCTCGGTGTCCTTCACATACAGCGAACGCTCGGAGTACCAACGATCGAAGTCGCAATTGACGGCGTGGCAGAGGTCGCGCATGTTGTCGACCATCTTCACATAGCCGCGCTCGCGGAAGCTCTCCATACGCTCCTGCGGGTCGGCGTCGACCCACTTATCGCCGTCGGTGCGCCAGAACTCGGCAGCCTCGTCGATGATGTAGTCGCCGCCATAGGAGTCCTTGCCCAGGGTCTCGGCAAAGTTGTCCTGATACGGATGGGTCTCGGGGTGCTCGTCGTTCTCGTCGGCAACAAAGGCGTCACGGTCGGCGATCAGCAGCTTGTGAGCCTCGTCGATATCCACGCCCTGCTTGGCGATGATGTCGGCAAGCTGCATATAGCGCGTGCTGATGGAGTTGCCGAAGGTGTTCATCTGAGAGCCGTGGTCGTTGATGTAGAACTCACGCTGGATGTCGTAACCGGCGTGGTCCATCACACGGCAGAGCGAGTCGCCCAGCGCGGCCCAGCGGCCGTGGCCGATGTGCATGGGGCCGACGGGGTTAGCGGAAACGAACTCGACCTGGGTCTTCAGGCCACCACCGACGTTGGACTTAGCGAAGTCCATGCCCTTCTCGCGAGCCTCGCCAAAGATGGCATTCTTGACGGCAACGGAGAGGTAGAAGTTGATGAAGCCGGGGCCTGCGATCTCGACCTTCTCGATCGCGGGGTCCTCGGGCATATGGGCAACGATGGCCTCGGCGATCTTGCGCGGGGCGCAGTGGGCCAGCTTGGCGGACTTCAGGGCCATGGTAGAGGTCCACTCGCCATGAGAAGTGTCAGCCGGTCGCTCGATAGCGCAATCGTCAAGTTCAAATGCGGAAAGGTCGCCGGCCTCCTGGGCCGCAGCAAGCGCAGCGCGTACCAGCTCTTCAATCTTCTCGGGCATAGATCCTCCTTGTGTTAAAGCCCCCGAGCTCTTGGTCACTCGTAGGGCAAAAGCCAGAGTTTGTAGCACTCTATCACAAGCGACGGGCACTGTCGCAGGGTAAAGCTAATAGATATTGCATATGCACAAAAATGACTACAGCTTGTATGGAGTCACTCAAAGATGCCGGTCTGCCTGCAGATTATGCAGGCGTTGAAAATGCATAAAGGTGTGAATGAGCTGCGTCTGTTATCGAATACTCTTACCTATCAGAGTTGTGTGCTTTTCCTGCATAAAGTACGGGTTTGCGCACGTCAGCGTGTTATTCTAGACATACGTAAATTCGTATAAGTTGGAGGTAGCATGTTCTCAATCGGTCAACACGTCATTCATCCGGGCCAGGGAGTCTGCACCGTCGTCGGTTTTAGGGACGACACACCGCAGCCCATGCTGCTACTCGAGACCAAGCAGGGACATGCGCAGACGATCCTCATGTACCCCGTGGCGCAGGCCGACCGTTTGCACGCCGCCATCTCGCAGCAAGATGCCGAGCACCTGCTGAGCCACTATGACGAGTTGGAGTGCGACACCTTTACCGAGCGCAACAGCTCGCTTGAGGAGACACACTTTAAGCAGCAGCTCAAGCTGGGCGCGCCCGAGACGGTCCGCGTGGCAAAGACCATGATGCACCGCATTCGCCAGGCCGAGGAAGCTGATAAAAAACCCAGCTCCTACTACATGCGCGTACTCAAGGAGGCCAAGCGCCGCTCCATCGAGGAGTTCGCCGTGGCCTTGGGCGTCACCGAGGAGGACGCCGAAGCTCGCCTAGCCCAAGCCGCCCTCAACTAACCCATCCGCGCCAAAAACCACCACAAAGGGGACAGGCACCTTTGTGGTGGTTTTCTTGTTCTAGTAGTATTCATTCTTATCGATACCCACGAGCACAAGGAGTCTCTTATGGCAGAGCCGCTTACCGCCGGAATCACCCGCGACCGTGCGTTCGAACTGCTCAACGAGCACAACAAAGATCCGTTCCACATCACCCACGGCGAGACGGTCGAGGGCACCATGCGCTACTTTGCGCGCGAGTTCGACCCAGAGAACGAGGAGTTTTGGGGCATCGTCGGTCTGCTGCACGACCTGGATTGGGAGGAGCATGAGGACGACCCCATGAACCACACCATCTATGCTGCCGAGATTCTTAAGGGCGAAGGTGCGTCTCCCGAGCTCATTCGCGCCATCCAGACGCACACGTCGGACTTCAATACCTCGCTGCCCAAACCCGAGCTGCAGATGGAAAAGATCCTGTTTGCCTGCGATGAACTCACCGGCCTGATCGGCGCTGCAGTCATCATGCGCCCGAGCAAGAGCGTTATGGACTTTACGACCAAGTCGCTCAAGAAGAAGTTCAAGGACAAACGCTTTGCCGCCGGCTGCTCGCGCGACGTGATTTCGCAGGGCGCCGAGATGTTGGGCTGGGAGCTCCCCGAGCTCTTTGACCGCACCATCGCGGCCATGCAGTCCTTCGCCCCCGACCGCGATACCTTCCAGGCCTAACCGCCCACGCCACCTAAAACCACCACAAAGGGGACAGGCACCTTTGTGGTGGTTTTTCGTTTACGAGGGGTTTAGGGGCGGACCTGGCCGGTGCCGCGGAGCTTGTATTTGTAGGTGGTGAGGGCCTCGGCGGCAAAGGGGCCGCGGGCGTGGAGTTTTTGGGTCGAGATGCCGATCTCGGCACCCAGGCCAAACTCGCCGCCGTCGGTGAAGCGAGTGCTGGCGTTGGCGTACACGGCCGAGGCATCGACCGCATCGAGGAAGCGCTCGCAAGCATCCGTGTCCTCGGCAACGATGGCCTCGGAGTGCATCGTGCCGTAGCGATTGATGTGTGCGATGGCCTCGTCCTCGTTTGCCACGACCTTCACGCTCATCTCGAGCGCCAGGTACTCGCGACCCCAGTCCTCCTCAGTCGCGGCGACGTAGTTGTCGCCCTCGGCAAGCCCAGCGTCGGCGCATGCGGCGCACGTGGCCTCGTCGCCGTGAATCAGTACGCCGTGGTCGTGCAGCACGGCAACGACTGCGGGCAGGAAGCGATCAGCAACGGCACGGTCGACCAGCAGCGACTCGGCGGCATTGCACACGCCTACGCGCTGGGTCTTGGCATTGACGATAATGTTGAGCGCCTTATCAAAGTCGGCGGATTCATGCACGTAGATGTGGCAGTTGCCCGTGCCCGTCTCGATCACCGGCACAAGCGACTCGCGCACGCAGCGCTGGATCAGGCCTGCACCGCCGCGCGGAATGAGTACGTCGACGATACCGCGGAGCTTCATGAGCTCGCCAGTGGCCTCGCGGTCGGTGGACTCGATCATCGACACGGCCTCGCGCGGGAAGCCCTTGGCCTCGAGCGCATCGGCCAGCAGCTCGGCGATCATGGCACACGAGTGATAGGCCAGCGAGCCGCCGCGTAGAATGCAGGCGTTGCCGGTACGGATGCAGATGCCTGCGGCGTCGGCCGTCACGTTGGGGCGCGCCTCGTAGACCATGGCGACCAGGCCCAACGGCACGCTCACGCGGGTCAGGTCCACACCGCTCGCAAGCACGCGGTGGTCGAGCACGCGGCCGACGGGATCGGGCAGCTCGGCGAGCTTCTCCAAACCGGCGGCCATGCCCTCGACGCGCTCAGGCGTCAGCAGCAGACGGTCGAGCAGACCGGCCGAAGTGCCCGCATCGCGCGCGGCGGACATATCGAGCTCGTTGGCGGCGACGATGGAGTCGACACCGTTGCGCAGTGCTGCGGCCATGGCGCGCACGGCCTCCTGGCGCTGCTCATCGCTCGCCGTGGCAAGCGAGGCCGACGCTGCCTTGGCGGCAACGGCAAGATCGTGGACATACGTGGCTATATCGACCGACATGGGCGGCCCTTTCTCCTAGAAGTTTGCAACCATGGTAGCCGATTTGCGCATGGCCTCGCCCGCGGCGGTAGAATTGGTCAACCCGAAACACCGCAACGAACGGAAGACTCACATGGCCCTCATCACTTCGTACCACGTCCCCGGCCTTTACGTCGAGGACCACAGCATCGACGTCCCCCTTGACTGGCGCGGCCTGGAGCCGATGCTCCTGGCCGTCGGCAGCACCATGCGCCGCGGCGCTATGCCGGCACCAATCGCCGGCGCGCCCGAGAGCATCAAGCTCTTCTACCGCGTGGTTTGCGCGCCCGACCGCATCAACGACGATCTGCCGCTGCTCCTGTTTTTGCAGGGCGGCCCCGGCGGCGAGAGCCCGCGTCCGCTGTCGCCTACAAGCGACGGCTGGATCGAGGAGGCCGTCAAGCACTTCCGTGTGGTCCTTCCCGACCAGCGCGGCACCGGACGCAGTAGCTGCGTGGACGGACGCACGATCAAGGCACTGGGTGATCGCGCAACGGCCGCCGGCGCCGATACAGCACGCTCGCAGGCCGACTTCCTCAAGCGCCACCTCGCCAGCTCCATCGTGCGCGATTTTGAGTACCTGCGTCTGGTGGGCTTTGGCGGCAAGCCCTGGGTCACGCTCGGCCAGAGCTACGGCGGCTTTTTGACGTTGAGCTATCTGTCGCTCTTCCCCGAAGGCGTGGCGGCAAGCTTTACCTGCGGCGGCATTCCACACGTGCCAGCGAGCGCAAGCGAGGTCTACGCGCACACCTTCCCGCGCATGGCCGCCAAGACGCAGCAGTATTATGACCGCTACCCCGCTGACGTCGACCGCGTGGCAGCCCTGGCCGATGCGCTCGAGGCCCAGAAGCCCGTGCTGCCCGACGGCTCGCCGATGACGGTCGAGCGCCTACAGCTCATGGGCAGCGACTTTGGCATGAAGCCGAGCTTTGAGCGCATGCATTGGATTATCGATCACGCGTTTGTTACTGGCGACGGTACGCTTAGCTGCGGCTCCTCGGTATCCGACAGCTTTTTGATGCGCGCCTTCGAGCGCACCAACACGCGTACAAACCCGCTGTACTGGACGCTGCAGGAGTTTATCTACGCCGACGGCGACACCATGCCCATTCGCTGGGCCGCAGCAGAGGAGAAGGCCCATCGTGCCGAGTTCGACACACTCGCGCGCCCGCTCATGTTTACCGGCGAGGCCATGTTCCCGTGGATGTTTGAGCAGATGCCCGAGCTTATGCCGTTTAAGCCCGCCATGGACCTGCTGATGGAAGACACCAGCTGGGACAAGATCTACGACCCGCAGCGCCTAGCCTGCAACGAGGTGCCACTCCAGGCCGCGGTGTATTTCGACGATATGTACGTCGATTCGGGCATGCAGCTCGATACGCTCAGCCGCGTGGGCAACTCGCATGCCTGGGTGACCAACGAGTTCGAGCACGACGGCCTGCACGGCAGCGCGGTGTTCAAGCACCTCTTCGACGAAGCGCTCAACCGCGGAGACCTGCGCCGGATCTTCTAGCTAAGGAGTGTCCCAAAGTGCCGGCACAGACGATATGAGCAGGACATAAAAACATTGAGAGCCCCTGCTGCATGAAAGACCGCGGATTAGGCCGACAATGGTGAGTGTCTAATCCAACCGTGGCGGCCACGCCGCATTCATGGAAGGGGCTCCCATGCTCGATACTACCACCTTCATCGGCCTCGACGTCCACGCCCGCTCGATAAAGGCCGTCTCCCTCGACGTCATGACCGGGGAGGTACGTGCCGCGACCTTCGGCTACGACGCCGGCGCCGTCGCGGAGTGGGTCCGTTCCGTGGACCCCAGGGCCAGGTGCGTGTACGAGTCCGGGGTCACGGGCTTCGACCTGCAGAAGAGGCTTTCCGGCCTGGGGGTCGACTGCGCGGTCGGCGCCGTCTCGAAGATGATCAAGCCCAGCGCGGACAGGCGCAGGAAGAACGACCGCAACGACGCCGAGTTCCTCGCCCGCATGCTGTCGGTCGGCAACGTGGTCGAGGTGTGGGTCCCCGACGACGAGTGCGAGGCCGCCCGCGACCTGACCAGGGCGCTCGAGGACGCGAGGGACGACCTCTCGCGCTCGAAGCAGCGGCTCTCCAAGTTCCTGCTCAGGCACGGGCTCGCCTTCGACGAGAGGACGCCCACCGGCCGCAGGAAGGGCAACTGGACCCGGGCGCACTGGTCCTGGATCGAGTCGATAAGGTTCGCGGAGAGGGCCGACAACGACGTGCTCGCCTACTACGTCGACGCGGTCAGGCGGGCGGCGGAGGAGAAGGCGAGGCTCGAGGGGCTCGTCGAGGCCGAGGCCCGCAAGCCCAGGTGGAGGAAGAGGGTCGACTCCCTCCGCTGCCTCAAGGGCGTAGACACCGCGTCCGCCGCCGACCTCGTGTTCGAGGCCGGCGAGTTCTCGAGGTTCAGGAATGCCCGCTCGTTCGCGGCGTGGGTCGGCCTGACGCCCTCCGAGCACTCCAGCGGGGAGAGCGACCGCAGGGGCGCGATCACCAAGGCCGGCAACAAGCACCTGAGGAAGACGCTGGTCGAGGCCGCGTGGCACTACCTGACGTGCTCGGGGCGGCCGAAGGGCCTCGCCAAGGGCCAGGCCCCGGACCGGGGCGCCCGCAGGCATGCCGCCAAGGGCGTGCGGAGGCTGGTCGAGAGGCGGGAGGCGCTGCTCGCGCGCGGGGTCCACGGCAACAAGGCGAACGTGGCCACGGCGCGCGAGCTCGCCTGCTGGGTGTGGGCGGTCGGCCTCATGGCCGAGGAGGCGTAGGGGGCGGTCCCCCGCACATAAGCCAGTCACCCCGGAAGCGGTTCGATCCGAAGCCGTTGAGGCGAACCTCAGGTCCCTTTTCTGCGAGCGCCCAGGGCGCCACACGCGTGCACAGACTGTCGGTTCGACGTAGAAGCCTCAGCCGTAGCAACGGATTGCCCAGCGAGAGATCGCCGCGGGCGGATATTAAACTGCAAAGACGAGCGTCGGTAAGACACGCCGAGGTCGCCGCGGACGGGCTGATATAGGGAGAGGGCCTGACCCCATATCGTTGGGGCCAGGCCCGATTTTGCCTCTTGACAATGTCCTGCTCATATTAAAAGGAACGTCCCCAAGTGCCGGCAGTGGGACCCCGCCGCCTCAACGAGTTGCGGTGAAATAAGGACTGTTAAAGGCTTTAAAGCCGCCAAACCATCCCTATTTCACCGCAACTTACGATATGCCGGCGTTACGGCCATCGCAGGTAGAGAACGGAAAGCGAAAACGCCCCTAAGCGAGCAAGGTGACGTGAATGAGGAGGGCATTGACCTTTTGGTCATGCCCGACGATTGAACGTCAGATTGCCGCTTAGGGGCGTTTGCAGCGTCGCGCCGTTACGCGGTTTGATAAAACCGCGTAACCCTACAGTTCAGTCACGACAACGCTGTTGTAGACCTCGTCCCAGCGGTCCATGACCAGGTGGCCGGTCTTGGGATCCATGGCGTTGAGCTTGCCGCAGGTATTGGCGGTCTTGAGCACCGTGACGTCGTCGGCTCCAGCAGCAATGGCATGTGCAAAGCCGGCGATGGTCGAGTCGCCGGAACCCGTCGCGTTCACAGCCGCAATCGCGGGCGTCTTGGCGCGGAACGCGCGGCCCTCATGGAAGCCCACCGAACCGGCAGCGCCCATCGAAACGACAACCCAGGGGATACCGGCAAAACGGTCATCGGCGGCAAGCGCCTCGCGCAGAGCATCGACATCATCGGTCGTAAAGGACGTACCCAGCAGGCCGTTAATCTCGGTCAGGTTGGGCTTTACGAGCTCAGGCATAGCGTCGGACTCCAGCGCGGCCTCCAGCGATGCACCCGAGGTGTCGAGCAGCACCTTGGCGCCCGCCTCCTCGGCGATCTTGACGAGTTCGGCATAGTAGCCGGCATCGACGCCACGCGGCAGCGAGCCCGAAAGCGTCACAACGTCCGCCTTCGCTGCAAGCTCGGCAAACTTGGCCGTAAAGGCCTCGAGCTCGGCCGGGGCGATCTGCGGGCCGCTCTCCAGCAGCTCGGTCTGATTGCCCTCGTGCAGAATATTCAAGCAAATGCGCGTCTCACCGGCGATGGGCACAAAGTCGTTCTTGACGCCGTCGGCATCCATGAGCTCGGCCATATAGGCACCCATGTGACCGCCGAGCAGACCGGTCGCGAGCACATCGTCGCCCAACTGCAGCAGCACACGGCTCACGTTGAGGCCCTTGCCGCCAGCGGTCTTTTCGGGCGTCACACGGTTAACATCGTCGATGATCAGCTTATCGAGCTGATAGCGCGTATCAATCGACGGGTTCATGGTAACGGTCAGAATCATATTGAACTCCTGTTTCCGGGGCACGACACGCGCAGCCCCAAACATACGATAGCTCGTTAAAGGATCTCGATCTCAAAGCCGCGGGTGACGGTCTCCCCCGGCTTGGCCACCAGGCAGCCGCGCTTGTGCTCCAGAATATCGTCCTCGTCGGAGCAGGTGGACAGGCCGCCCCACGGTTCCACGGCCACAAAGTCGCCCTCGGGCTTGCTCCACACAATCAGGTACGGCATATCGGGGAACGTCAGGCGCACGCCCTTGTCCTCGGTCTTCTTGGTCAGCGTAACCACGCGGCTCTCGAGCACGTCAAAGATGGTCTCCGCGAAGTCGAAGAGCTCGTGGGTCAGCGGCAGGTTCTGGTCGATCATGGGGTTCTTGCTGCGATGCTCAACATCAATCAGACCCGTCGAAGGAACGGCAGTACAGAGCTCGGCGGCCTCGCGCTGATCAAAATGGAGCTCGTAGTCGTCATAGGACTCGCCCTCGTCAAGCGGGCACTTAAAGCCAGGGTGGCCACCCACAAAGAACGGCATGTCCTCGGTGCCCTCATTGGTCACCTCGTACGACACGGCCACCTTAGCCGCATCGATCGTGTAACGAGCAACGATCTTAAACGGATACGGGTACTGCTCGAGCAACTCGGCATGGTCGGCAGAGCTTAGGCTCAGCGCGACCATGTTGTCGCCCTGCTCCTCGAGCTTCCACTCCTGTTTGCGAGCAAAGCCGTGACGGGCGAGCTTAACCTCGCGGCCGCCCATGGTCATTGCGCGACCGTCACGAAGGCCGCCGCAGATCGGGAAACAAATGGGTGCCTGGCCCGACCAGACCGCCGGGTCACCCTGCCACAGGTACTCACGGCCGTTGGCCGTAATAGAAGTGAACGATCCGCCAGCCGTGCTCAACGCAATGCGGACAGAGCCGTTATCAAGAACAAACTCCATGGGAATCTTCTCCTTCACATATCATCTCGCACGATCCATTGTGAACGTCGTGCCTTTAGCAGAAAGGTAATGAGGCAGCGCCGCAAACAAAAGAACAATGCACTTCCAGCCCGCTGGGCCAATTGGGCTGATAGCAAACCGGCCCGCGCCCCATCACAGAAACGCGAGCCGTCAACGGACTAGTTAATTACGCCGGATACCCGCTAATCATGGTATTCGCCGCGGTCCCACTTCTCGAGGAACTCGTCAAAGAAGTGCGGGTCAGCCTGAGCCTCGGCGTCGGCCTTATTGCAGGCATCGATCTTGGCAATCAGGGCATCGTGCTCGGTGGTCTTCTCGTAGGGCTCCTCCAGGAAGGCAAGCATGATATCGGCCATCAGGAACTCGCCGGTGATCTTACCGCCAAAGCCCACGATGTTGGCGTTGAGCTCGCGACGGGCATACAGGGCAGAGGTCATGTCGCGAACCAGGGCGCAGCGGGCGCCGGGAACCTTGTTGACGGCGTTGGTGATGCCGATGCCGGTGCCGCAAAGGGCCACGCCAAAGTCGGCCTTGCCGCTGGCAACAGCCTCGCCCACGGCCTTACCGTAGATGGGATAGTGCGTACGGGTGTGGCTGTAGGTGCCGCAGTCGAGCACCTTATAGCCAGCCTGCTCCAGGCGGTCGGCCAGATAGATCTTCTCGTCCGTAACGATATGGTCGCAACCGATTGCGATGGTCTTCTTCATCAGAACGTCCTTTCGTCTGAATTCACAAGTTGAGGTAGAAGTTCGAGTTCTCGGTGGCTCTCGTTAGGCCATCTTGTTGAGCATGTCGACACGGATCTGGTGACGGCCGCCGGCGTACTGGGCGCGCAGGAACTCGTGGGCGATCTTCTTGGCGACCTCGGTGCCCACAACGCCCGGGCCCATGGTGACCATGCGCGAGCCGTTGTGCTCGCGGGTCATGTAGGCGGAACGCTCGTCGGAAATATTGGCGACGACCATGCCCTTAATCTTGACGGCGGCCATATAGGAGCCGACTCCGTACTTATCGAATGCGAAGCCCTGGGAATCCTTGTGCTCCAGCAGGTCCTTGGCAACGGCGGTCGCGGAATCGACAAAGTCCGCGGCAGGGGTCTCGGAATAGTCGACGACCTCGTGACCGTCGGCGATGAGCATCTCCTTGATGGACTCCTTCATCGACATACCGTCGGCATCGGAAGCGATTACAACCCTCATGACATCCTCCTTGAGAGATACGCAGGTGCGTAGTTTCTGTTTGGAAGTGTTGAATCGCGTTCAGGTCCGGGCATCTGAATGTGCGGTTCTTCACTGTTCATGTTTATTTGAACATATTCGAACAGTAACTGCAACAACTATTTGTTTATCTTTGTTCTTTTTGAACAAATACCGTTCACGGATGATTGCTGACCGTTTGAACCGGGCGCGGACGTAGCGACCATGTGTTCAACAAACAAAAGGGCGGCCAAGAACGTGTCTCGGCCGCCCTTCGGCGGTATTCCCCGGTATATACAGCTGTCTTAGCTACTCGAACTGCCCACCCTTTTTGGCGTGCTTGGACGGAGCACTCAGAAAGCGGCCCGTCAGATAGTTCGCGGGACCGGAGATATCGATCCCCAGCAGGGTGTGGCCCAGCCACAGAAACGCCACGAGCACCAGCAGCGGGATAACGCACGAAGTCACGATCATCACGATGACGCCTTCAATCAGATCGGTCACCTGCTGCACGATCTCGTCGGTCATCTGCTTGGCGCCGCTGGTCACCGACGTGACCAGGCTCGAGGCACCGTCGGCAAGCTGCTCAAGCACGTTCTTGGACTCTGTGGACCCGGTCTTTTTCTTGCTTGCTTTGGAGCTATCGCTATTTGCCGTACCCGCAGCGTCGGCCGCCTTTTGCTCGGCCGCCTCGATGCTAACGCGATACGTTTCGTCGACCTTCTGCGACACCCAAACGCTTGCAGGCACCAACGCCATGCCAATTATGGCGACCACCAGCACACGCGTTGCCACGCGGCGAATGACCGCGCTCGTGCTCCAGCGCCCGTGAATGCCGAGCGACACCGCAAAGAGCACCAACGCAAACGGGATTAAGATGCCCAGGCCAACCGACCACAAAATCGTGAGCAAATATTTCTCTAGGTATAGCACGGCAAGCACGATACCAAGGTTGCCCGAAAGCTGTGCGAGCTGCTCGGCAACCGGCGTTCCCGTATCACCCGGCAGCGCGGTAATACCCGCAGACAGAGCAACGCATGAAGCCGTGAGCGCCAAAACGTTGCCCTTCTTTTGGTCGATGACCTCGATGGTAGAGTCCCAAGTTTTGGTATCGGCGAAATGCGGACGAGCAACAAAGCCCGACAGCAGTGCCAGGACCACGAGCGCAACGATAAAGCCAATCTGCAGCTTTTTGTTTGTGCACACGACATCGGACAGACTGGGCTGCAGCTCGGTTACCGTCGTATGCTCGGTTATCTGGACAGGACGCCCATGAGCCATCTCGTGCGCGTCTCTTTTTTGTATTGACCCGTTATCCGGCATTTGGATACCTCCTCAGTCCGGCGTTTAATGCGAAAGGAAGTATACCCACCGAGCAAAAATCGAACGGGAGGACGAACGGAGCGCACCAAGACTGTCCCCAATGACTATCTCCGGATGAGTTGCGGTGGAATAGGGATTGTTTTGCGCCCGTCGGCCCCTATTCAGTCCCTATTTCACCGCAACTTAGAGGAGGACAGAAAAAGCCCTGCCGCGGGTAGCGGCAGAGCTTTTGGAAGGGGACTTGGTTGTGAGGGCTCGTTAGGCGAGCTTGGCCTCGAGTTCGGCGATGCGCTTATAGGCATCGATGGTAAAGCGGGTCTGCTTCTCCAGGATCATAGTGGTCATGAGAGTGTCCTGAGCGTGAGCCATGATGAAGGTCATCTCCATCTCGCCACCGCCGGCCTCCTGCGAAAGCAGTTTGGTCTGCGTGTCGTGGGCACCGATGAGCGCATCGCTGGCATCCTTGTGCAGCTGTTCGGCCTTCTCAAAGTCACCCTCGCGAGCAGCATCGAGCGCTGCAAGCAGATCGGTCTGGGCGTCACCTGCGTATGCGACGATCTCGAATCCAACCATCGAGATTTCTTCTTTGGTTGCCATATTGCGTTCCTTTCACATATGAACCAATGGAGAGCATCGCGTCCGGGCATACGCGCTGCGTTGTGTATGACAGAAACAATAACATTCAAACAAAAAAGAACAGCTCAAAACGTAATTTCGAGCTATGAACGGTCACTTTTCGCCCGTGAACGGTTTTTAAACCAATCTGAACAATATCAAACACAATTATCGGCAACCCAAACAGGACCGCACCCTAACACAAATCGCGCACCGTATCGCCCTCTACAAGCACACCGGGGATCAGCATGTGCTCCACGCCAGACGCACCCCCATCGGCGCCGGCAATCTTGTCGACCGCCCACATGCCGACGCGCTTGTTGTCAAAGCGCACCGTGGTCAGGCGACGGTCGGGCACGATATCGCCCAGGCTGTCATCAACACCCACCACGCTCACGTCCTCGGGCACACGCCTTCCGCACGACTCGAGCCCGCGAATGCAGCCGTATGCCATGGCATCGTTGGAAGCATAAATGGCCGTACAGGTCGGATCGTCCGCCAGAGCCTGACCGGCAGCATATCCGCTCTGTGCCGTCCAATCCCCACGGACGAGTCGCGGCGGCTCAATTCCATGCGCGCGCAATGTCTCGCGCCAGCCTTCCTCGCGCCGCATGCCCGAAAGCGAGCGCTCGGGACACGAGATAAAGTGCACGGTTTTGTGCCCCCGCCCCAGCAAGTACTCGACCACCTGGCGCGAGCAATCGAACTGGTCGTTATCGACCGTTGAACAGAGCGGGTGCTCCAGCATCGTAACGAGCACCGTCTGCATGCCGGGCAGCGGCTCGAAGGTGCCAAAGTCCGCCGGCATGCGATTCATGATCACGACCATGCCGTCTACCGGCAGCGCGCTCATGCGCGACGATGCGCTCTCGAGGGTATACGGATGCCCATCTACTTTAGTGAGGGTGATGGCATAGCCATGTTTGTCGGCCGCGGCGGCAAAGCCCTCCATACGGTCGAGGTTGCCGGTACCGGTAATGTTGAACATGGCGACGCCGACGGTCTTAAACTTGCCACGGCGCAGCGATCGACCGGCAAAATTGGGGCGATACCCCAGCTCGCGCATGGCGGCACGCACGCGTTCCTTGGTCTCGGGGCGCACACTGGGCGAATCGTGCACGGTGCGCGAGACCGTCTGCTCCGAGACGCCCGCGAGGCGCGCCACGTCTTTGACGGATACCGATTTTTTAACAGCGGCCATAGGTCGATCTTTCTATGTCAACGATGCCATTGGTGGCACCCTACGCAGTCAAATGAAACGTCTTCAAGTATATCTAACGCCTCCCCCACCATACGCTCACCACCCAAAACCTACCGTTCACCGACATTTTTGCTTCCCCGAACGGCTTTTGTCGCTCAAATGTTAACGTTGCCATTGTGCAAACACAGAGCCACCGGGCGGCTCAAACGTTTACGCGCAAGGAATCGACGGTCCACAGGCACAGGGGCCATCGGTTCGCGTCTTATTTTGTGTCGCAAAATGGCAACGTCAACATTTTGGCAACCAAACGTCAAAAGCTACCATCGTTGCCAACCCACCGACTCTTAGGAGCTTTGCATGGAGCAACTCATCGCCATCATCGAAAAGGGGCAGCCCTTTTTCAACGCGATCGCCCGCAACAAGTACCTCAAGGCGATCCGCGACGGTTTTATCTCCGTCATCCCCATCATCATCTTCTCGTCCATCTTCTGCCTGGTAGCCTCGGTTCCCAATATCTGGGGTTTCTACTGGCCCGATGACATCAACAACGCCCTATGGAAGTGCTACAACTACTCCATGGGCATCCTGGCCATCGCCTGTGCCGCCACCACGGCCAAGCACTTCGCCGACGCTCAGAACCGCGATCTGCCCAAGAACAACCAGATCAACTTCATCTCGTGCATGTGCGCGGCCATCATCGGCTTCTTGCTCCTTTCGAGCGACACGATCGCCACGGACGCTGCCAGCGGCTTCAACACCACCTACCTTGGTTCCAAAGGCCTGCTGACCGCCTTTATCGCTGCGTTTGTGACCGGCATCATCTACAAGTTCTTCATTAAGCGCAACATCACCGTCAAGATGCCCGAGCAGGTTCCGCCCAACATCTCGCAGACCTTTAAGGACATCATCCCCTTCTCCGTCTGCATCACCGTCTTTTGGGTCTTTGACATCGCCTTCCGCGCTGCTTTTGGCTTCTGCTTTGCCCAGGGCGTCATCCAAGTGTTCCAGCCCCTGTTCACCGCTGCCGATGGCTACATCGGCCTCGCTGTGATCTACGGCGCCATGAGCCTGTTCTGGTTCGTCGGCGTCCACGGCCCCTCGATCGTCGAGCCCGCCATCGCCGCCGCCCTTGTTGCCAACATGACCGACAACCTGGCCGCATTCCAGGCTGGCCAGCACGCTTCCGCTGTCCTGACCCAGGGTGCCCAGTACTTCGTCGTCTGCATGGGCGGCACCGGCGCCACGCTCGTCCTGGTCTTTATGTTCTGCTTCCTGGCCAAGTCCCAGGAGATGCGTGCCGTCGGTAAGGCCGCTATCGTTCCCGTGTGCTTTGCCGTCAACGAGCCGCTGCTGTTCGCCGCACCCATCGTGCTCAACCCCGTCTTCTTTGTCCCGTTTGTCTTTGCCCCGATCGCCAACATCTGGATCCTCAAGATCTTTATCGACTTCTTGGGCATGAACGGCTTTATGTACACCCTGCCCTGGACCGTCCCCGGCCCCATCGGTACCATCATGGGCCTGGGCTTCCAGCCGCTCGCCTTTGTGATGCTCGCCCTTATCCTGGTCGTCGACTTCGTTCTGTACTACCCGTTCTTCCGTGCCTATGACGCCCAGAAGTGCGCCGAGGAGGCCGAGATCTCCCAAGAGGAGCTCGCCGCCAAGAACGCCGAGAAGGCCGCCAAGCTCAACGATGCCTTCCAGGGCAAGGCTGACGCCAAGAGCGTTGCCGCCGGCGCTGCTGCCGAGGCCGTGAAGGCCGACGCTCCCGCCGCTGTCGCCACTGAGACTACGACCGCCAGCGACCTCAACGGCAAGCGCGTACTCGTGCTCTGCCAGGGTGGCGGTACCTCGGGCCTGCTCGCCAACGCGCTGGCCAAGGCCGCCAAGGAGCGCGGCATCAATCTTGAGACCGCTGCCGAGGCCTATGGCAACCACGTGGACATGCTCCCCGACTTCGATCTGGTCGTCCTGGCCCCGCAGGCCGCAAGCTACCTGGCCGACCTGCAGAAGGACTGCGAGCGCGTGGGCAACAAGTGCGTCGCCTGCCGCGGTAAGCAGTACATCGAGCTTTCCCAGAACGGTGATAAGTCTCTCGCCTTCGTCTCCGAGCAACTCTCGAAGTAAGTAACGCTCAGGGCCAGCCGACCATCCAAGACCGGCTGGCCCTTCGATTTAGACGATTGGATCATCATGTCCGTTAACCCTGCTAGCGTCACCAACCCGCCTACGCAGTTTCCCGAGGACTTTGTCTTTGGCGGCGCCACCGCTGCCTACCAGGTAGAGGGCGAGACCCGCACCCACGGTAAGGGCAAGGTTGCCTGGGACGACTTCCTGGAGGCCCAGGGGCGCTTTTCCCCCGATCCCGCTTCGGACTTCTACAACCAGTACCCCGTCGACTTGGAGCTGTGCGAAGAGTTTGGCATCAACGGCATTCGCCTCTCCATCGCCTGGAGCCGCATCTTCCCCAACGGTACCGGCGAAATCAACCCCGAGGGCGTCCAGTTCTACCACGATCTCTTCGCCGAGTGCCATAAGCACCATGTTGAGCCGTTCGTCACGCTGCATCACTTTGACACGCCGCTTCCTCTCTTTGAGAAGGGCGACTTCCTCAACCGCGAGACCATCGACGCCTTTGTGGACTTTGCCACCTTCTGCTTTAAGGAGTACGCCGACCAGGTGACCTACTGGTTCACCTTTAACGAGATCTGGGCCGACGCCTCCAACACCTACATCGAGGGCACCTTCCCCGGTGGCGTCAAGGCGCATCTTGCCGAGGCCTTCCAGTGCGAGCACAACATGATGCTCGCCCACGCCAAGGCAGTGCTGGCCTTCCACAACGGCGGCTTTAAGGGCAAGATTGGCGTCATTCAGTCGCTGGAGTTTAAGTATCCGCTCAACGAGAACGACCCCGCCGACATCAAAGCCGCCAACAACGAGCACGTGCTGCAAAACCAGTTCTTGCTCGACGCCACCTTCCGCGGCGACTACGCGCCCGACACCCTCGAGTGCGCCAACCGCCTGGCCGCCGTCTCGGGCGGCACCATCGAGATCTTGGACGAGGATCTGGATATCATGCGCGAGGCCGCGCTCTACAACGACTACCTGGGCGTTAACAACTACCAGTGCCGCTTCTTGAAGGCCTACGATGGCGAAAACGACCTGCACCACAACGGTACGGGAGAGAAGGGCACCGGCCGCTGGCGCGTTAAGGGCATTGGCGAGCATGTGAACAAGCCTGGCATCCCCACCACCGACTGGGACTGGATCATCTATCCCGAGGGCCTGTTCGATCTGCTCGTCTACATTAAGCAGCGCTACCCCAACTACAAGCAGATCTTCATCACCGAGAACGGCATGGGCTACAAGGACCCCTACAAGGACGGTTTTGTGGACGACCAGCCGCGCATCGACTACATCGAGCAGCACCTGCGTTGGCTGCTCAAGGCCATGGAGGTGGGCGTCAACGTGGGCGGCTACTTCCTGTGGAGCCTGCAGGATCAGTTCTCCTGGACCAATGGCTACAACAAGCGTTACGGCTTCTTTTACGTTGACTTTGAAACCCAGAAGCGCACGCCCAAGGCAAGCGCCTACTGGTACAAGCACGTGGCGCAGACCCGTCGTCTGGACTAGTGGCTGGCGGGGTTGCCCGCTCACACAACCTGTCCCCATTTCTCAGCCGGGGGCGGCACGTCACACGGCGCGCCGCCCCCGGTCTTTTTGTTTTTGGGCTGGTCGGGAGCCGTTTGTCTCGATCTGTAACATCTAGCCGAGTTTTTTGGTCCTAGCTGTTACAGATTGAGACGAACAGGATTGCTCTTTCCGAAGAATCTAAATCTGTAACACGTAGCCCGCTTTTGACCGTCTACCTGTTACAAATCGAGACAAACGGAGTAGGACCTAACCCCGTATGTCCCTAACAGTCGAGCGTTCGACCAGCGTACTCGGCACATGAATCGCCTCGATAGACGAGCTCTCTCCAATCGCCGCCTCAAACGCAAGCTTACCGACACCGCGCAAATCAAATCGCAGCGTCGTCAGCCGATTGTGAGGAACAAGTCCCTCGAGTGCGTCGTCGATACCAACCACGCTCACGTCGTCGGGCACGGACAGGCCCGCGTTCTCGAGCGCGGCGATAACGCCCAGCGCCATCTGGTCATTTGCCGCAAGCACGGCAGTCGGCGCCTGCGACCCGCCGGCAAGCACCTCGGCCGCAATCCGCTCGCCCATGGCGTACCCACTGTCCGCACTCCAATCGCCACGCAGCATCGGAGCGGCATCGACATGAGCACGACCCAGCGTATCGCGCCAACCGGCCTCACGAAAACGCGAGGAAATCGAGTTTTCCGGACCCGCCACAAACCGCATATTCGAGTGACCATGTTCCAGCAGATAATTGGTCAACAGCTCGCACGAACCATACTGGTCGGAGTCGATCGTCGTGCAGCGCGGATGCGCATACATGGACAGGATGACCGTTCGCACTCCCGGCTGGGGAACAAACTCCTCAAAATCGGGAGCCATGCGGTTCATGTTGAGAATCATGCCGTCGACGGGTCGCTCGACCATGCGGCGCGAGGCATCGGCAAGTGTATAGGGCTTGTCGCCGCCCATCTCGATCATAGTGACGGCAAAATCGTGCTCGCGCGCCGCTTGCATGATACCCTCGAGCGTCGCCAGGTTACCGACACGTGTGATGTTGTACATGCACAGGCCAATAGAACGATACGACCCGCCGCGCAACGCCGCTCCAGCAAAATTGGGACGAAAGCCCAGCTCTTCCATGGCGGCCAGCACACGCTTGCGCGTCTTTTCCGTCACGTTGGGCATACCGTTGACCACGCGAGACACAGTCTGGCGGCTCACGCCAGCGAGCGCCGCAACCTCTGCCGCGCTCGCCGAATGACCATTCCTTGTCTGCTGAGCCATGCCTTCCACGCTAACCTGCTTCCCAACTATTCCCCGCGCCCATGGCGCATCGTACATACATCGATAACGTGCTCATGATACCCGAGCCATATACCACAACATGAAAACTTCTGTCAATCAAAACCGCTTACCGAACAAATACAACCGTTCGCGGCTGTTTGAAGTTGTTTTGTTTCTATACATCCCAGCCGGATGTTAACGTGCTCATTGTCAAATGTTCACGTGCTCATTTTGGTTCTAATCATTTTAAGATAGTGTTTATCGGGCTTTTTCACCGCTGAACGCTAACCAGGGAGCCTCCTGAGCGCAAACGCACAATATCGAACAGCGAGACGAGAGGGTGTATGCATATGTCTTTGCTAAACCGCGTACAGCAGCTGCCGAAGGGCTTTGTTTGGGGCGCCGCAACCGCCGCGTACCAAACGGAAGGTTCCACGAAGGTGGCAGGCAAGGGTAAGACCATGTGGGACGATTACCTTGTCGCCCAGGGTCGCTTTTTGCCCGACCCGGCCAGTGATTTCTACAACCGCTACGAGGAGGATATCCGCCTTTCTGCCGAGCATGGACTCAACGCCATCCGTGTGTCCATCGCCTGGACCCGCATCTTCCCCAACGGCGACGATGCCGAGCCCCTCGCCGAGGGCGTTAAGCACTACCACGAGCTGTTCGCCTGCTGCAAAAAGTATGGCGTCGAGCCCTATGTGTCCCTGCATCACTTTGACTCCCCCGCCGCCCTGTTCAACCAGGGCGACTGGCTCAACCGCAAGACCGTCGACGCCTATGTGCGCTATGCCGAGTTCTGCTTCCGCGAGTTCCGCGAGGTCAAGAATTGGTTCACCATCAACGAGCTCATCAGCCTCTCGCACTCCCAATACATCCAAGGCAACTTCCCGCCCAACCATCACTTTGATGTGACGAGCGGCATCCAGAGCCAGCACAACGAGCTCGTTGCCCACGCCCGCGCCGTCAACCTGTATAAGGATCTTGACGAGACCGAGCACCTGGGCGGACGCATTGGCATGGTCAACGTCCTGACGCCGGCATATCCTGCCACAGACTCGCCCGCCGACCAGCACGCCGCCGACCTGTACAACGCCTTCTACACCGACTTCATCATGGACGGCGCCTTCCTGGGTCACTACTCCGCGCGCACCCTCTCACTCATCAACGAGATTCTGCGTGCCAACAACGCCACGCTTACGGTTGAGGACAGCGACATGGAGGAGCTCGCCAAGGCGGCGCCCCGCAACGATATGTTCGGCCTCAACTACTATCAGTCGGCGTTTATCGCCGCCTACGATGGCGAGTCCACCAACAGCTTTAACGGCACCGGAGACAAGGGCACCTCGTGCTTTAAGTTTAAGGGCGTCGGGCAGCAGGTCGATATGCCGGGTATCCCCACCACCGACTGGGATTGGCTCATCTACCCGCAAGGCCTCTACGACACGCTCAAGCACATCAGCGCCACCTATCCCAACCTCCCCGTCATCTATATCACCGAAAACGGCCTGGGCCACAAGGACCCCGAGCCCGACGCAAACGGCATCGTCGCCGATCCCGAGCGCATCGACTTTGTCGACCAGCACATGGAGAAGGTGCTCCGGGCGCGCGCCGAGGGCGTCGACGTCCAGGGCTACTTTATCTGGAGCCTGCAGGACCAATTCTCGTGGGCCAACGGCTATAACAAGCGCTACGGCCTGTTCTACATCGACTTCGACACGCAAAAACGCTACATCAAGCAGTCGGCACTCTGGTACAAGGAGCTCGCCGACACTATGGCGGACGCGCAGTAGCGCATCGCCTCGCTTTCCCCCGAGAGGGGAGCGGCCCTATGCGATACAAACCCAGCCGCTCCCCTCTCTCCCCCTGGGACCGACCCCGCCTGCACCCGGGCTTTTAGCAAGCGGGAGACCATATAGGTTTTCAACGTCCATGCCATTAAGATTTCATGCAAAGAGGAGCGTGAACTATGGAATCGATCGTTAAGTTCTTGGAGAAAGGTCAGCCGTACTTCGACAAGGTCTCTAAGAACATCTACCTTCAGGCCATTAAAGACGGCTTTTTGGCAGCAATGCCCATCATCCTGTCTTCTTCTGTCTTCCTGCTTATTTCGACCCTGCCGGGCGTTGTCGCCACGGTCGGCGGCTTTACGCTGCCCGACTGGTGGAACGTCGACGTCGTGAACTTCTGCAACAAGGTTTACAGCTTCACGATGGGCGTCGTGGGCATCATGGTCGCCGGCACCACCGCAAGCGCGCTGACCGGCTCCAAGAACCGCCGCATGCCTGCCGGCAAGGCCATCAACGCCACGAGCACCATGGTCGCCGCCATGTGCGCTATGCTCATCTTGGCCGTTACCCAGACGAGTGCCAAGATCGACGGCGCCGATGTCTCGGTGTTCTTTACCGACAACATGGGCACCAAGGGCCTACTGAGCTCCTTTGTCGCCGCATTTGCCACGGTCAACATCTATGCCTTCTGCATTAAGCGAGACATCACCATCAAGCTGCCCAAAGAAGTCCCCGGCGCCATCGCCCAGAACTTCCGCGACATCTTCGCCTTCAGCTTCTCCATCCTGTTTGTCGCCGTCATCGACGTTATCTGCCGCACCTGCTTGGCCGTCCCGTTTGCCAACGTCATCTCCACGCTGGTGAGCCCGCTGTTCGCCGCTGCCGATTCCTACGCCGGCCTCGCCCTCATCTGGTTCATGATCCCGCTGTTCTGGTTCATGGGCATCCACGGCCCCTCGGTCGTTAAGCCTGCCCTCAACGCCGCGCTGTTTGGCAACATCACCACCAACCTCGCCACGCTGCAGGCCGGCGGTCACCCCGCCCTCGCCCTGACCGAGAACTTCGGTAACTACATCGGCGAACTCGGCGGCACCGGCGCCACGTTCATTGTCCCGATCATCTTCCTGCTCTTTATGCGCTCCAAGCAGCTCAAGGCCGTCGGCAAAGCCTCTGTCGTACCCGTGATGTTCGCCGTCAACGAACCGCTGCTGTTCGCCGCGCCCATCATCCTCAACCCGTACTTCCTGATCCCGTTCCTGTTTGCCCCCGTGGCCAACGTCCTCATTGGTAAGTTCTTCATCGACTTTTTGGGCATGAACGGCTTTATCTA
The DNA here is from genome assembly GCA_048201615.1 of Collinsella sp. Classification (GTDB taxonomy): domain Bacteria; phylum Actinomycetota; class Coriobacteriia; order Coriobacteriales; family Coriobacteriaceae; genus Collinsella. The sequence goes on from DBFBFY010000116.1 coordinate 27,456, forward strand.
TGCCATGCCGTGGGCACTCCCCGGACCGATCGGCACCTTCATCGACACCAACTTCCAGCCGATCTCTCTGGTCCTGGTTGTCGTCCTGCTAGTCGTTGACTTCTTAATCTACTACCCGTTCTGCAAGGCCTACGACAACGTCCTGTGCAAGCAGGAGGCCGAGACCCTGGCCGAAGAAGAGGCCGAGGAGACCAAGGCCGTCAAGACCGCTGCCGCCCCCGCCGTTGAGGCTCCTGTTGTCGAGACCGCTTCTGCCACTGAGGCCTCCGCAGCTCCGTCCGCCCTTAAGGGCAAGGATCTGAGGGTTCTGGTTCTGTGCGCTGGCGCCGGCACCTCTGCGCTGCTCGCCAACGCGCTTAAGGAAGGCGCCGACGAGCTGGGCATCGACATTACCGCCAACGCCGGTGCCTACGGCAGCCACTACGCCATCATGGACCAGTACAACGTCATCGTCCTGGCTCCGCAGGTTCGCACCTATTACAACGAGATGAAGGCCGACACCGACCGCCTGGGCATCACGCTGCTGTCGCCCAAGGGCAAACAGTACATCGACCTCACTAAGGATCCCAAGGGTGCCGTCGCCTGGATCGAGGAAAACCTCGAGGCATAAGACGCTGACGCCACCTGCCGCTCGCAGAAAAAAAAATGGCCCGTGCATCGATGCGTGATGCGCGGGCCATTTTGTTTAGACCGCACCCGTCCTCCTGTTCATCTTAATCTGTAACATCTAGCCGAGTTTTTGGGTCCCAGCTGTTACAGATCGAGGTGAACGCACAGGCCAAGCCAAAAATCTCAATCTGTAACATGTAGAGCGCTTTTGACCGCTTAGATGTTACAGATCGAGACAAACAGATGGGTCAATCCAATCAATCTAGATCTGTAACACCTGGCTGGTCATTTCACTCCTAACTGTTACAGATCGAGACAAACGGAATAAGCCGGGCCGAATTGTCTAAATCTGTAACATCTAGCCGAGTTTTCGGGTCCCACCTGTTACAGATTTAGACGAGCAGGCCGAGCACGTCTACGCCCGCAGATCCCTTACGCTGGAACGCTCGACCAACACGCCCGAGACGAGCGTACGGCTTCTGGAGCTCGGGGCTTCCAGACCTGCGACGACCTCGTTAAGCGCACGGATGCCCAGCTCGCGGTGGCGAAACTTCACCGACGTCAGAATCGAGTTGGGAATCGTCTTGTAGAGCTCATCGTCGAAGCCGATCACGGACACGTCGTCGGGCACACTGAGCCCTTTGTCACGTAGAGCCATCATCACGCCGTTTGCCATGCAGTCGTTAGCAGCGAGGACCGCCGTGCAATCGGGCTTATCGGCAAGCACAAGGCCCGCGGCATAGCCACTATCCGCATTCCAATCGCCTTGCAGAGGCTCGGGCGGCTCAATGCCACGTGCCTCGAGTGCCGCTCGCCAACCTTTCATACGGCACTGGCTCGACAGTGATTCTTTCTTACCAGAGACGAAGTACACGTTCTTGTGCCCGTGGTTCAAGAAGTACTCGCACGCCATGCGCGCGCCGCCCTCTTGGTCGTCACTGACGGTAGAGCAGGTAGGATGTTCCATCGGTGTGATAATCACCGTCTTGAGGTCTTTCGGCGCCTCAAAGGTATCAAAGTCATCGACCATCTGGCGCAGGTTGAAAATCATGCCGTCGACGGGGAGCTGCGACATTCTACGCGCCGCTTCGGCAAGGGTCATCTTCTCCCCCGCCCGCTTTTTGATCATCGTAAGAGCAAAGCCTCGCTCTTCGGCGGCATCGGCGATACCGTCGATCATGTCCACGGCACCGCCCGACAAGTGGAACAGCACGACGCCGATGCACCCGTAACGGCCCAACTTGAGCGAACGCGCGGCAAAGTTGGCTCGAAACCCGAGCGCCTCCATGGCCGAATGAACCTTATCGCGTGTCGACTCTCGCACGCTATCGGGCTCGTTAATCACGCGCGAAACCGTCTTGAGAGAAACACCAGCGGCAATCGCCACATCATTCATTGAGACATTTTTCTTGTCCATCGTTGCCACTGCTTCTCCAGTCGGTTTTACATCGCTTGTTTTTGCGTTCTAGCATACACTACCTGCCTGACTGATAAATCAACCGTTTACCGAACAATATCGACCGCTCACCCGTATATCCTTGTTGCTCTTCCAAAAATGTCTTACGTTGTCATTAACGAAATGACAACGTTGTCATTTCGCAATGCCTTCCTTAAGCAGGAAGGTTTCCGGGCAGTCCTGACCATCCATCGACGACCAGTTCCATCCACATGCATCGCGCATCAAGTAGCAAAGGAGCTCTATGGACGCCATCGTAAAGATGCTCGAAAAGCATCAGCCGTTCTTTGAGAAGATCTCGAGGAACATCTACCTCCAGGCTATTAAGGACGGATTCCTTGGGTGCATGCCCATCGTCCTCACCTCTTCGATCTTTCTGCTCATTGCCACCCTTCCCGGCGTAGTCGGCATCACGCTGCCCCAGCCGCTCATCGACTGGTGCAACAAGCTGTACAACTTCACCATGGGCGTCATGGGCATCATGGTCGCCGGCACCACTGCCAAGAACTTTACGGCTTCCATGAACCGTCGCATGCCCGCCGGCAAGGTGCTCAACGACGGCTCCACCATGGTGGCCGCCCAGTGCAGTATGCTTTTGCTCGCCGTTACGCAGTTCACCACCAAGTTCAACGGCTCCGAGCTTTCGGTCTTCGACTGCACCAGCATGGGCACGCGCGGTCTGTTCTCGGCCTATATCGCCGCGTTCATCACCGTGTGGGTCTACAAATTCTGCGTCTCTCGCGATCTGACCATTAAGCTGCCCAAGGAGGTCCCGGGCGCCATCGCTCAGAACTTCCGTGACATCATCCCCTTTGGCGGCGCCGTCATCATCTGCGGCATCATCGATGTCGTCGTGCGCAACCTCATGGGCGTTCCGTTCTCCGAGCTGCTCATCAAGCTGCTCTCCCCGCTCTTCACTGCAGCAGAGACCTACCCCGGACTCATCCTTATTCAGGCAGCCACCGCGTTCTTCTGGTTCATCGGTGTCCACGGTCCTTCGATTGTCCAGCCGGGCATCGACCCCATCCGTCTTGCCAACCAGGCCGAGAATCTGCAGGTTCTGCTGGCCGGTGGTCACCCCGCCCATTCCCTCACCTTCAACATGTCGCTCGTGGGTGAGTTCGGCGGCACCGGTGCCACGTTCATCGTGCCGCTTCTGCTGATTCTCTTTATGAAGTCCAAGCAGCTCAAAGCCGTCGGTAAGGCCTCGATTGTTCCTGTTGCCTTCGCCGTCAACGAACCGCTGCTCTTTGGCGCGCCGATGATCCTTAACCCCTACATGCTCATCCCCTTTGTTGCCGCCGGCTGCGTCAACGTGAGTGTTGCCAAGTTCTTTATCGATAACGTGGGCATGAACGGCTTCTCCTTCGTGGTGCCTTGGGCTACCCCTGCCCCCATCGGCATCTTCATCACCACGAACTTCCAGCTTATCGCCCTGGTATTTGTCGCGATCATCATCTTGCTGGACGCCATCATCTACCTACCGTTCTTGAAGGCATACGATAAGCTGCTCTGCGACCAGGAGGCCGAGCGCGCCGCCGAGCTGGGTCTTGAGTCCGATGGTGCTGCCACCATCGCCGCCAGCACCTCTGCGCCCACTGTCGAACAGACTACCGCTTCCGTCGAGCCGACCGCCGCTGCCGCCGACAGCGAGCCTGTCGCCGATCAGCCCGAGCCCGCAGCCGACGCATCCGCTAAGAAGGATGTCGACGGTCTGAAGGTCCTCGTCCTGTGCGCCGGCGCCGGCACCTCTGCCATGCTTGCCAACGCCATCAAGGAAGGTGCTGCGCAGACCGGAGAGAACATCGCTTCCTCCGCAGGCGCTTATGGTCAGCACACTGCCATCATGGATCAGTACGACGTTATCGTGCTTGCCCCGCAGGTCCGTAGCTACTACAACGACATGAAGGCCGACACCGATCGTCTGGGCATTAAGCTGCTCGCCCCGCGCGGCAAGGAATATATCGACCTTACTCGCGACCCCGCTGGCGCCATTAAGTGGCTCCGCGAGAACCTCGACTAGTTTCCTCCCTCTGATGGTGCCTGGATCCCCAGTTCGGGCACCTCTCCCTATTCGTATTCCACAGAAAGGATGACTCATGACCAACCCCATGCAGTTCCCCGACGGCTTTGTGTTTGGCGGCGCCACCGCTGCTTACCAGGTTGAGGGCGAGACCCGTACGCACGGCAAGGGCAAAGTGCCCTGGGACGATTTCCTGGCTGCTCAGGGTCGCTTCTCCCCCGACCCCGCAAGCGATTTCTACAACAAGTACCCGGTCGATATCGACCTGTGCCAGCGCTTCGGCATCAACGGTATCCGTGTCTCCATCGCTTGGAGCCGCATCTTCCCCAATGGCACCGGCGAGATTAACCCCGAGGGCGTCGCTTTCTATCACGAGCTTTTCGCCACCTGCAATAAGGCCGGCGTTATCCCCTATGTCACGCTCGATCACTTTGATACACCTGAGGCCTTTTACCAGAACGGCGGCGAGGGTTTCCTGACGCGCACGACGATCGACGCCTTTGTCGAGTACGCCAAGTTCTGCTTTGCCGAGTTCACCGAGGTCAAGCACTGGTTTACCTTTAACGAGATTCCCGCGACCGCCGAGGGCAGCTTTATCGTCGGCAACTGGCCGCACGGCGAGAAGTATCGCCTGGACAAGGCTTTCCAGCTCATGCACAACATGATGGTGGCCCACGCCAAGGCCGTCGTCGCCTTCCATGAGGGTGGCTTTGAGGGCGAGATCGGCATTGTCCAGAACCTAGAGCCCAAGTATCCCCTCGACCCCAACAACGCCGCCGACTGCGAGGCAGCTCGCATGGCCGACGTCATCAACAACCGCTGGGTACTCGACGCCACCTTCCGCGGCCACTATGCAGCCGACACCATGGAGGCTGCGACCAAGCTGGCCCATATCGCCGGCGGCGAGCTCGACGTCCGCGACGAGGACATCGCCGCGCTGACCGCCGCGCTCCCCTACAACGATTGCTTGGGCGTCAACACCTACAAGTGCCAGTTCCTGCGTGCCGCCGAGGGCGAAAACGACATCAACCACAATGGCACCGGCGACAAGGGCTCCTCGCGCTGGTTCCTCAAGGGCGTGGGCGAGTCATGCGTGCGCGAAGGCGTACCCACCACCGATTGGGACTGGATCATCTATCCCGAGGGCCTGTACGATCTGCTGCTGCGAATTAAGAACGATTACCCCAACTACAAGAAGATCTACATTACCGAGAACGGCATGGGCTATAAGGACGACTTTGAGGACGGCTTTATCGACGACGCCCCTCGCATCGACTACATGCGTCAGCATCTCGCATGGATTCTCAAGGCAATCGACGGCGGCGTGAACGTCGACGGTTACTTCGTGTGGTCGCTGCAGGACCAGTTCTCCTGGACCAACGGCTATAACAAGCGCTATGGCCTGTTCTACATCGACTTTGAGACCCAGAAGCGCTATCCCAAGGCGAGCGCGTACTGGTACAAGAACGTCGCGGAGACCGGCCTGCTCATGGCCTAGTTTCCGCCGCATACCCCCTGTCGGCCGCATACGAATCCCTCCACGGGTTCGCATGCGGCCTTTTTGTTTTGGCTCGGACCTGAGCGGGCCGTTTGTCTCAATCTGTAACATCTAGCAGGGATTTTCGGCCCTAGCTGTTACAGATCAAGACAAACAAAACGCCCGAGCAGAAATATCTCAATCTGTAACACATAGCCCACTTTCGACCGTCTACCTGTTACAGATCGAGACAATAAGATAGTCAAATCCGAACTTTCCAAGCAGTTATGAACCATGGTTTCCAGTTTTCGGTATCACGAACATACTTTCGGTATCATTTAATGATATTATGATATCGAAAGTATGTTCGTGATACCGAAAGGAGCCGCATGCGCCAGTTCGATTACACCACAGTCCCAGCGGAACTCGAAGCAACTCCAATCACCAACCTCCTCCTCTCGATACGCGAGCATAAAGGCCGTCAGCTTGCTCTGAGTCAAGTCAAACCCGAGCTTCTATCGTCCCTAATGGAGGAGGCTAAGATCCAAAGCACCCGATCCTCCAACGGACTTGAAGGAATTGTTACCACCCAAAAAAGACTCAAAGCGATTATGGCGTATTCCGCCAAGCCAAGCTCCCGCGCAGAGGAAGAAATCGCTGGATACCGAGATGTGCTGTCGCTTATTCACGAGCAACACGATTCCATTCCCGTAACGCCATCGGTCATTCTGCAGTTGCATCGTGACCTCATGGCGCACACGGCAATCTCGTATGGAGGCCATTGGAAAGATGGCGATAACGAAATCGTCTCCATTGACGATCAAGGTAATCGATTTGTGCGCTTTAGGCCCCCTTCGGCTCTAGCAACCCCGGGACTTATTAAAGAAGCCTGCCAGTCCCTCAACGATGCTTTATCTTGCCAAGTTTGCGATCCCCTCCTTATATCGCTCCGCTTTATCTTCGATTTTGTTAGCATTCATCCCTTCAACGATGGCAATGGCAGGATGAGTCGGCTCCTTACAACGCTGCTGCTCGAAAAGACTGGATACGACGTTGCGCGTTACATCAGCATCGAACGACTTATTGAAGACAACAAAGCGCTTTACTACAACGCTCTCGCTGCAAGCTCCACTGGATGGAATGAAAATCAAAACACCGAAGTACCCTTTATCCGTTTCATGCTCGGAACAACCCTGGCCGCCTACCGACAGCTCGAGCAGCGTACCTTAATTGAATCAAGCACTCGTCCCATGTCGAAGCAAGCGCGCATCGCCGTTCTATTTCAACAGAGACCCGGCGTCATTAAGAAATCCGACATCCGATCCAACTGCCCCGATATCAGCGAGGTTACCGTTAAACGAACCCTCGGTCAGCTTGTTAGTTGCAGCGCAATCGAAAAAACAGGAGCGGGTCGTTCGACGGGCTACATACTCAAAGACGTCCATGCTCTAGAACTATTCTTGCAATCCGCAATACCCGATAGCGAGGCCGCAATAACAAAAGAGGCTCCAAAGGATAAGCTCCTTGAACGTATAAACCACGCCGAGGATGAAAGCAGAGAGGAGCTCTATGAAGACTACGATTCATTCTCAAGGGACATAAAGACAAAATACGGAGTCTAGTCATATCCCAGAATAGCCTCATCCTTGTTGCCCAAAATTATTTGCGCGTCAACGTGAAGCGGTAATCCCCGCGCCGACAGGGGGCAGAAGTATCGCCTGCAGCGCTTGTTAGCAGATGACCCGCGTATGTTCCTCGATGGCGACACGATCCTCGGCGGCGATGCCCGGCTCGCACACCACGGCGTCCAGGCTGTCCAGGCGGCAGAAGGTGTAGAAGTCGCGCTTGCCGATCTTGCTGGAGTCGGCGATCAGATAGCGCGAGTCGGCCTTGCTAAAGGCGAGCTGCTGGATACGACCCTCATCCATATTAGACGTAGACACGTCGCCATCCAGAATGCCGTTGGCGCCGATAAACGCCGCATCGATACCCAACGCACGCAGAGTATCCTCGGCCGTTGGCCCCACAAAAGCGGCGGTGCGGCGACGGTACATACCGCCCACGAGGCACAGGTCGCAGTCTTCGCGCGCCTCGAGCAGGTTAAACACCGAAAGCGAATTGGTCACAATGCGCAGGCGAAACGCCGGCAGCATCGAGGCCATCTGCTCAACCGTGGTGCCCGTACCCAAAAAGATGGTCGAGCCCTCCTCGATGAGCTCCACAGCGCGGCGCGCGATCTGCAGCTTTTCCTCGGCATGCTTGGTGCGCTTTTCGCTGTGCGAATACTCGTGGCGCAACATAGCGTGGGGACGGCCCTGTGCACTACGGGCTCCGCCGTGCACGCGCTCGATCTCGCCCAGGCTTGCAAGCTCCTCAAGGTCGCGACGGATCGTCATGTCCGAGACACCTAACGCATCCGAAATCTCCTTAACCGAAACCGTGCCCTGCTCATCGAGCAGCTGGCGAACCCTATCCTGTCGCTCTGCCTTAATCACGATGAATCCTCGCCGTTCTATGCGTGCATATCATTCAAACAGTAACGAACAAATTGTATCAGACCCGTGCGCGTCAAAAATGAACGCCCGCACAGCTCCAATCATCACTTTTTTGAGAAAAATACCCCTGCTTTAGTGGGGTGTAGTGATAATCTCGCCTGTTCGCGCTACAGTTTGTCGGAAATACCTCGATGTTAGGAACCAAATGATCACTTCCGAGCTTTTCGGCACCGCGCCGTGCGGTACCCCCGTTCATCGTTACACCCTCAACGGGCCCGAGATCTGCGTTCGCATTATGGACTATGGCGCCACCGTGCTTGGTATCGACGTGCCCGACATTCCCGGCAACGTGCGCGATGTGGTGCTGGGCTTCGATAAGCTCGAGGATTACTTTGACAACCCCGCCTGCTTTGGCGCGACCATCGGCCCCGTGGCAAACCGCACCGCGGGCGCCACGATCACCATCGACGG
>DBFBFY010000117.1:0-4565 GCA_048201615.1 Collinsella sp.
TTACGCCTCGGACTTCTTGGCGTAGATAAACCAGTAGCCGAGCGCGACCAGAACCGCGCCGCCCACGATGTTGCCCAGCGTGGCGGCGGACAGGTTAAACGCAATGCCCGCGGCGTTGAGCGCATCGGCGCCGGCGACGTCGGCGCCATAGCCGCACGCGTGCATCACGGCACCCATAGGCAAAAAGTACATGTTGGCGACGCAGTGCTCAAAACCGCAGGCCACAAAGGCAGCGATGGGCAGTAGAATGCCCACAACCTTATCGACCACGGTCTTGCCGGCGGTACCGATCCACACGGCCAGGCACACAAAAATGTTGCACAGGATGCCGCGGAAGAAGATCGTCACCCAGTCGACCGTCACCTTGCCGGCGGCGACGCTCACCATGGAATTGGCAACCGCCTCGCCGTTGAGCTTGTAAATGCCGGCCATGTACACCAAAAAAACGATGAACAGGGCACCGGCAAAGTTACCAAGCCACACGACGAGCCATGCCTTGAGCATCTGAGCCAGGGTGATCTTTTTGCTCTTGAGCGCACAGACCATAAGCGAGTTGCCGGTGAACAGCTCGGCGCCGCACACCAGCACGAGCACCAGGCCCAGGCAAAAGCACAGGCCGCCCACGACGCGCTGGGCGCCCCAGCCCAGCGTGCTGTCGCTCAAAAACACCGTAAAGAACAGGCCGCCGAAGGCAATGAACGCACCAGCGAACATTGCCAACAGAAAGGCCTTTGCGACCGGCAGGTTGGCCTTGGTCACGCCGGCGGCCTCGGTCTTGGCCTCGATCGCGGCGGGCGCAAGGCAATCGGGAGCGGGGTACTCCGCCTTGGAATCTGCCATGTCAATCACTTCTTTCCTAATCAGCAGGGACAAGCGCTCCTATTGCTCTTGTCCCAAGCGGACAAAGTGGGAAAAGTCGTTGGCGGCCACGGCGTCGTACACGGCGTCGACGGCGTCAAAGACCTCCGGGGACATAGGGTTGTAAAACTCCGTATCGCCCGGCTGAATCCCTATGAAGACGATATCTTCGCACGATTGCTCGATTTCCTCGATCAGAATCGACAAAGGGAGCGAATGCGTGGTGAACATCGACTTGCGGGCCACATCGCGCTTATCGAGCAGGCGGATAGACCCGACGGGCAGCGCCATGTCGGCGGCATCGACCAAGACAAGGCGAGGCGGACGCTCGCGCTTGACCTCGATGATGTCGTCCTCGGGCGTTTGGCCGCCGTCAATGGTGTACCAACCGGCAATGGGCGCGTCCTCCATCTTTTTGGAGAGCACGGGGCCGGCGGCATCGTCGGCACGCAGCACGCTTCCCGCCGTGAGCACGATACCCGCAAACGGGGCGCCGTTCACACGTCCATCCACAACGCGACCCATTACTGCAACCTTCCCGTCAGGTACACGCCCGACACATCGCGCACGCGCTCAACCAGATCGCGGAACTTCATCAGAAACGCGACCTGCTGAGCATGCAGGCCAAAGTCGTCGTCGAACACCGAGATGCCGGCCTTGGCCGAGCCGCGAAAACCACGCTCGTCGAGCAGCGCATCGCAGGCCTCGAGCAGCGACGGCACCGCCGCCTTGTCGAGCTGACACTCGCCAAAGGAACGGATGGCCTCGAACTTGGTCTTGGCCTCCCCCTCCGGCAGCGCATCGACGAGCGAATAGAACACATCCACCGGCACCGAAAGGCGCGGCTCAAAGCAGTCGAGCACGCCGGTGTGGTGGCCCACGGCGAGCGTGTAGTACAGCACGTCGCAGGCCTCCTGGGGAACGTCTTCCTCGGTCTCCACAAACTTACGCGTGAGCTCGTAGAAGACCACCTGGTCGGGCGCATGGCCCAGGCAGGGGTCGGCGACGCCCTCGGCGGCCTCGTCGCTTGCGCGCGAGGCATCGCCAAAGGAGCCGCCGAGCATGCCGGGACCCGCAAAGTAACCAGAACGGTCCGTGAGCTCCATCTAGCGACCTCCGGCCAGCACCAAATCCTGCAGCGCCGAGTAGACCTCAACGCGGCGAGGATCGTCCTGTTTATCGATGAGCAGCGCCATGGCACCGCGGATATCGCCCTTGGGCGCGCCCTCGAGCGTATCCATAAACTCATTGGCCAGGTCGCGGCCGTAACGGTAGCCGCTCATAGCGCGAGCTTCGCGCTCGATGGCAACGCGCAGCTTGTACGGCACGCCGGGGTGCAGGATATCGGCCTGCTCGCCGGCGGCCTCCACCGTGGTCTCGGCATGGAGCTTTTGGTCCAGCAGGCCAAGTGCCATGGCAAAGCCGTAGACGGTCTGCGCGGGACTGGGCGGGCAACCGGGGATGTAGACATCGACCGGCAGAATCTTATCCGTGCCGCCCCAGACGCAGTAGTTGTCGTAGAAGATGCCGCCGGTGCAGCCGCACGCGCCATAGGACACCACGATCTTGGGATCGGGTGCGGCCTCAAACGCGCGCAGGGCCGGCATGCGCATGGCACGCGTCACGGCGCCGGTGTACAGCAGCACATCGGCGTGACGGGGCGAGGGCACGACCTTGATGCCAAAGCGCTCGACGTCAAAGACGGGCGTGATGGAACCGAAGATCTCGATCTCGCAGCCGTTGCAGCCGCCGCAGTCGACACGGTAGACGTACACCGAGCGCTTGATCTTCTTAAGAAGGGTCGCCTTGGCCTTCTCGATGCTCTCGTCGAGCTCGATCTTGGTCGGGCGGTACTGAAGCCGCTCGGGCAAAAGCGTGGGTTCGGCCATGGTTACTCCTCCTTCGTTTCAAAATCCATGATGATGCCCTCGACCGGCGCCGGACCGGCGGGAATCTCGGGCGCATCGGGGTTGAGCTCGCGGTCGATATACTCCGGGTTCACGCCGTGGCCGCCCAGGTACTCCATGCCGGGGCCCTGGGGCTCGCCGGACGCAAGCGTCTCGTTGGCAGCCATGCCGGCAGCGTTGCCGGTCTTTACGGCCGAGGCGGCGCGCAGGGCGTCGAGCTCGCGTTTGCACTCCTGGCACATACCGACGGTGCGGGCGGCCTGCTCGGCCTCCATGCCGCCGGCCTTTTGCAGCAGACGCTTGGCGTAGTCGATCTCCTTGTGCGGGGCAAACGGCTTGCCGCAGCGCGAGCAGTGCTCGAGCGTATAGACGCTCTTGCTAGTGAGGTCGTCCTTGCTCATGACGGCCAGCTCAAACTCCTCGGTGAGCTTGATGGCCTCCATGGGGCAGGCTTCCTCGCAGCGGCCGCAAAAGATGCAGCGACCGTAGTCGATCGACCAGGTGATGGTATCGGCCGCAAGGTCGGTGTCCATGCGAATGGCATCGGCCGGGCACGCCACGCCGCAGGCACCGCAAGCGATGCAGAGCTCAGCATTGTGCTCGGGCTTGCCGCGCATGTCCTTATTGGTGGGGAACGGCGCAAACGGGTACTTGACCGTCGCGTCGCCGGCCTTGGCGTTAACCTTCCAAAGCTTCAGCATATTAGAGCGCCTCCTCATCGAGCGGAGCGGCCATGGTGCCCTCGCCCGCAAGCGGCGACTTGTCGCGCCAGACGTTCTCGAACTGCTCCTTGTCGAGCACGTGGTCGCGCTTGGCGGCGACATCGGTCACCGTCACGCGGTCGGTGCAGGAGTAGCACGGGTCGAGCGAGCCGACGATCAGCGCCGCGTCGCCCACGGTGTTGCCGCGGAACATGTAGCGCAGGACCGGCCAGTTGCTGTACGTGGCCGCCTTGGCGCGCCAGCGGTAGCACTTCTGGTTATTGCCGAGCATGGCCCAGTGCACGTCCTCGCCGCGCGGCGCCTCGGTGGCACCGATGGCGTACTTGTGCGGGGTGTACTCCCAATCCGTGGTGAGGATGGGGCCCGACGGGCAGTTCTCGAGCATGGTCTCGATCATATCGATCGAATCGTAGACCTCCTGGATGCGAACGGCGGTACGGCCGAAGGCATCGCAGGTGTCAGCCGTGGCGGCGTGCATCTTTTGAACGTCCGGATCGGCGTAGCCGTCGAAGGGATGGTCGAAGCGCACGTCGCGGGCATATCCCGAGCCACGCATGAGCGGGCCGACCGGCGAGAAGTCGCGTGCGATCTTGCGGTCCAAGATGCCGATGCCACTCGTACGCTCGATAAAGTTGGGCGTGGAGAGCAAGACGTCGACGAGCTCCTGAACCTCGGAGCGCAGCTGGTGGATGGTCGTGAGCGTGGAGAGCTTCTGCTCGGCCAAAATGTCGCGACGCACGCCGCCGATCACGTTGAGGCCGTAGGTCTTGCGGTGACCGGAGAGCTTCTCGGCCAGGTCCATGGACTTCTCGCGGACGCGGAAAAACTGCTGGAAGCCGGAGTCGAAGCCGGTGTAGTGCGATGCGAGGCCAATATTGAGCAGGTGTGAGTGCAGGCGCTCGACCTCGAGCATGATGGCGCGGATGTACTGGGCGCGCGGCGGGACATGAATGCCCTGGGCGCGCTCGACGGCCTCGGCATAGGCCACCGAGTGGGCGCAGCCGCAGATGCCGCAGATGCGGTCGGCGAGGAACGTCACGGCGTCATAGTTCAGGCGCGTCTCGGCGACCTTCTCCAT
>DBFBFY010000118.1:0-7392 GCA_048201615.1 Collinsella sp.
ATCTAAGCACATTGACATGACCACCGGCTCGCTGTGGCGCAATATTCCCCTGTTCGCCTTCCCCGTGGCCGCCACGAGCATCTTGGAGCAGCTGTCGAACCTCATCGCCACGGTCATCATCGGTAACTTCTCGGGCGACCAGGGAACCCTCGCCATGGCGGCGGTCGGCTCCAATGTTCCGCTTACCAGTCTTATGCTCAACCTGTTTATTGGCATGTCGCTTGGCTCCAACGTGGTCATCGCCAACGCTATCGGCCGCAACGATCAGAACATGGTCAAACGCGCCGTCCATACCTCGATTTTAATGGCACTCGTGGGCTTTGTCGTCATCGCACTGGGCGAGATCTTTGCCGAGCCCATGCTCGCCGCGCTCAACGTTCCCGCCGAGACCATGCCGCTCGCCTCACTCTATCTGCGCGTCTTTTTGCTCAGCATGCCCTCGATCTTGCTCTACAACTTTGAGGCCGCGATCTTCCGCTCCGTCGGCATCACCCGCATGCCGCTGCAGGCGCTTGCCGTGTCCACCGTCCTCAACATTGGCCTGGATCTCATTTTTGTCCCCGTACTCCACTGGGGCGTCGCGGGCGTCGCCATCGCCACCGCTATCGCCTGCACCGTCAGCGCCGCCACGCTCTTTATCCGTCTGCTCAAGACCGACTCCGTCGTCCGCGTCACCCCGCGCGACCTGGCTATCGACCCCGTCGCCCTCAAGCGCATCGTCAAGATCGGCCTGCCCGCCGGCATCCAAAGCGCTGTCTTTGCCGTCGCCAACATCATCATCCAGTCTGCCATCAACAGCCTGGGCACCGAGGTCATGGCAGCATCGAGCGCCGCCATGAGCCTGGAGTACGTGTGCTACAACCTGCTCAACAGCTTTAGCCAGGCTTGCACCACCTTTGTGGGACAAAACCACGGTGCCCGCCAGATCGACCGCTGTACCAAAACGCTCAAGGTCTGCCTAGTCGAAGGCGGTATCGTCGCGCTCACCACAATTATCGTTATTGTTGGCCTGGGGCGCGAGATCTTGTCGCTGTTCAACAGCGATCCCAACATCGTCTCGATCGGCTATATCCGCGTATGTTCGATCTTCCCGGCGTACGCCTTTAGCATGTTCTACGAAAACATGTCGGGCTACCTGCGCGGCTTTGGTATCTCGCTCACGCCCGCCCTCATCACCATGATCTGCGTCTGCGGCATCCGCTTCTACTGGGTGTTCTGCGTGTTCCCGCACTTCCGCACCTTTGCGAACATCATGATGGTCTACCCCATCAGCCTGGGCACCACGGCGTTCTTTATGGTCGTAGCGGTATTGCTCTGCCACCCGGCACGCACCTATCGCGCCACCCAAGCCAAAGCGACAGCCCGCTAAACACCGCACTCAACGCCACGCCAGTCATTAATTGACAATATGTGAGCTCATGTAGTCGATAAAGCGCCTCGTGGCGATAGGCATGGTGTCCCAACTGCGCCAGGCTGCCACTACGTCGCGCGAGGGGGCGTGCACGATGGGCCGCACGCGAATATCGGCTCGCATGCCCTCAACGGTACGGCGATATAGCATGCTCACGCCTAGGCCCTCCTCCACCATCGCCATGATGGTGTAGTCGTCGGTCACCTCACTCGTCACATACGGCGACAGGCCATGCGCAGCAAATGCATCGAGCACCAGGCTCTGTTCGCCCTCATCCAGCAGCACAAACGGCTCGGACGCCAGGTCGGCGAGTGTCACCTTTTCCTTTGCCGTCAGTGGATGCGCGGCCGGCAATAATGCTACCAACTCGTCGTGATAGACCACGCGCTTCTCGAGACCAGCGGTAAACCCGCGTGCCGTAAAGCAAAAGTCAACCACGCCATCGTGCACCCACTGGGCGTTGCGCGTGTAATCGCCCTGCTTGAGGGTAAAGTGCACGCCCGGATGCAGGGCCCCAAAGTCGCGGATCACGCGCGGCAACACGGTTCGACTCACGTTGGTAAACGTCGCAATGCGAATATCGGTCGACGAAAGCCCCAGCAGCTCCTGGCGCTTGCCCTCGAGCTCGGCCTCGGCAGTCACGATCTGGCGCAGGTACGGCAGATATTGTTTACCGTCGCGCGTAAGCGTAACGCCCTGCTTTCCGCGCTCGATAAGCGTGGTACCCAGCTCGCGCTCGAGCGCTTTGACGGCCTGGCTCACCGCACTTTGCGTATAGCCCAGCTCGTCCGCCGCGCCCTTAAGACTGCCGCGATCGACCACCATACAAACAATCTGATACCGCGATGTCATCGTGCCTCCACATCAATGCAGCCGTAAAACGTTTTGTCAGCGCTTTTCGCGCCTACTTTAGCATTTCTTAATCATACTGAAGATACATTCGCTTTACTACATCCACATCTGGGAGCAGAATCCTTTGTACGAAACCGTTCTGTAACAAAAGGAGTCCCATGGATCGCAAAAAAGCAATCGCGCTCTCATTTTCCGTTCCCGTCGCATGGGGCTTTTCGTACCCTCTCATGAAGATCGGCATGGACAGCATGAACGCCACGAGCATCGTCGCGCTACGCTGCATCATCGCCTTTGTGGTCTGCCTGCTGCTCTTCCACAAGCGCGCGTTCCGCATCAACCGCGACCTTATGGTTCGCGCCGCCATCATCGGCGCCATCATGGCAACCGAGCTCACCTGCATGTGCCTGGGCTCCAGCCTCACCTCTGCCTCCACTGCCGGCTTTTTGCAGAGCCTGACGGTCGTGATCGTGCCGTTTGCCAACGCCGCCCTGCTGCGCCGCGCCCCCGAGCGCAAAGTGCTCATCGGCACCGCCATCGTCACCTGCGGCATGTTGCTGCTCTCGGGCACCGACTTCACCAGCCTGAATCCGGGCGCGCTCATCATGCTGCTCTCCGCTTTTATCTATGCCGGCCACATTATCGTAGCCAAGCGCTTTGTCGAAGAAGTCGATCCGCTTGCTCTGGGCGTTTGGCAGCTGGGCTTTGGCGGCCTGTTCTCGGGCATTGCCGCATGCGTCTTTGGCGGCTTCACGCTTCCCAGCACGCCCAGCGAGATCGTCGTTGTCGTCGCGCTCGCACTCATCTGCTCTGCCTACGGCTTTATCACCCAAACACTCGTGCAGCCCCACGTGCCTGCCGAGACCACCGGCTTCGCCTTCTCGCTCGAGCCGGTCTGCTCCGCCGTCTTTTCGTTCTTCTTGGTTGGCGAGGTCCTGAGCCCCATCGCCTTCTTTGGCGCCGCCCTCATCCTAACCGGCGTCATGGCGGCAACCGTGCAGCTCCCGCGACTTCATGCGCATGCTCACGACCATGCCCGCATGGCAGGAACGCCCGAGCGAGCCTCGTAAGCGCCTCACCTTTTGTAGCCGTGGCATAAAGGTCTCCGGACGCCTTTACAATAGATACCGACAGAGCATCTGACGTAAAGGAGCCCCATGGACGCCGCGACCCGCGACCGCAACATAGCAACTTGGTTGGGCGATGCGCCGCAGCCGGTACGTGACACTACGAACCAGCTGCTCGGGCGCATCGCCCTTTTGCGTGCCGAGCAGACCATCTACCCGGCACAAGACGACATCCTCAATGCCCTCGCCTACACGCCGGCCGACCAGGTCGAGGTTGTCATCTTGGGTCAAGATCCCTATCACGGACCCAACCAGGCAATGGGGCTGTCGTTCTCGGTCCCCGCGACGCAAACCAAATTGCCGCCGAGCCTGCGTAACATCTATAAGGAACTCAAAGCCGATCTGGGTTGCCCCATTCCCGCTACGGGAGACCTAACCCCATGGGCACAGCAGGGCGTCCTGCTTCTCAACACTACGCTCACCGTGCGCGAACACGCCGCGAACTCGCACGCCAAACTGGGCTGGAGCACCCTGACCGACTATGTTATCGAACGCTGCTGCCAGCTGCCCCAACCGGTAGTCTTTTTGGCATGGGGTCGCTTTGCCCAGCAGATGGTCGAAGGCAAGCTCGCCGCTACCGGCGCGGGCAAGGCAACCGGCAAGTTTTGCTTGGCCTCTACACACCCCTCGCCGCTTTCGGCCAACCGTGCCACGGCAGAACTCCCCGCCTTTATGGGGTCGCGTCCCTTCTCAGCAGCTAATCGGCTACTCGAACAGTACGGCTCGACCCCCGTCAACTGGACTTGCATCGGCTAAAAATCGATGCATCAAAAACGCGCCCGACGGCTTTCCATCGGGCGCGTTTCCTATTCGGGCCAAATAAATTGTGTGCGGCCGGCCTCGCCGCCATCGATCAACAGGCTCTGCCCGGTCATAAACCGGTTGGTCACGCCCACAAAGTAAATCCACTCGGCGATCTCTTGGGCGGTAGCCCAGCGTTTAAGCGGCGTGAGCTCCATAATCTGGTTCCACAGGTGCTCGTCTTCCATCACACAACGGTTGAGCGGCGTGATAACGCCACCCGGGTCCACACTGTTGGCGATGGCCTGCGGCGCCAGGCGGTTTGCAAGGTTTTTGGTGTAGGCGATAACGCCGCCCTTGCTGGCAGCATAGGCGGGAAACTCCGATCCCGTATGCCCGCTCGCCGACCCCACATTGACCACGGATTTAATAGCCGGCGTCGGCTTGGCGGCAAGCCCCTCCCCCACAAAGGCGTAGCGCTCGGTCACGTTGATGGTGCCACACAGGTTGGCGGCGATGTCGTCGGCCGAATCCTGCGTACCGGCAACGTTGACGATTACCTGGGGTTCAAGGTCAACTGGAAACGAGTCCGGCTCGCGGACGTCAACGATCAGATGGCGGTAGCGCTCGTGTTCGATCGCCGCCGGCAGCAGATCAAAGCCCACGACCTCGTGGCCCTCGTCCAAAAAGCGCTGCACGCACGCGGCTCCGATACCGCCCGAAGCGCCCGTGATCAAAACCCGCATACTTGCTCCTTAGGCGGTTGCGTGGCGCTCGAGGTACTCGGAGCCCACATTCTCACGCTCCCAGCCGCGCACGACCTTGTAGCCCACGGGGCTCAGGAAGACCTCGCACAGCAGCTCGGCGACAGCGCCGGTCAGCGAGCACATAAGGACTTGCACCCAGGTCCAACCAAAGAACGTGTGGCTCACCACAATGGCAAAGACCAGGTTGTCGATAAACTGGCCAACACCCGTGGACACATAGGAACGGAAGGCAAAGCTCGCAAAGTTATTCTTCTTGAGCATACGGCCAAGCGACTGGTTGAGCGTGGAGTTAACCACGGCAGAGACGAGCATGGCAAGCGAAGAGCCCAGCACCACGTACCAGGTGCCGCCGATGGTGGCGTTAAGGGCGGTGTTGACCTCGATCATGCCCGTGTCGTAGTAGGCGCCCCACATGCCGGGCGTGAGCGAGCATGCCCAAAAGCACAGGCTCACGGCAAGGTTGACCGCCAGTGCGAGGATAGAGATCTTGATGGATGCCTTGGCGCCAAAGCGCTTACAGATCATGTCCTGGCACAAAAACGAAACCCAGCTCACCACAAAGCCGCAATCGAGTGCCAGATACGGCAGGCTGATAAGCTCTTTGTTGGCCAGCAGGTTCATCATGATGACGCTCACGAAAAACAGCGAAACCGTTGCCGCGGGAATGCTCCGCAACAGGACCTTATAGTCCTCCATGACCTTCTTGATCATTATGTACTCCTTTGGTTTTAGGTTTAACGAGCAGGATATCGGACCCGAACTGCTCGGACGCCTCGGTCTTAAGACGACGGTGGGTATGATAGCCGCTCACACGGCATCAGGCAAGCAACCGGCGCGGCAGCCCCGCAGGGCCACCGCGCCGATGCGCTAAAACGCTACGTTACCAAACTCCGACAGGATAAGGTCGGGGTTGTGGTCAGTTGCCCAATCCACGTTCCACGGGCTCGTGAACAGCAGCAGCTTACCGCCGCGCATGTCCTCGACACGCAGCGTGTCGCGCGTGAGCGAAAGGCCCGGGATATCGATAGTGTCGGGGTCGTTCTGGATCCAGCGGATGTCCGTATAGGGCAGTGGCTGGCGACGAACCTCAACACGGTACTCGGCCTTGAGGCGGCGCTCGAGCACCTCAAACTGCAGCACGCCGACCACGCCCACGATGACGCTCTCCATGCCGGCACCCAGCTCGCGGAAGATCTGGATGGCACCCTCCTGGGCAAGCTCCTCCATGCCCTTGACGAACTGCTTGCGCTTGAGCGTGTCGACCTGCGTAATGCGAGCGAACATCTCGGGGGCAAACGTCGGGATCTGCGGATACTGCACGTGGCGCTTGCCGGAGCACACGGTGTCGCCGATGCTAAAGATACCCGGGTCGAAGAGGCCCACGATATCGCCCGCGTACGCCTCGTCCACGATGGCGCGATCGTCGGCCATCATCGACGTGCCCGTGGCGAGCTTAAGCTTGCGGTTGCCCTGCACGTGAAAGGCATCCATGCCGCGCTCGAACTTACCCGAGCAAATGCGCACAAAGGCGATGCGGTCACGGTGGTTCTTGTCCATGTTGGCCTGAATCTTAAACACAAAGCCGCTAAAGTCGTCGCGGCAAGGATCGACCGGCTCACTGGTGAGCGTATCGGTATAGGCGCGCGGCGTCGGGGCCAGACGCAGGAACTCCTTGAGGAAGGGCTCCACACCAAAGTTGGTGAGCGCCGAGCCAAAGAACGCCGGGCTCAGCTTGCCGCAGGCCACGGCATCCAAGTCGAGCTCGTCGCCGGCGCCATCGAGCAGCTCGATATCG
The DNA here is from genome assembly GCA_048201615.1 of Collinsella sp. Classification (GTDB taxonomy): domain Bacteria; phylum Actinomycetota; class Coriobacteriia; order Coriobacteriales; family Coriobacteriaceae; genus Collinsella. The sequence goes on from DBFBFY010000118.1 coordinate 6,691, forward strand.
TCCATTAGGTTCTTATGGTTCTCCTCGCCAATGAGCTCATCCATGGCGGGGTCGCCCAGCTCGGCCTCGACCTCGGCGACCTTCTTGGTGGCGTTGGCGTGACCATCGCCCTCAAAGGCGATAACGCGACGGGTCTGACGATCGAACACGCCGCGGAAGTTACGACCGCTGCCGATCGGCCAGTTCATGGGATACGTATTGATACCCAGGACATTCTCGATCTCTTCCATGAGCTCAAACGGGTCGCGAGCCTCGTGGTCGAGCTTGTTCACAAAGGTGAAGATGGGAATGTGGCGCAGCGTACAGACCTTAAAGAGCTTTTTGGTCTGGGCCTCGACGCCCTTGGCGCCGTCGATGACCATGACTGCGGCGTCGGCGGCCATAAGGGTACGGTAGGTATCCTCCGAGAAGTCCTGGTGGCCGGGGGTATCGAGGATGTTGACGCAGGCGCCGTTGTAGGTGAACTGCAGCACCGAGGAGGTAACGGAAATACCGCGCTCCTTCTCGATGTCCATCCAGTCCGAGACGGCATGCTTGGCCGAGCTCTTGCCCTTGACCGAGCCGGCAGTCTGGATGCTGCCGGTATAGAGCAGCAGCTTCTCGGTAAGCGTGGTCTTACCGGCGTCCGGGTGGCTGATGATCGCGAATGTGCGGCGCGACGAGATTTCATCCGACAGGCTTGCCATGCGGATCCTTTCTTGC
>DBFBFY010000119.1:0-3194 GCA_048201615.1 Collinsella sp.
GACGGCACGGTCGACCCGGTACCGGTTGCCGTCATAGCGGACGAGGCCTGGGACGCCTCGACCTTTAAGGACGTGGCGACGTCGCTTGCCAAGGAGAGCGACAATCAGCTGCTCGAGATCCACGAGTGCGACGACGCAGCCGATGCGAACCGTGCGCTTAAGGCCGGCGAGGTCGCGGGCATCTATACGGTCGACGACGCGGGCGCACCCAAGCTCACGTTGCTGTCGAGCTACGACAGCTCGCGTGCCTCAACGGTGCTCACCGACCGCAGCATTCTGGAGACGGTGGCAAGCTCGTATACACAAAATGCCGAGCTCATGTCTCAGATTGCCCAGGACAACCCGGCGGCGCTCGCCGACCCGGAGGCGGTTGCGCGCGCCCTGTCGCTCGAGGGCGGCACCCGCCGCGTAAGCCTGACACGCACCACGCCCGATGGCACGGTCATCTACTATTACGCGCTCTTTGGCCTGGTCGCGATGATGTCTGCGGAGTTTGCCGCCTTGAGCGTCGTCGATCTGCAGCCCAATCTGTCGGGCCTTGGCGCGCGCCGCTGCGCGGGCGGTCTTTCCAAAACGGCGTCGCTGGCCGGTATCTTTGTGGGCTCGTGGCTGGTCTCCTTTGCCTCGATGGCGATCGCGATCGGCTACGTGCGCCTGGTTGTGGGCGTCGACTTTGGCGGGCGCGAGGGGCTGTGTCTGGTGGGCGGTGCCGCTTCCGCGCTTGCCGCCACGGGCTTGGGACTCTTTGTGGGTACGCTTCCCGTTAAGGGCGGCAAGGCATCCAAGTCGGGCATCCTCACAGGCTTTGCCACCACGTGCGCTTTGTTCGCTGGGCTCTACGGCGAACCGGCGATGGCGCTTGCCGATGACGTCGCCCGCGCCTGTCCGGCCGAGTGCTGGCTCAACCCCGTCAAGCTCATCTGCGACATGTTCAACCGCCTGTATTTCTTTGAGGACCTGGATCCTTTTGCCGTTCGCGCCGGCGCACTGGTCCTCATGGCACTGCTGTTCGTTGCCGCCGCCACGCTGATCTTTGGAAGGAGCCGCTATGAGCACCTTTAAGACCGCGCTTCGCATGGCGCTCGCTCACCCGTTCTACCTGCTCATCTACACGGTGTTCATTTCGCTGATGGGCGTATTCATCGCGGCATCGGTGAGCTGGAACTCGTCGCAGCTCACCGAGTACAAGCCCTACGATGCCAACGTGATCGTGGTCGACCGCGACGACAGCGATCTTTCGCGTGCGCTTACCAAGCATCTGGGGTTGCGCTTTGACCTGGTCACGGGTGTTGGCGACGACACGTACGACCTTGCGGACGCGCTCTCCAAGAGCAACAGCGCCAAGGGCAGCGCCGACTGCGTGTTCTTTATCCCGGAGGGGTTTGAGGACGACCTCGTTGCAGCCGCCCGCGTGGGGGAGTCCCTGCCCAAGCTCGATGTGACCTACGGTGCCGGCACCATGGCGGCGGCGCTGTCGTCTGCCGAGGCCTCGCGCTGGATCTCGCTCGCGGGCGCTGCGGCGGCGCTTGAGCCCGCTGCTTCTAACGGCGACGTTGCCAAGGCCGCCGAGCATGCCGCTGCAAAGCGCGCGGAGGTCCAGATCGAGCGGGTCAAGGTCGACTCGGCTGCTGCTGCCACGCTCGAGTCGTATTTCAACTTTGGCGCGTATGCGATTATCTCGTCGGTCATCGTGTCGGTGGGGCTGGTGTTCTCGGGCATGAACGAGCCCGAGCGCGTGCGCCGCATGGATGCCAGCCCGGTCTCCAAGCGTCAGCGTTCGCTTGCCGTGTTTGCGGCCGCCGCCGTGCTCACCGTCTGCATTTGGCTCGTGTCGAGCATGATGGGCGTCGTGGGCTTTGCCGGCGCGGTTGCCGAGGTCGGCGCGGGTCGTGTGTGTCTGGCGCTGGCGGTGACGTTTGCCCTGGCGTGCACGCCGCTGGCCGTTGGCTTTACGCTGTCGAGCTTGGGCGCGCGCGAGGAGCTGCTCAACGGCGTGGGCAACTTACTCGGCATGCTCATGACGTTTTTGGGCGGCGCCTGGATGCCGCTGTCGCTCATGGGCTCGGCCGTGCAGACCGCGGCGCATTTTGTGCCGACGTATTGGGTGAACGACGCGATCGGCAAGGCGCTCGCCGCGGACCTGACGTCTGCCATGTTGGGCGACATCGCCTGCGACCTGGGCGTCACGGTGCTCTTTGCCGCGGCCATCGCCGCCATAGGCCTAGCCCTCGCACGCACCAAATCCCACGCCTAGCCACCTAGTCATTGGGTACTCATTGGGGACAGACTTAAACGACTAGTCATTGGGGACAGTCTTTGCCGAACCGCCGGCTTGCTAAGGACTGTCCCCAGCTGCCGGCAGAAAGGGAACGTCCCTAACTGCCGGGTGGCGAAAGAGTGTCCCCAACAGCTAGTCATTTAAGAACGTCCCCAATGACTAGTCTGAAATAAAATCCAGGCCACGCTCCAAAATAGTTCGCCATGGTTTACTATTACGCTCATAAAGTAGTACGAGGCTAACAACGGGGGATACCATGGCAACGCAGGAAGCCTATGTCCAGGTTAAGGATCTCAAAAAGCATTACGGCGACGGTGATGCACGCCTGACGGTACTCGATGGCATCGACGCGTCCATCAACCGCGGCGAGATCTGCGTCATGCTGGGGCCCTCGGGCTCGGGCAAGTCGACCTTTCTCAACCTGATCGGCGGCCTGGAGGATGCCGACGCCGGCTCTATTTTGGTGGACAGCTGCGACCTCACGGTGCTCAAGCCTGCCGACCTGGGCGAGTATCGCCGCCGTGAGCTGGGCTTTGTCTTCCAGTTCTACAACCTGGTGACCGACCTCACCATCAAGGAAAACATCGAGGTCACGGCATACCTGTCCAAAAAGCCGCTCAACATTGACGACCTGCTACGCTCGCTGGGCCTCTACGAGCACCGCAACAAGTTCCCGCGCCAGGTCTCGGGCGGCCAACAGCAGCGCTGCGCCATCGGCCGTGCGCTCGTCAAAAACCCGGGCCTGCTGCTGTGCGACGAGCCCACGGGCGCGCTTGACTATAAGACGTCCAAGGAAATCTTGCAGCTCATGGAGGATGTCAACCGCACCTACGGCTGCACCATCATCATTGTCACCCACAATGCCGCCATCGCGCGCATGGCCAATCGCGTGCTGCGCCTGCGCGACGGGCGCATC
>DBFBFY010000120.1:0-13803 GCA_048201615.1 Collinsella sp.
GGGAGCCACTGCTTGAGCGTGATGCCGTCTTGCCTTGTCTGAGTCATATATAACGTCTCCAATCGTTTTGAGCGGAGGCGATTATATAGCAACGGCCCCGCATCCGTCAGTACAGATGCGGGGCCGAAAACAATTCGATACACAGAGGTTGCGCCGTCAATTCATAACTAAGCCAACCCCAGCAATATGCCCGCCGAATGCACGACAAACGCCACGATCCAGGCAACGGCGACCTGAAACGCGAATACGGCCACGGCATAGCGCGCGCCCAACTCGCTCTTGACGGCGCCGATTGCCGCCACACAAGGCGGGTACAGCAACGTAAAGACCAAGAACACGTAGGCGGTAAACGGCGAAAACATGGTCGACAGCGCCGCGGGCGACGTTGCGCCCAAAAGCACCGTGAGCGTCGAGATGACGCTCTCCTTGGCAATGAGCCCCGTGACGAGCGCCGTCGAGGCGCGCCAGTCGCCAAAGCCGAGCGGGGCCAACACCGGCGCGATGATGCTACCCAGACCGGCAAGCAGGCTTTGCGACTGGTCGGCGACCACGTTAAAGCGGATGTCGAACGTCTGAAGGAACCAGATGACCACGGTCGCGGCAAAGATAATGGTAAAGGCCTTGGTGATGAAGTCCTTGGCCTTATCCCATGCCAGCATCACCGTCGTCTTGACGCTCGGCAGGCGGTAATTGGGGAGCTCCATGATAAACGGCACCGGGTCGCCCTTAAATGCCGTGCGGTTAAGCACCAAAGCCGCGACGCAGCCGACCACGATACCGATCAGATAGAGCGAGACCATGGCGGGAACCGTCGCCTGCGGGAAAAACGCCCCGCACAGCAGGCCGTAGACCGGCAACTTGGCCGAGCAGCTCATGAACGGCGTGAGCATGACGGTCATCTTGCGGTCATGCTCGGATGGGAGCGTACGGGTCGACATGATAGCCGGCACGGTGCAGCCAAAACCGACGAGCATAGGCACGAAGCTACGGCCCGACAGGCCAAAGCGACGCAGCACTTTATCCATGACAAAGGCCACGCGCGCCATGTAGCCGGAGTCTTCCAGAATGGAGAGGAACAAAAAGAGCACGACGATAATCGGCAGGAAGGTCAGCACGCTGCCCACGCCCGTAAGCACGCCGTCGACAGCCAGCGAGCGCACCACGTCGTTGGTACCGAACGCCTTGAGGCCCGCATCGGCCGAGGCGATGATGGCAGCGATGCCGTCCTCCATGAGTCCCTGCAACGCCGCGCCGATCACGCCAAACGTCAGCCAAAAAACGAGACCCATGATCACCAGGAACGCCGGAATGGCCGTGTAGCGACCCGTCAGGATGCGGTCGATCTTGACGGAGCGCACGTGCTCGCGGCTCTCGTGCGGCTTGACGACGCAACGCCCGCACACGTCGCCGATAAAGCTAAAACGCATATCGGCCAGCGCAGATAGGCGGTCGGTGCCGGCCTCGCCCTCCATCTGGGTAATGATGTGCTCGATAGCGTCGAGCTCATTGCGATCCAGGTGAAGCGCCTCGGTTACCAGCTCATCGCCCTCGACCAGCTTGGTCGCCGCAAAGCGCACCGGGATGTGCGCCGTCACGGCATGGTCCTCGATCAGGTTAGCAATACCGTGGATGCAGCGATGCAGCGCACCGCCGTCCGGACCGTCGGGCGCGCAAAAGTCCAGGCGACCAGGGCGCTCGCGGAACCGCGCCACGTGCAGGGCGTGGTCCACCAGCTCGCCGATGCCCTCGTTGCGGGCAGCGCTAATGGGGACAACAGGCACGCCCATCAGGCTCTCGAGCAAGTTGACGTCTACGGCGCCGCCGTTGGCGGTCACCTCGTCCATCATGTTGAGCGCAATGACCATAGGACGGTCAAGCTCCATGAGCTGCAATGTCAGGTACAGGTTACGCTCGATGTTGGTGGCGTCGATGATGTCGATGATGGCGTCGGGGTTTTCGTCCAAGATGAATTGGCGGCTGACGATCTCTTCGCCCGTGTACGGAGACAGCGAATAGATACCGGGCAGGTCGGTAACGCTTGCCTCGGGATGGTTACGGATGGTGCCGTCCTTGCGGTCGACCGTCACGCCGGGAAAGTTACCGACATGCTGGTTGGAACCCGTAAGCTGGTTGAACAGCGTGGTCTTACCGCAGTTTTGGTTGCCGGCGAGGGCAAAGTGCAGCGGCGCGCCCTCGGGCACGGCCGTCTTTGCCGCACGGGGCGAATACGTCCCCTCGCCAAGTGCCGGATGCTCCGTCGTGCCGATTGCGGCGTTAGCGCGCGGACCTGTATCGGTGTCGTGAATACCCACGAGCTCGATGCGAGCGGCATCGTCCTTACGCAGTGTCAACTCGTAGCCACGCAGGCGGATCTCGAGCGGGTCACCCATGGGGGCGTACTTCATCATGGTGACTTCGGTGCCCGGCGTTAGGCCCATGTCCAAAATATGCTGTCGGAGTGCCTGGTCGTCCGATGTCACCGATGCGACGACGGCGTCCTTTCCAATCTCGAGTGTATCGAGCCTCACGTCCGTGTTCCTCCCCCGGCGCCCACAGGGCGTTGCATTTATGTTCACCATGGCTAACCGTTTGCCATGGCTAACCAATTTTAAGCTTACATGATAGCGTGAACACACAATGACGTTCAATCAGCAGATTGGCGCAATGGGGACAGGCAGGAGAGTTCAGGGCCATAGTTTCCCGATGAGGCCTCTCGGGGAAACTACATCCCAGAATTCTGGCTCGAAACGGGATATAGTTTCCCAAACAGGCCTCTTACGGAAAATGCATCCCGGAATCCCCAAGGCAAAACTGGGACGCAGTTTCCGGGCGGGCATCAAAAACGAAGTTGCGGCGGAATAGTTCCTGGATGGGCTGGTTGATGCCCCAGATAGGAACTATTTCACCGCAAGTTATTGAAGGGCTGGGATGCCCGTCCTCTTACAGATGGCGCTCCAGAAAGCGGAAGGCCAGGCGGATCCAGGGACGGACTGCCACCTGCTTGTCCTCGTTGTCGACCGCGGTGTTGGCGTTGCCGAGCGAAAGGCCGTGACCACCCTGGTCGAAGACGTGCATCTCGCATGCAACGCCCTCCTCGGCCATGCGCTGCGCAAACGGGTAGACCTGCGCGATCGGCGCCGTCTTGTCGTCGGACACGCCCCACACAAAAGTCGGTGGCATCTGACGCGAAACATGCGTGGTGGGGCAGATGTCGGCCAGATGCTCGTCAGTTGCCTCGCCGCCCGTCACCATCGACAGGTAGTCGTTGAGCAAATCGCGCCCCGTCTTGCCGCCCGTCTTGGGCACGCGCAAGTCAATGCGCGGATCGCGCGTCTGCATGTCGCGCACATAGGCAAAGTCGAGCAATGGATAGCCCAGCACCACGGCATCGGGACGAATGTCGTCCGGACGCGCCCCGGCAAGTGCCGCGAAGGGGCCGGTCTTCCACTGCGTTGCCAGCGAGGCGCAGATCATGCCGCCCGCCGAGAAGCCCACGACGCACACGTGCTTGGGATCGACATGCCACTCGTCGGCGTTGGCGCGCACCGTGGCGACCATCTTGGCAAGATCTGCCTGGGGGTGCGGAAAGCTCACGTCACCCGTGCCACTCGTCACATAGTTGAGCACAAAGGCCTGGTAGCCGCGATCCAAAAATGCAAACGCCACCGGGTCCTGCTCGTGCGGAGCGATATGCGTAAACCCGCCTCCGCCGCAGATGATCACCGCGGGGCGGCGGCCATTCGGTTTATCGGGCAGCGGCTCGGCACCCAGATACGTAAAGGTCGCCGGATAATCCTCGGTCGGCTCCTCGCCCCACAGCGCATGGTTCTCGACAATCATATGTGCTCCCTTCGCGCAATTTTTGCGCACTCTTTTTTCGCATCTAAGCGTACCCCAGTTGGGTGCAGGACGTAGAAACTCTCCGGCAATAAGTTTCCCTCCAACTGATATATCACATAATCCCAGCTCAGAGGTATCGCTGAGCAGCGTAGAATAGGGGCGTTGACCAAGCCGCGAAACACATATGAAACGTTTCCGGCAAACCAAACGCGCGATATGCGCCTATTTAAGTTGGAGGCAACTATGGGTCTGCTCGATTCGCTTAAGTCCACCTTCACCTCGACCGGCGAGGCGTCCGTTCCGCCCGCAGCAAGCTTCGCTACCCGCGAAGGCGTCATCTATGCCCCCGTCAACGGCGTGCTCGTCAACCTGAACGAGGTTCCCGACGAGACGATCGCCTCGGGCATGCTTGGCCAGGGCTATGGCATCGAGCCCATTACCGGCACCATCTATGCGCCCGCCAACGGCCGCATCGGTGCCACCACTGTCACCAACCACTCCATCGGCATGATCACCGAGGACGGTCTGCGCGTGTTCATCCATGTTGGCCTGGGCACCGTGGAAATGAACGGCAAGGGTTTTGCCCGCTTTGTCGAGATGGGCGATGTGGTCAAGGCAGGCCAGCCGCTCATCAGCTTCGACCGCGAGGCCATTAAGGCCGCTGGTCACGAGGACATCGTGACCGTCATCGTCTCCGAGCTCGATCGTCTTAAGAGCATCGACCATGTCGGCGAGTCTGGAACGCTTATCGGCGGCAACCCGCTCGTCAAGCTTGGCGACCCGCTGCTGGTTGCCAAGACCAAGTAGCCAGGCCCCACGCCACACAGCCAAAAGGCACCTCGTCAAGCGCCCACGACCATTTGGCCGCGGGCGCTTTTCGTTTGAAAAACCATCCCGCCAATGCCTTATCTGTATAGCCCAAATGAGCCGAGCTGCTAGAATATCGAACTGTATGGATAACTATCATTCAACCGTTATGGGAGGATACGTGAACCGCACCAAAATCGCGCAGCTCTATGCCGATGCCGAGCCGCTCGGCGGCCAGACCGTCACCGTCGCCGGCTGGGTCAAGTCCGTCCGCGACATGAAGAACTTTGGCTTCGTTACGCTCAACGACGGCAGCTGCTTCCGCGACCTGCAGGTCGTCATGAACCGCGAGGCACTCGACAACTACGACGAGATCGCCCATCAAAACGTCTCGGCCGCACTCATTTGCACCGGCACCGTCAAGCTGACCCCCGATGCGCCCCAGCCTTTCGAGCTTTCTGCCACCTCCATCGAGGTCGAGGGCGTCAGCGCCCCGGATTACCCGCTGCAGAAGAAGCGCGCAACCGTCGAGTTCCTGCGCACCCAGCAGCACCTGCGCCCGCGCACCAACCTGTTCCGCGCCGTGTTCCGCATCCGCTCTGTCGCGGCTGCCGCCATCCACCGCTTCTTCCAGGAGCAGGGCTTTGTCTACGTCAACACCCCCATCATCACCACGAGTGACTGCGAGGGCGCCGGCGAGATGTTCCGCGTGACCACGCTCGACCCCAAAAATCCGCCCCTCACCGAGTCCGGCGAGGTCGACTGGAGCCAGGACTTCTTCGGCAAGCATGCAAGCCTCACCGTGTCCGGCCAGCTCAATGCCGAGAACTTTGCCATGGCCTTTGGCGACGTGTACACCTTTGGCCCCACCTTCCGTGCCGAGAACTCCAACACCACGCGCCACGCCGCCGAGTTTTGGATGATCGAGCCCGAGATGGCCTTTGCCGATCTGAACGACTACATGGATAACGCCGAGGCCATGCTCAAGTACGTCCTTAAGGACGTCATGGCCACCTGCCCCGACGAGCTCAATAGGCACAACAAGTTTGTGGACAAGGGTCTGCTCGAGCGCCTGGACCATGTCGCCAACTCCGACTTCGCCCGCGTTACCTACACCGAGGCCGTCGAAATCCTGGAGCAGGCAGTCGCTGCTGGCCACCAGTTTGATTACCCCGTCAGCTGGGGCATCGACCTGCAGACCGAGCACGAGCGCTTCCTGACCGAGGAGCACTTTAAGCGCCCGACCTTCGTGACCGACTACCCGGCCGAGATCAAGGCGTTCTACATGCGCATGAACGAGGACGGCAAGACCGTCGCCGCCGCCGACTGCCTGGTTCCCGGTATCGGCGAGATTATCGGCGGCTCCCAGCGCGAGGAGCGCCTGGATCTGCTCGAGGCCCGCATCAAGGACCTGGGCATGAATCCCGAGCAGTACAAGTACTACCTTGACCTGCGCCGCTACGGTTCCTGCAAGCACGCCGGCTACGGTCTGGGCTTCGAGCGCTTGGTCATGTATCTGACCGGCGTGGGCAACATCCGCGACGTCCTGCCGCACCCGCGCACCGTGGGCAACGCCGACTTCTAATCGTCGGACGCTAGCTCGCGTCGCCACACGCCAACGCTCATCGCATAAGCGTCTCTCGACATCGGGCGAGAGACGCTTTTTTCAACAGCATCCGTCAAGCTTTTGGCAAGTTTTTGGTCAGTTGAGCAGGGCTGTTGAAAACTCGGCCCGCCGTTTGCCGACGACTACCGACCGCCCAGAGCGCCCTGCGCCCCTGGGAAAGCCCCACGTCCTAGGCTCCATACCGTCGCCACCCAAAACGGAAAGGACGTGGGCACGATGACCGAAGCCGCTGTTGAAACCTACGACACCACGACGAGGGGCGCCGCCTCGATGGCAGCCTATCGCGCCGTTCGCATCCTGCAGCTCTTGAGCGAAAACACCGGCGAAGACAAGGCCATGCTTTCCGATGAGCTGATCCGGCGCCTCGCCCATCCCGACGACCCCGCCCGCATGCCCATCTCGGCGGCGCGGCGCAGCATCTACACCGCCATCTCCGCGCTTCGCCATGCCGGATACGAAATTGAGTACAAACGCGGCGTGGGCTACAAACTTCTTACCCGCCCGCTCACCGATGAAGAGATCATCCGGCTCCACGGTATGGTCATGCGCAACCGCTCCACGCCTATCGCTATCCGCAAGAGCATGGCGCAGCACTTAGTTGCCATGGCGAGCGCCGACGTTCGCGGCTACCTCGATACACCCGAACCCGCTCCAAGCGCAGGCAGCAAGGCTACCAAGGCAACACGCACGCCCATCAAGCGCATCGACACGTGCGAGCTCGTCGAGCAGGCCATCGACCACGGAACCACGGTGAGTTTTGATATTTCGAGCGTCACGACACGCGGCGAAACCGAAGCAGCACGGATGACACTCCGTCCCTTTGCCATCAGGCAGCGCGATGGCATCTCGTATCTGCTGGGAACGGTCTACGACGCCCGAGGCACCGACGATACGCTGCGCACCGTCGAGATCGCCCGTATGAGAAACGTCACCACACGTCTCCTCGACGGCAAGAAGCTCTTCGCCGCCCTAGACGAGGACGACGCCTCCTCCGCCGCATAAGACCCTCCGCCGCCCATTCGACTACCCGTACCGCCCATCCGATTCTGTATTAAAAAACCCGCCAGGCTGTTGTAAAAATGGACATCAGCGCTACTATAGTTCCACTTGCACTTTGTCCCAGTGCAGTGTTTCCAGCCATTTTTATACTGGGGGTAATGATATGAAGGACATCACCATCAGCCGCAGGAGCCTTCTGGTCTCCGCTGGCCTGCTCGCGCTCGCCCCGCTCGCCGGATGCGGCGGCAACTCTGGTTCCGGCTCTGCTGCCGCCGGTTCCGACTACACTATCGGCGTTCTGCAGCTCACCGAGCACTCCGCACTCGATGCCGCCAACGACGGCTTTGTCAAGGCCATCAAGGAGAGCGGCCTTAAGGTCAAGATCGACCAGAAGAACGCCCAAAACGACCAGTCCACGTGTAAGTCCATTGCCGACAAGTTTGTGGGCGACAACGTCAACCTGATTTATGCCATCGCCACACCCGCCGCGCAGGCTGCCGCCGGCGCCACAGCCGATATCCCCATCGTGGGCTGTGCCATCACCGACTACGCCGCCTCCGGCCTGGTCCAGGACAACGACAAGCCGGGCACCAACGTCACGGGCGCTTCCGACCTCACCCCGGTCGCCGAGCAGCTCGAGATGATGCAGAAGGTCCTGCCCGACGTTAAAAAGGTCGGCCTGCTCTACTGCACCGCCGAGTCCAACTCCGACGTCCAGATCAAGGCCGCCGAGAAGGAGCTCGACAAGCTGGGCCTCGAGTACACCGATTTCACCGTCTCGAGCTCCAACGAGATTCAGTCCGTCGTCGAGTCTGCCGTGGGCAAGGTCGACGCGCTGTACTCCCCCACCGACAACACCATCGCCGCGGGCGCCTCGCAGGTGGGCCAGATCTGCAAGGAGAACAAGCTTCCCTTCGTGACTGGCGAGGAGGGCATGTGCATGGCCGGCGGCCTGTTCACCCTCTCCATCAATTACGAGGATCTGGGCTACGCCGCGGGCGAGATGGCCGTCAAGATTCTGAAGGGCGAGGCCAAGCCCGAAGACATGCCTATCAAGCACCTCTCGAGCAAGGACCTGGTCGTCGTCAAGAACGACGAGATGGCCGAGCCCCTGGGCATCGACCTTTCCGCTCTGGACGCGTAATGCTATACGCGGCATGCGTCTAGAGCCCGTGCTCGCGCTTTAGCTGCGTTATTCAATATCTGAGCCACAGGGGCGGACGCTGTAGACCGGCGTCCGCCCTGCTTGTTTCAGGTAAAACAAAACGTCTGTCCGCAGCTCTTCTATGCATTGTTACCGCTATTATGGTGAATCACGTGTCCACCCTATCCTAGGAGGTATGAAGCATGCTCATTGCATTGCAGGGCGCCGTTTCGCAGGGCGTCCTCTGGGGCATTATGGTGCTTGGCGTGTTTATCACGTTCCGCCTGCTCGACATTCCCGATATGACCTGCGACGGCAGCTTTGCCCTCGGCGGCTGCGTCTGCGCTGTGCTCATCGTCAATAACAACGTCGACCCGCTGCTCGCCGTGCTGGCCGGTATGTGCGCCGGCGCCATCGCGGGTGCCGTCACGGGCATTTTGACCACCGTCTTCGAGATTCCCGCGATCCTCGCCGGAATCCTCACCCAGATCAGCCTGTGGTCCATCAACCTGCGCATCATGGGCAAGTCCAATACGCCAATTCTTGCCAAGGGCACCGTGTTCTCGGCCGTCAGCAATATGACCGGTCTGCCGCAGTCCACCGTTGCCATCATCTTGGGCATCCTGCTCGCCGTGGCTATCGTTGCCATCCTGTATTGGTTCTTTGGCACCGAGATCGGCTCGGCGCTGCGCGCCACCGGCAACAACGAGTACATGATCCGCGCTCTGGGCGTCAACACCAACTCCACCAAGATGATCGCCCTCGTGCTCTCCAACGCCCTCATCGGCCTTTCGGGCGCGCTCATCTGCCAGAGCCAGAAGTACGCCGACATTGGCATGGGTACCGGTGCCATCGTTATCGGTCTTGCCGCCATTGTTATCGGCGAGGTGCTCGGCCGCCTGCTGCCCGGCGGCCTCACGCAGTTTAGCGTCCGTCTTGCCTCCGCCGTCTTTGGCTCCGTGGTGTACTTCCTCATCCGCGCCATCGTGCTGCAGTTGGGCATGGACGCCAACGACATGAAGCTGCTTTCCGCTGTGATCGTCGCCGTGGCCCTGTGCGTGCCCGTGGTTTGGGAGCGCTATAAGCTCCGCAGCTCCTACACGAAGGGGGATGAGGCAGATGCTTAAGCTCTCACACGTCAAGAAGACCTTTAACAAGGGCACCGTCACCGAGAAGCGCGCGCTCACCGGCGTCGACCTTACCCTCAATGATGGCGACTTTGTAACCGTGATCGGCGGCAACGGCGCCGGCAAGTCCACGCTGCTCAACATGATTGCCGGCGTGTATCCGCTCGATTCGGGCGTTATCGAGCTCGACGGCACCGATATCTCGCGCCTGAGCGAGTCGCAGCGTGCCAAGTACCTGGGCCGCGTGTTCCAGGACCCCATGCGCGGCACCGCAGCCGACATGCAGATTGCCGAGAACCTGGCACTCGCCAAGCGCCGCGGCCAGCGTCGCGGTCTTTCGTGGGGCGTCACCAAGGCCGAGAAGGACGAGTACGTTGAACTGCTCAAGCGCTTGGACCTCGGTCTGGACACGCGCCTCAACGCCAAGGTCGGCCTGCTTTCGGGCGGCCAGCGCCAGGCACTCACCCTGCTCATGGCCACGCTCACCAAGCCACGCCTGCTGCTGCTCGACGAGCACACCGCGGCGCTCGACCCCAAGACGGCCTCTAAGGTGCTCAATCTGACCGAGGAAATCGTCGACGAGCATCACCTGACCACGCTCATGGTCACGCATAACATGAACGACGCCATCCGTCTGGGCAATCGTCTGATCATGATGCACGAGGGTCACGTGATCTACGACGTGGCAGGCGACGAAAAAAAGTCGCTCACCGTTGCCGACCTGCTGCAGAAGTTCGAGGAGGTCTCGGGCGGCGAGCTCGCCAACGACCGCATGCTGCTGAGCTAAACCTACCAAAAAGGGACAGGTTTATTTTGGCAGGTTTTATCTGCGCAAACGTCAAAACCGCCGCTAAGGGACAAGCGCCCTTGCGTCGGTTTTCGCATATTATGTCGATAATCCGATATTCAACCAGACATTCTGGCTAAGGACTAAGGAAACTGCCATGAAAAGACCTCTTCCCCGTCTTGCTTGACCGCCGCACTCCTTACCGGCGTGCTCGCCGGCGCCCCAGCTTACGCCACCGCGACCGCCCCATCTCAAGTTATCGGCCCGTCCGATGTGATCGGACGGGCTTTTTGGTGGGTATCATGGTTGAATGATCATTAGGAGGTTTTCCCTACATGGAATTGTTTGAGCCGATTCTTCATTTCTTTGAGCAACGGTGGGTCCACAACATCATCTGGGCCGGCATCTTGGCAATAGGCACGGCAATCGCCACCAAAGTCGTTTCCAAGACGCTGCGCCACCTACTCAACCGCGACGATAACCCGCTTCCAGCATCGAGCATCTTCATCAACATCGCTCGCGCCGTCATCTGGATGATCGGCGGCAGCTTTATCCTCGACAACTGCTTTGGCATTAACGCAAACGCGCTCGTCGCCGCTCTTGGCGTCGGCGGCATCGCCATCTCCCTGGGCTTTCAGGACACGCTCTCAAACCTTATCGGCGGCATGCAGGTGACCTTTATGGGCATCATCAAGCCTGGCGACAACATCGAGGTCGGTGGTGTATCAGGCGTGGTCCAGGACATCACCTGGCGCCACACGACCATCGAAGATGCCTGCGGGCAGACTATCATCGTCCCCAACTCCAACATCTCCAAGAACACGCTCGTGCATTTGATGCCCTTTGGGCGCGTAGCCGTCCCCGTCGCGGTGAAAGACCCCTCAAAATGGGCTTCGCTCGACGCACTGGCAGACGAGCTGACCAGCGCCACTAAAACGGCCGTCTCGCCCATCTCGGGTTTTGACAAGGAGCCGTATGTGCTCTTTAGCGAGATCGGCGACTTTGGCATTAAGGGCAAGATCATCTTTATCGTCAGCGACGACAGCACTACTTTCACGGCAGCCGACGCCTGCATCCGCGCCATCGCCCCCATCATCGCCTAAACCACCACAAAGGGGACGGGCACCTTTGTGGTGGTTTCGCATCGTGGTATCATGGTTCATATCGTTGTTTAAACGACTAAGGGAGTAGACACCATGGAAGAGGCCTATCGTCAAGCACGCAAGCGCGGCGAGCAAGGACGTCGACGCGCCATTAGTCAAAGCGAGCATCCGTACCTCACGGACCTCGATAGCTTGGTCGCCCAGCTCCCCTTAGGTCAGCGAGAGAGCGTCGGCCTAAGGGACATTCCGCTCGAAATGGTCGTCGGTACGGTTACTAAAGGCCGTCAGTCCGCCTTTTCATGCAACTTTATGCCCTTGCTGCCGTTTAGCACCGAGTTCGCCCGCAAGTGGTCCAACCTCTACGACATCCAGGTGACCGAGGGCTATCGCGATCCCGTCATCGTCACCGAGTTCATGCATCGGTTTTACGTCCAAGAGGGCAACAAGCGCGTCAGTGTCCTCAAATTCCTGGACGCCCCGACGGTTTCGGCCAAGGTCACCCGTCTCTACCCCGGCACATGGGATTCCGTCGAAAGCCGCCTGTACGGTGAGTTCTGCGCGTTTTGGCGCGTCTGCCCCCTATACGAGATCGAGTTCTCACGCGAGGGAAGCTACGAGACGCTCGCCAAGATGCTCGGTCAGGACCTTATCGAAAAATGGCCGCAGAAAAAGGTCGACTACCTGCGCCACACCTTCTTACTCTTTAAGCGCGCCTACCTTCGCGCGGGCGGCGACCACCTGGACATTACGCCCGCCGACGCCATGCTCGTCTACCTCAATGTGTACAACCAGGACCGCCTGCTGGATACACCGACGGATATCGTCGTAAACCGCCTGTGCAAGATCTGGCGCGAGCTGGTCATTGCCGGCAAAAATAACGAGGACAAGGTAGATCTTGTCGAAGCACCGAGCGTCGATGAGGAGGAGTCGCCCGCCAAGTCCACCTCCGGCGTGCTCAGCTTCTTTATGGGCAAGACCGTCTATTCGGCGGCCAACCCCCTGCGCATCGCCTTTATCCATGAGTTCCCCTGTGCGACGTCGAGCTGGGACAGCCTGCACGACCAAGGGCGTCAGTATCTCGATGAGCACTTTGGCGGTATCGTGCGCACCGAGGCGTTCGAGGACTGCCATGATCCGGACGCGTTCTACGCCGCCGTGGAAACGGCTGTCAAACATGGAGCAAACGTCATCTTCTCGACCTCGCACCGCCTGATGGAATACACGCTCAGGGCTGCCGTTGAGTATCCCCGGGTTCGGTTCCTCAACTGCTCTATCGGTCTTCCCCATCAAAGCGTCCGTTCGTACTTTGGCAAGATGTACGAGGCCAAGTTCCTCCTGGGCGCCCTTGCCGCCAGCATGGCGGACAACCACCGCATCGGTTACCACGCGTCGGTCTTTGCCTCGGGCGCACTCAGCGAAATCAATGCCTTTGCGATTGGCGCCTCGCTGCTCGACCCCCGTGCGCAAATTATCCTGACCTGGGGCGATGTGCCTGCCGGTGGCCTTGCCGAGGCCATGTGCCGCGAAGGCGTGAGCGTCATGACCGGCGCCGACATGTCAAAGTCGCTCGAAGATCCCACGGCCTACGGACTTCACCGCCTGATCGATGGCAAGGTTGCCGGCATTGCCATGCCGGTGTGGAACTGGGGCCGATATTACGAGCTTATCGTGCGAAGTCTGCTGCATGGCACCTGGGACGAGACCAGTGACGACAGCCGGGTCCGCGCCGTCAACTACTGGTATGGCATGAGCTCGGGCGTTATCGATATTCGCTACGCTCCGGGCCTGCCCTATCAGACGCGCAAGCTTGTTCAGCTACTCCGCAATGGCATCGTCGAGGGCTCCATCAATCCATTTGGCGGCGAGCTCCATAGCCAAGACGGCGTGGTGCAGATTGAGGGCTTTCCCCCACTGCCGAGCACTCAAATCGTCGAGATGGACTGGTTGGCCGACAACGTGGTGGGCACCATTCCGCAGCCCAACGATGAGCCGAAGGTCCGCGCCCTATGAAAATCCTTGCCATAGCCGATACCGAAGAACGATGCCTTTGGGAGTGCTTTCGCAAGGAACGCTTTGAGGGAGTCGACCTGATTTTGTCCGCTGGCGATCTGGACCCGGACTATCTTGAGTTTTTGGTCACGGTCATCAACAAACCGCTCATCTACGTGCGCGGCAATCACGATGACCGCTACGCACGTCATGCACCGGGCGGATGTATCTGCGTAGAAGACAGCGTGTACACGTACCGAGGGATTCGCATTGCGGGCCTTGGCGGGTCCATGCGTTATCGCGACGGCGCCAACATGTACACCGAACGCGAGATGTCCAAGCGCATGCGTAAGCTGTCGCGTAAGGTTAGGATGGTCGGC
>DBFBFY010000121.1:0-16238 GCA_048201615.1 Collinsella sp.
GCCGTCGTGGCAAAACGATGCTGCGGCTCGGCGGCGTCGCCCGCCAGCTGCTCGCGGCGCGTGAGGATATCGGTCAGCTCGCGCGTGGTCTCCTCGGCGGAACTCACGACGCGCACCCCAGGCCCCAGCGCATGGCGGATAGGTCCCACCAACAGCGGAAAATGCGTACAGCCGAGCACCACGGTATCGATGCCGTGGTCGCGCAGCGGCTCAACCGTGGCACCCACCAGCGCACGCACGGCAGGCGTATCGAAGATGTCCTCGTTCTCAAGCCACTGTTCCTGCAGATGTGCACCCGAGGCGAGCTCGTGTTCGACAACCTCGACAAAGCTCGAGGCTGGACAGCCGTATACATCGACGCCGGCATCCAGGTCCTGAATGGCGCGCGTATAGGCGCCCGAGCGAATAGTGAGGTTGGTGGCGAGCACGCCCACGCGACGCGTACGCGTGCTGTTGATTGCCGCACGGGCACCCGGCGCGATCACACCGATCACGGGAACGTCGAGCACCTGCTGGGCCAGACGCAAGGCCGCAGCGGTCGCCGTGTTGCAGGCGATGACCATAATCTTGACGTCGTGCTTCGAAAGCCAACGACCCGCCTGCAACGCAAACGAGCGCACTTCATCCTCGGTGCGCGTGCCGTAGGGGCAGCGCTTGGTGTCGCCAAAGTAGTAGACGGACTCGTGCGGCAGCGCCGTCGCGATGGCGCGCGCAACCGTCAGACCGCCCAAACCAGAATCGAACACGCCAATCGGGCGCGTGTCGCCTGCCGGATTCTCGATATCGGACATTACCTCACCAGTCTCTCTCGAAAAGACATGTCCAAGTGCGGCGGCGGCGCGCTACGAACGCGCCGCGACCAGCAGCTCTGCCGTCGCCGCCCAACCGTCGACAATTTTGCCACGCGTAACGAAAGCGTTCTCGCAAGCAGCCAGGAACTCGGGCGCGCCGGCGCTCGTCAGGCCATTCTCGACCAGGCAGAACGTGCCCACGTGATCGGCCATGTAGAAGTCGGACTCGGAATCGCCGAGCGCCAACGTCTCCTCGCGCTCGATCCCCAGGTGCTCGCAGAAGTGCGCAATGGCGACGCCTTTGTTGAGGCCCGCGGGGTTGATGTTGAATGCGCGACCGTCCTCGACGCGATCGAGCTCGAGCGTCGTCGGCTTGGACAGATGCGTCAGGTGACCGTTACAGGCCCACACCAGGCCGCAGCCGGCCTCGTCCAGGATGGCCTGGACCTCATTGTCGGGCACATCGCCGCGCATGCCGACGGTGACCTCGCGGTACTTGTAGCCGGTCGACATGTCGTTGTGATACTCGATCTTGTGCGGCCAGCGGGCAAGGATCTTCTCGCACACGCCGGTCTGCTCGATCACCTGGTGCGGAGTAAGGCCGCAGACGAGGTCGTAAGGCATGTCGCCGGTCAGATACTCCCAATCGTTGGCCTTGAGGTCGTACATAACCAGGCCGCCCATCTCACCAATGTAGGAGTTGAGGCCGAGCACGCGCGCGTCCTCGTGGATCATGGTACGGTTGCGGCCCGAGGTGGGAACCACCTGAATGCCAGCACGAGCGAGCGCCACGACGGCCTCGACGAGTTTGGTCGAGGGGTTGCCGTCGTTGTCGCGCAGCACGCACGAGCCGGGTGCAAGCATCGTGGCATCCAGGTCGGTAAAGACGTATTTGACCTTGGCCAAGCGCTCGCGCATCTCGCCCGAAAGCTCAGCGACGGTCGGCAGGGTATTGTGGGACATGGTTACTCCGTTTACGTAGAAGGGTTTGGACTTGGACGGCATGTTTTGATTGAGGGAACACGCTTATGGCGACAGCGCACTCAGGGCGCCGCCGCCATCATGGTTCATTAGTCAAACTGGGTAACATCGATTAGGCGATTGGCCAGCGAAAGGTCGCTCTCGATGGGCACGAACTCATCGCCCACGTGCATGAGCTCCTCGTCACCCTTTGCCAGCAGCAAGACAATAGTGGGAGCATCGGGGTTGACGTACTCCTCGCGCGCCGCCTTGAACGCCGCATGCACAGCGGCTTCGCGGTCGAGGATGATCTTGTTCGGCGTATCGTCGGGAACATGTTCGGCAAGCTCGCGACAGACCTTCATCGGGTCCTCGTGAGCCGGGTCCTCGTTGGCAAAGATCATCAGGTCGGAATATGGTGCGGCCTCGCGCGGAAGCTGCTCGCGGCGCTCCTGTGCCTTGCCACCGGCAGCGCCAAACACTGCGATAACCGGGCTGGCGGGAAACGCGCGCTTGACCGACGAGAAAAGCGAGCGGAACGAAAGCTGGTTGTGCGCGTAGTCGACGACGCAAATCACGCGGCCGTCCTTCGACTCCACGACCTCCATACGGCCCGGCACACGCAGTTTGGAGAGGCCCTTCTTGATGGCCTCGATACCGATGCCGATCTCGCGCGCGGCGGCGATAGCGACCAGCGCGTTCTCCACGTTAAAGTCTCCCGCGATGCCCAGCAGGACCTTCTCCCCCGCCTCGGACTCGTCGGCACACAGGCCATGCAAGTTGAACTCGATGCTAAAGCCGACCATGCGTACGTCGCTCGCCCACAGGCTTGCCTCGGGATGCTCGACGCCAACGGTCACCAAGCGCTCGGCCGTCGACGCTGCCTCCAGCACGCGGTCGACCTCTTCGGTGCCCAGATTCACCACGGCGGTCTTTGCCTGGTCAAAGATCCTGAGTTTGCTCTCAAAATAATCCTCAAACGTGGGGTGTTCGATCGGCGAGATATGGTCGCGGCCGATGTTGAGGAAGCACGCCACGTCAAACGGCAGATTCTCGACGCGTTGGTACTTGAGCGCCTGGCTCGAGACCTCCATGACCATGGACTGGCGACCGGACGTGCGACAGTTGGCGATATGGCGCCAGACCTCGGGAGCCTCGGGCGTGGTGTTGGTGCTCTCGTAGCACTCGATACCATCGTCGGTACTCACCGAGCCGATCATGCCGCAGGACTCGCCCGCCGCCTTGATGATGGACTGGAGCATAAAAGCGGCCGTGGTCTTTCCCTTGGTGCCGGTGATGCCCACGATCTTGACGTCGCGGTCGGGACGGTCGTAGACCTCCGGCGGCAACAAGGCCATGGCCGTGCGAACGCTGTCCACGACCAGCATCGCAGCACCGCTCTCCTGCGCCAGCGGCTCCAGAGACTCGACCAGCGACTCCTCGCACACAAATGCGACGGCACCCGCATCGAGCGCCATGCGCAAAAACGCGGGCTTAAAGGCAGCACCTTTGCAGAAGAACACGTCACCTGCCGAGACCGCGCGCGAATCAAACGAGCAGCCGGTCACGGCACGCTCGTCAACCTGCTCCGATGCGCGCAGCTCGCCGCACACATCGAGAAGCTTGGCAAGCGCATCGACCGTGGTCACGATCGCGGAATCCGAATGGTGCATCTTTCACCTTTCTCAGCCATTTGGCAGGGACGGTTTTTATAGTAACTGAAACGCACCCACGCAAAAACGGCTCCCGGAGGAGCCGTTACGCGCAGGCGTTCGTAAGCCGAGGCTAGGCAGCCTGAACAGCGGGCTGGTCCTCGTCGATAAAGAAGCGCTTGTACCACACCAGGAACACGAGCGGCGTATAGATCTTGCGCTGGAAATCGCCCTTGCCCGCAAAGTGCAGATCGAGCAGGTGCATGAGCTCGTCGGTATCGAAGAACTCGCTTGCCCACGGCGCGGTGAAGTACTCCTTGACATAGTCGTACCACTTTTGCTCGCGCAGCCAGTAGACAATCGGCACCGGGAAGCCCACCTTGGGACGGGTGGCCCACTCATCGGGCAGCGACTTGTTGGCAGCGTGGCGGAGTACCTGTTTGTTGCCGTTCTCGTTGATGCGGTAACGGTCGGGAATGTGTTCGGCGAACTCCATGACTTTGCGGTCCAGGAAGGGCACGCGCAGCTCCAGCGAGTGCGCCATGCACATCTTGTCGGCCTTGAGCAGAATGTCGCCCGGGAGCCACATGTTCATGTCCAGGTACTGTTTCTTGACCAGCTCGGGCTGACCCTTCACGCGCGCATAGATGGGAGCGGCAAGCTCGAAGGCGCCGTCGCCGGTGTTGTACTCGGGCTTGAGCACGCCGTCGACCTCGCGCTCCGGCCATACCAGAGCCTGTCCCAGGAACGACTTCTCGGGGATCTCGGCACCCTTGACCAGGAAGTTATGTCCCTTGAAGTACGGCATATGCAGCGCCAGGTTACCGAGCGCGCGACGGATGGGCAGCGGCACCATCTTTTTGTACTTGCGCACCGGGACCGTGTCCTCGTAGTAGGCGTAGCCGCCAAAGAGCTCGTCGGCGCCTTCGCCCGAAAGCACGACGGTAACGTCCTTGCGGGCCATCTCGGCCAAGAACCACAGCGGCACGGAAGACAGGTTGGACTGCGGCTCGTCCATGTGATACTGGATGTCCTCGAGCGCACCGAAGAACTCGTCGGCGGTGATCATCTTGCGAACGTTCTCGACGCCGAGCTTATCGGAAAGCTCCTTGGCGTAGTTGGTCTCGTTGAAATTCTTGTAGTCAAAGCCCACCGAGAAGGTCTTGTCGGGCATAAGGCAAGCGGCGATGTAGCTGGAGTCGACGCCACCGGAGAGGAACGACGCGACCTTGACATCGGCGATGCGATGGGCCTCGACGCTCTCGTGCACGACCTCGTCCAGCTCGTCGACATACTCTTCGAACGGCTTCTCGACGGCAGAGTAATCGCAATCCCAGTAGCGCTCGATGTTCATCTTGCCGGTCGGGATATCGACGGTAAAGTAGTGCGCCGGCGGCAGCTTGTAGACACCCTCGAAGAAGGTCTCCTCAGTCGCCGAATACTGCAGCGTCATGTACGGACGCAGAGCCTTTTTGTTGACCGCCTTGTGGAAGTGCGGGTAGTCCAGGAAGCTCTTGATCTCGGAACCAAAGAGCACGCCCGGAGCGCCGTCGCCCGCATCGGCCATGGGATAGTAGTAAAGCGGCTTGATGCCAAAGATGTCGCGGGCGCCAAAAAGCTTGTTCTTCTTTTTGTCCCAGATGACGAAGGCGTACATACCGCGCAGGCGATCGAGGACGGCCTCGCCCCACTCCTCGTAGCCGTGCAGGAGGCTCTCGGTGTCGGCGCCGCAGTGGAACTTGTAGCCCTTGGCCTCGAGCTCGGAACGGAGTTCTTGGAAGTTGTAGATCTCGCCGTTGAAGACAATGACGACGCTGCCGTCCTCGTTGGCCATGGGTTGAGCGCCGGCCTCGGTCAGGTCGAGGATCGACAGGCGGCGGAAGCCCAGGGCAACGCGGCCGTCGATAAACTGACCGCCCATGTCGGGACCGCGATGGACGATGCGGTCCATCATCTTGGTGAGCACCTCGGATTGGTTATCCGTCCCACCGACAAAACCAACAAAACCGCACATATACTATCCCCTCTGCTGTTGCTGGGCATCAAATCGAATCAGTAGCTTTTGAGTATACCCGAGGGCGTAAAGAGGGGCGGAATGTTCAGGCAATCTCAACTGAATCAGCTCCGCGCCGACACGCGCCAGTTACCTTTAATGGATATGAGATGAATGAGGCGATTGTTTTGCTATACTCTCTCCGCACGGGCGATTGGCGCAACGGTTAGCGCAGGTGCTTTACACGCACAAGGCTGGGGGTTCGAATCCCTCATCGCCCACCACCGAATTGGAAACGGTCCTCGCAAGGGGACCGTTTTTGTTTGGGCCCGGTGCATGGGATTCGGACCCGCCAGGGTGCGGAGCTGAGGAAACGCGAAGCGTTTTCCAGCGCAGCACGCGAGGGCCGTAGGCCCGAAGCGAAAGCGGGCGGCGTCAGCCGCACGCGACACCCCTCATCGCCCACCATTGAGTTGGAAACGGTCCTCGAAAGGGGACCGTTTTTGTTTGGGCCCATTTCATGGGATTCGAACCCGCCAGCACGTCTGTCACAAAGGCCGTGGCCAAATAATGGCAAAAATGAGTACTGCTACTTTGCTTGCAACATATAAAAAGATAGCGTTTGCGTAAGTTACGCAACATATGTCCATTATAAGGACTAACAGTTAGATCACAATCGTGCATTCATCGCCATTTCGACTTGCTATCTGGCCTTATTAGTCCAAAATTGCTGCTACCAAATCGGTAGCAGTACTCATATTTAATGTTTTTTGACCAGCGGGTCTCCCTGCCTTAGCAAATCTAAGGCAAAACGGGCTCCAGACCGCTGAATCATGCCACATAGGGCACGCTCGCAGTCCGGAACCCGGTCCAAATTGAGTTATTGCGCCGCGTTAGACCAAGACACCCGACAGGATCTCGATCAGACTGTCCACGTCGGCTTCCTCGCAGACGAGCGGCGGCAAGAAACGCAGCGTATGAGCACCCGTAGCGTTAATCACGGCACCGGCGGCCAGCGCGCGGGCAACAATATCATGCGCGTCGCCCGCGGCATCATCCAAATCGCAGCCGAGCATCAGGCCACGGCCACGCACCTCTACCACATGCGGAAGTTTAGCCAGCGCCTGCTCCATATAGGCACCCACCTTGGCAGCATGGTCGGCATAATCGCCGCGCACGAGCGCGGAGAGCGTCGCGGCACACGCCGTGATGGCCAGGCAGCTACCGCCAAAGGTCGAGCCGTGGTCGCCCGGCTTAAACACGTCGGCAATCCCCTTCTTTGCCACGACGGCACCCATGGGCACGCCGTCGGCAATGCCCTTGGCAAGGCTCATGATGTCGGGCTCCACGCCATAGGTTTGGAACGCAAATGGCTTACCCGTGCGGAAGATACCGCACTGGACCTCGTCGGCGATAAGCACGGCGCCCACTTCGTGTGCCAGGTCGCGCGCTGCCGCCATAAACTCCTCGGTCATGGGGTGCACGCCACTCTCACCCTGGATCGGCTCGAGCATCACGGCACAAATCTCGCTCCCCAGCTGCTTAAAGATCGCACGCAGTTCATCGACATCGTTGGGCGTGCAGGCCACAAAGCCACCCGGCAGCGGGCGGAAGCTGTCCTGCAGCCAATCCTGCATGGTGGCGGCAATGGTCTCGAGCGTACGGCCGTGGAAGCCGCCGCGCATGCACACGATGGTGTTGCCGCCATTACCGGCACGCTTGGCGTACAGGCGCGCGAGCTTCATCGAGCCCTCGTTGGCCTCGGCGCCAGAGTTGGCAAAGAAGGTCTCCCAAACCTGCTCATCCGCAGCCGGGGCACCAAGAGCAGCTGCCGTGGTCTCATCGCCGGCGACAATGGCATCGGCAAGCACGCGCGCACCATCTACGTCGTCGTTAGCAAGCTTGGACAGCAGCGCCGCGACCTGTCCGCGCTGCTCAATGTAGAAGTAATTGGAGACATGCATGAGCTTTTTGGTCTGTGCCTCGAGCGCCGAGAGCACAGCCGGGTCGCCATGACCTAGGCTGCACACGCCGATACCGGCAAGAAAGTCGAGGTACTCACGGCCATCGTCGCCGGTGAGCTTCATGCCGTGACCCTCGACAAACTCGACCGGAGAGCGGCCAAAGGTATGCATAACGTAATGGGATTCAAGCGATTGCTGAGCTGCAAGTGACATGGGATGCCTTTCGTTGGGCGCCAGACGGCGCGGGGCTATGGGTGCAGGAATGGGGCGGCTGCGGGTCAGCTAGACCGTCTGAAGCTTCTCGACCTCGTCAAGGTTCTCGGTCAGACGCGCAGCAAACGTCGAAAGCGGATGCGGATGCGTATCGAACTCGTAAGCCGTCTCGGTGGAATGGATCACGGTGCCGACGCCGGCATCGGTCAGCAGCTCCAGGAGCAGCGAATGCGGCGTAGTACCGTTAATGATGTGGGCACGAAATACGCCGCCGGTAAGCGCATCGACGGCCGCACGCAGCTTGGGAATCATGCCCTTATCGACCTCGCCGCCGTAGAGCATTTCGTTAACCTCGTCGAGCGTTAGGTTGGAGATAAGCGAGTCCTTGTCGCTAAAGTCCTTGTACAGGCCATCGACATCGGTCAAAAAGATCGCCTTATGCGCGTGGAGCGCCGCGGCAACGGCACCGGCGGCGGTATCGGCGTTGATGTTGAAGAAACCGCCGTCCTCCCCCGCCGCGACGGTAGCGATGACGGGAATGTACTCGCTATCGAGTAAGCGCTCGATATAGTCGGTGTTGACGTGCGTCACTTTGCCCACACGACCGAGCTCGGGGTCGAGCGGCTCGGCGATGAGCGTGCCGGCATCGCTGCCCGACACGCCCACGGCCAGGTTGCCGTGGTGGTTGATGGCAGCAACCAGCTCCTGGTTAACCTTGCCGCCCAGCACCTCGCGCACGATATCCATAGTCGCCGGCGAGGTCACGCGCTGGCCGTTCTTAAACTCGACGGGAATATCGTAATGGCTCAGCGCCTCGTTGATAGCCTTGCCGCCGCCGTGCACGATAACGGGGCGCATGCCGATGATCTTGAGCAGGACGATGTCGCTCATCACGTCGCGACGCAGCTGCTCGTCGACCATGGCTGCACCGCCGTACTTGATAACGACCGTCTTGCCGGTCAAGTTCTTAATCCACGGCAGCGCTTCGAACAGCAGCTGCGCGGTTGCTTCGTTGGATTCGCTCGAACGACAATCGCGTGCGAATTTCATAATCTGCCTCGTCTTTCATATCGTTATCGCGCCGTGCTCAGCTGTCCGCAATCGCGGCAAGATGCGCAGCGTGCCTGGAATCTAGGAACGGTAGTCGCCGTTGATGGAGATGTACTCATGCGTGAGGTCGCAGGTCCACACGGTCGTTGCCGCGTCGCCTGCGCCCAGGTCGGCCGAGATCACGATCTCGGGCGCCTCGAAACGTCGTAGAGCCTCGTCCTCGTCAAAGGGAACAGTCAGACCGTCGCGACAGACGGGCATGCCCATCATGTCGATGGAAACGTCTTCCTGATTAAACTTCACACCGCACTTGCCAAGCGCCATAGCAACGCGACCCCAGTTGCAGTCGTGGCCGGCAATGCAGGTCTTGACGAGCGGAGAGTTGGCAACAGCGCGCGCCGCGATATCGGCCTCCTCGTCGTTCACGGCGCCGGTGACGTTAACCGTCACGAGTTTGGATGCGCCCTCGCCATCTGTGGCGATGTTGCGCGCCAGGCTCTCGCACACCTCATGCACGGCAAAGGCTAGCTCGTCGAAGGCGTCAGAGCCCCCGACAATAGGCTCGGCATTTGCGGCAGCGCCGGAGGCAAGCATGATGCAGGTGTCGTTGGTCGAGGTGTCGGAATCGACCGTTACCTTGTTAAAGGTCTGCTTGACAGTCGAGAGCAGCAGGGTATGAAGTGCCGCAGGCTCGACGGGGGCATCGGTGGTGATAACTGCGATCATGGTGGCCATGTTGGGCATGATCATGCCCGAGCCCTTGCACATGCCGCCTACCGTATAGACATTGCCCGCATGACCCGCAGCCCCGCTGACGTAGGACACGGCGTACTCCTTGGAGTGCGTGTCGGTCGTCATGATGGCGCGAGCGGCATCGGCGCCACCGTGGGCGGAGAGCGCCTCGTAGGCAGCAGGAATGGCGGTCTCAAACGTGTCGATCGGCAGAATCTGGCCAATCACACCCGTAGAGGCAACCAGAATCTGCTGGGGCTCGCAGCCGATGACCTGCGATGCGATGTTGCACGTCTCGCGCGCGCATGCAAGGCCGGTCTCACCCGTGGCGGCGTTGGCATTGCCAGAGTTGACCGAAACGCCGGCGATGATACCGTAGCCCTTGTCGGCACCGCCCAGGTTGGCACGGCTCACTTGCACGGGCGCCGCGCAAAAGCGATTGGTGGTAAACACGCCGGCACCGGGACAGGGTTTATCGGGCACGACGAGCGCGTAATCCAGGCGCTCGGGGTTCTTGCGGAACCCAGCGTGGATGCCTGCAGCTTTAAAACCAGCCGCAGCCGTAACGCCACCCTCGACGGCGCGAATCTTGATATCAAACAGCTCGGTATTCATCGTCTTTATGACTCCTTATGTCAAACAAAAAACGGACATCGGTTGGTGCGCCATGCCAGTCGTGATCATGAGACCAGCTTAAGAGTGGCGCCCCACTCGATGCCCGACTACCAAATCGTTAACAATCGAATGTGCTACACCGGGCACGCCACTGTGGGCAAGCCTCGTCGCTCGTCAAAGCCAAAGACGATATTGGCGCACTGGACCGCTTGGCCCGCAGCGCCCTTGCACAGATTGTCGATGGCGCCCGTCGCCACCAGCACGCCCGCGCGTTTGTTGAGCGCGAGGCCAATCTGGGCGGCGTTGGTGCCGACGACCGAAGCCGTCTTGGGCTGTTGGCCGGCATCGAGTACGCGCACGAAGGTGCGACCGGCGTAGAACTGCTTGTAATGGTCGACAACGTCCTCAAGAACCAGGGAGTCGATAGCCTGCGGCGTGAGCGGCAGCGTCACCGTGGAGAGCAGTCCGCGCTTGAGCGGTGCCAGGTGCGGGGTAAAGACGACGCGATCGGTTAGGCCAAGGATTTGCTCGATTTCGGGCGTGTGGCGATGCTTGCCCACGCCGTAGGCCTCCAAGTTCTCGTCGGCGCTGCAAAAATGCGTACGGGCGTTGCAGGACTTACCGGCACCCGTCACGCCGCTGATGGCGTCAACGATCACGGGGCCACTCTGGGCAACCCAGCCGGCGCGTACGGCGGGCGCGGCGGCAAGGCTCGTTGCGGTGGGATAGCAACCGGCGCAGGCGACCAGCACGGGTTTGCCGTCGGCATGATCGGATGCAGCGGTCTCCAAATCCTGGGAGAACAGCTCGGGCAGACCGAAGGCGCGGGTCTTGAGCAACTCGGGGCTCGTGTGCTCGGCGGCATACCAGTCCTCAAAGGTGGCCGGATCGCTCAGGCGATAGTCGGCCGAGAGGTCAATGCAGGAGACTCCCGCGGCAAGCAGGGCGGGCACCTGAGCCATGGCAGCCGTGTGCGGCACGGCCAAAAATACCGCGTCGCAGTTCTTGAGCTCGGGGGCATCATGCGTCGTGAAGACAAGATCGCTTACGCCGGTGAAGCTCGGGTACACCGCAGACAACGGCTGGCCGGCATCGGCGTTGGACGTAATGGCGACAAGTTCAAACTCGGGATGACCGAGCACGAGGCGAATGAGCTCGGCTCCGGCATATCCAGCCGCGCCGACGATTCCAACCTTCAAAGACATATCAGACTCCTTGTCTGCGATTTATGCACCGATGCGCATTTTGCAGCGGTCGTTATGAAGTGGATTGAAACTTTAGCACCAAAAGATGCATGAATACGTAAATGGCTTGCATATTCATGCATTGAAACATTCCCGACACATTCGCTTGAAGGAATTGACAAATAGAGCGGGCCCCGTATTGACCGGCACTCCTTACGGTGCCGGGCAACACGGGGCCCGCCCATGCGAAAACTAAATTGTTAGGATGAGCCAGCTGGCTAGAGCTCGACCGGCACCCATTCGTCGTGATTGCAGATAAATGCCTCGGGATCCTCGACGCTAAAGAAGACAAGCGCGGGGTCGTTAGGCCCCTCATAGTGCTCGCTCAAGCGCTCAAGATGTTTCCATCCGGCCTCGCGCATTTCACTCGAAGCCCGGTCTTCCAGCCCCGCACGCCCGCGCAGAATCAACCAACCATGGCCCGGCCACCAACTCGTGGCCTCAAAGCGTTGATTTTGCAGCAGCTCTTGCCACACGTCTTTGGTGCGCGCCGTTACAAACCACAGCTTGCCGTCCTGGATCTGCGCAAACGAAAACGGACGCACATGCGGCTGTCCGTCAACGCTCGTCGCCAAATACCATGCCGGCACCGACGTCAGATACTCCAACACCGTATTCAATCCGTCCATGCGTCCTCCTGGCACTAGTCTTTTTGGGTCGGGGCTGTTTTAGCTGCCCTAGGGTTAAAGCTCCAGGCGCTCCTCGCTGCCGTCGATATCACAGAAGCGGGCGGCGATATTGCGCACCGAGAAAAACGCAAGGCGACCGTCGTTGGCACTATCGTGTTGCTCGCCAATGCCCACCATGTGCTTAAAGCCGGCTTGGCGCACCCGGTCGCTCACGACCGCGTCGTCCTCGAGCGCGGCCTCGCCGGTCAGTACAATCCAACACTCCCCCGGTTTCCAACCCGAAACCTCAAACTTGGGGTTCGCGCTGAGCTCGGCCCACACATCCTTATCGCGCGAGGTGCAAAACCACAGCTTGCCATCATCGACCATGGCAAACGAGAACGGCCTCACGCGCGGCTGATGTCCGTCCGTCACGTCGATCGTGGCGAGATACCACGCCGGAATACGCCTAAGATACGAACAGGCGCGCTCGAGCTGCGCCGTACGGTCGTTGTCGGTCATAGGGACCCCTTTCCTGCGCTCGAATCGCGCCTAAACAAGTTGAAGATTGATGACGATGGCGCAGATGAGCAGCAACGCCGTCACCACCGCCGCCAACGCATCGCCGCGGCCAAATGCAAGCGCATGCAGACGTGTGCGGCCCTGCTCGCCATGATAGCAACGGGCATCCATAGCGGCAGACAGCGTTTCGGCATGACGGAACACGCCCGTGAACAGCGGAATCGCCACACTGCCGAGCATACGCACACCGCCGAGCGGGCCTCCCGTCACGCGCGCGCCGCGACTCGCCTGCGCATCGGCCGTCTGCTTCATCTCGGTGGCAAACTGCGGCATAAAGCGCAGCGCGATACCCATGATCATGCCGAGCTCGTGCGCAGGAAGTCCCACACGCGCAAACGGCGCGAGCAGGCGCTCAAAGCCCGCGGTGAGGTCGAGCGTCGGTGTGGTGAGCGTGATGGCGCTCATACCGGCCATCATCAAGGTCAGGCGGCACGCCATAAAGGCGGCGGAATGCAGCGAGCCCTCGCTTATCTGCAAAAAGCCGAGTTGCCACAGAATGCGCCCGCTCTGGTCGGAAAACAGGTTGAGCGCCGCGACCACCGCGACGATCGCCAGCAGCGGCGCCATCGATGACAGGACGCGACGAGCCGGCACCCGGGACACGGTATAGATCAGGACAACGAAGATTGCGACCGGGACCAGTCCGCGGAAGCTGTTGACTGTGAGCGTCGTGATCAGAAACACAAAGCCCAAGAGCAACTTGGTTCGCGGGTCCAGGCGGTGGATTGCACTATCGCCGGGATAGTAGCTGCCAAAC
Organism: Collinsella sp.; assembly: GCA_048201615.1. Taxonomy (GTDB): domain Bacteria; phylum Actinomycetota; class Coriobacteriia; order Coriobacteriales; family Coriobacteriaceae; genus Collinsella. Next base: position 13,162 of record DBFBFY010000121.1, read on the forward strand.
GAAAACGCCTCCATTAGCAGCCCTCCTCTCGCGCGACCGTCTTGGATTTAGCAATGTCCGCGACGTTAGAAGGACCGTCCGAGCGACCGATTAGCAGGTCCACCAACTCGTCTGCCAGCGACTCAACCGTATAGAGTCCGTCAAAGCGCAGCGGCACGCCTGCCTTCGCAAGCGCCAGCGCCATGCGCTGGGCAGCTGGAACACCCAAGCCGATTGATTTAAGCTCATCCGCATGCGCAAAAACCTGAGCGGGAGTGCCCTCGGCAAACACCGTGCCCTCGTTCATCACAACGATGCGGTCGCAGCAATTGGCTAGGTCATCCATACTGTGTGAGACCATGACGACGGTCAGGCCCCCATGGTGAAGTCGATCGATGAGCTCCAGAAAATCACTGCGCGCCGCCGGATCGAGCCCCGCCATGGGCTCATCGAGCACCAGGACCTCGGGCTCCATGGCAAGCACGCCAGCAAACGCCACGCGCCGCTGCTGCCCGCCCGAGAGCTCAAAGGGGCTCTTGTCGCCCACCGTGGCCAGGTCAAGGCCCACGCGCGCGAGCGATGACTCAACGCGGCGGGCAACCTCGGCCTGCGACAAGCCAAGGTTATGCGGGCCAAATGCCACGTCCTGTGCCACGGTCTCGGCAAACAGCTGACGCTCTGGATACTGAAACGCCACGCCGACCTTTGCCTTAACAGCGGCGGCATCTTTCTTATTTACCAGGTCGAGCCCCAACGCGTAAACGGAACCCTCTTGGGGACGAATCAGGCCGTTGAGATGCTGAACCAGCGTCGACTTACCCGAACCGGTATGGCCCGCAAGGCCCAGGAACTCGCCACGGCGCACCGTTAGCGACACATTGCGCAACGCCCAGGGGCTGCTAGGGTCGTTGCCCCAGAGGGCCTGTTTGTTCGATGCACCCTCGACGGCTGAGCGCTTGTGCCAACGGCGACGCTCGCGGGCGCTCAACGAATAGCTATACGAAAGGTGCGAAATCTCGATGACGGGCTCCAGCGCGTCTGCGCCATCGATTGCAGAGGAGACGTTGTCGGGAATACGAGGATCGGATGCAAAAGGCCGCCCGGCGATGCCTGTCCTACTCTGCTCGGCATAAGCCTGCGCTATATCGGCGACCATATCCGCCTCGCGCACCTGTACGCAAATGGGCACGCCCTTTGCGCGAAGCGCCCTGCCAAGACAGCACGATGCCGGCATATCCAGGTTCAGCCGCGCGAGTTCGTCCGCCCGCGTCAAGATCTCCTCGGGCGTACCGAGCATGGCAACGCGGCCCGCTTGGAAGACAGCAACGCGATCGGCTTCAGCGGCCTCTTCCATAAAGTGCGTAATCATCACGATGGTCATGCCGCGTTCGTGCAGCGCGTGACAGGCCTTCATAAGGCCCTTGCGCCCGCGCGGATCGAGCATCGAGGAGGCCTCATCCAATATGAGCACGCGCGGCTCCATGGCGAGCACGCCGGCAAGCGCCACGCGCTGCTTTTGTCCGCCCGAGAGAGCGTGGGTCTCGTGATGCTCAAAGCCCACCAGACCCACGGCCTTCAGCGCCTCGCGCACGCGCTGCGCGATCTGGGCCGATTCGACCCCTAAGTTCTCGGGACCAAACGCAACATCGTCCTCGACAAGCGTCGCCACAAGCTGGTCGTCGGGATTCTGGAACACCATGCCCGCAGTCGAGCGGATGTCGTAGACCAGCTCGGAATCGGACGCGTCCATGCCGTTGACGCACACCGTTCCCGCATCGGGCTGCAGCAGCGCGTTCAAATGCTTGGCAAACGTCGACTTGCCCGACCCGTTTTCGCCGAGAATGCAGAAAAACTCGCCATCCTCGATGTTCAGATCGATGCCATCGAGCGCCAGCGCAGCACCGTCATAGCTAAAGGAAACGCCCCGACACTCAATCATGCGCGGCCTTTGACCTGGTCCTTTTTAGGCGTGATGAGGTTGGAGACTGCCTTATACACCGCCAGCGTCAACACCGAGTTGAGCACGGTCTTGATGAGGTTAAACGGCAGCACGGCGGGAATCATGAGCGGCAAAATCACATCGACCGAGCCATACCAGAACCAAACACCAATGGTAAGGTTTGCGGCCATAGACAACGCCGTAGCGGCAATAACGCCGAGCACCAGGCCAATCACGGCACCCTTATAGGTATGCATCTTCTGGTAGACGATAGCCGCGGGCAGAATATAGCCCAGCGTGGCAACCAAGTTCATAAGCGCACCAACCCAATCGCCCGTGGTAAGCGCATGAATGGCGATCGCCATGGCGGCAACGGCAGTGCCGGCACCAGGACCATACGCAAATCCACACACCATCGCCGGCACCAGCGACGGGTCATACGTCAAAAACGGCGCCGAGGGAAGGATGGGCAGCTGCACGTACATAAACAGGGCGCCCAAGGCGCACATCAACGCCATGGTAACGAGCTGTTTGGTGCTCCACCTATTCGTGTTCTCAAAATGGATATGCTGCGACTGTTCAGACATAAGATCACCTGCCTCTTTCATCCGGACTCTAACCGTTGGTACTGGGATCTCACCAGTTCAGCCGGCATGCGAACCAACGCACGCACGGGTCGCGGACTCATCGGCTCAGTCGCAGACACCTCGCCTGCGCCACGGCGCCCCTTTGGCACCGCCCGATTTACCACCAGTGGGGAATTTCACCCCGCCCTGAAACAGTAATTGCAAGTGTAGCACCAGTAGGCTTTCGCGCAAGTATGCCATGGGTAATTTATGGCGGGGACCAGTTACCGCAACAACCACGTTCCCCACCCGTCCCAAAGTAACGCGCCTTTCGCGGCAAAGCCGCGAAACAGCGACCGGAACACGTATCCCCATCAGCCACAATCTCCGCCCACGCCGACCTCAAGGCCGTAAACGCAGGGGATCCGGGGGCGTGACGGGGTTTCTCTCCGGAACATTCCGCACTGATATCTTCTGTATTGAAGACGTCGATGATGCACCCGTATACCATTGACGTCGACACCATCAGATGCGGACCGCGCGGTGACCCCACATTCCGCTGGCGCCCACGGGGCTGTCCTCGTTTCCTGACA
>DBFBFY010000122.1:0-4224 GCA_048201615.1 Collinsella sp.
CCCGCAGATGGGCCGTACGATCGGCCGTGCCATCCGTCAGTTCCGCGAGACGCAGGAAAAGATGACGGCCGTTGTTCAGTCCGAGATTATCGATCCGGTGAGCGAGGCCGCTTCGGCTCCGGTCAAGCCCAAGAAGGCTGCTGCGACCGACGACGATTCCGATGCGGACGAGGATGCCGCCGAGACGGCAGCGCCCGCCAAGAAGGAGACCTTTGCCGAGCGTCGCGCCCGCCTTGCTGCCGAGAAGGCCGCAAGCGAGGGCGCTGCTGAGGGCGAGGATGCTGCCAAGGAGACTGAAGCCGAGGGTGCCGACGCCGGGTCTGCCGATGCCGCCGTCGAGCCCGAGCCTGCTGCAGAGCCGGAGCCCGAGCCCGAGCCGGCAGAGCCCACGACGGCCGACCTCTATGCCCGTCGTCCCCGCAAGCGCAAGGCCGTCGTCGACCAGCTTGCCCGCGAGCTCGAGGCCGAGGACGATGCCGCTGCCGATGCCCCGAAGGGAGGCGATGAGTAATGCCTATCGGACCTGCGCGTATGCCGCTCTTCGATCACCTGGGAGAGCTCCGTCGCCGCCTGACCATCGTGGTCGTCTCGGTGTTTGCCGCAGCCATCGTGCTGTATTTCGCCACGCCCGTGGTGCTCGACATCCTGGAAGATCCCATCCGCTCCTTTGTGCCGGATGGTAAGTTCTACATCACCACCACGCTCGGCGGCTTTGGCCTGCGCTTCTCGCTGGCCATCAAGATGGCCGTGGTCATGTGCACGCCCATGATCATCTGGCAGATTCTGGCGTTTTTCCTGCCGGCGCTTCGCCCCAACGAGCGCAAGTGGGTCGTGCCCACGGTGCTCGCCTCGACGGTGCTGTTCTTCCTGGGTGCCATCTTCTGCTACTTCATCATCATTCCTGCGGGCTTTGAGTGGCTCATCGGCGAAACCTCGGCCGTCGCTACGGCGCTGCCCGATCTGGAGAACTACGTCAACATGGAGCTGCTCTTTATGATCGGCTTTGGCGTGGCGTTTGAGCTGCCGCTCATCATCTTCTACCTGTCCGTCTTCCACATCGTGTCCTACGCTGCTTTCCGCGGTGCCTGGCGTTACGTATACGTTGGCCTGCTTGTGGGCTCGGCTGTGATTACGCCTGACGGCTCGCCCGTTACGCTCGGCCTCATGTATGGCGCCCTGCTCTCGCTTTACGAGATTTCGCTTGCCATCGCCCGTGTGGTCATTACCGCGCGCGAGGGCAAGGAAGGCTTGTTCGTGAGTCGTCTGGACCTGTTCTCGGACGACGAGGACGACGAGGAGTAAATCGGTATGCACGAGGTTGGCATTGTCAACGGCATACTCGATACAGTGATTCGCGCGGCGCGTGGGGCGGGGGCCTCGCGCGCCGTTTTGGTAACGCTGCGTATCGGGGATATGACCGAGGTCGTGCGCGAGGCACTCGACTTTGCATGGGAGACATTTCGCGACGAGGACCCGCTCACGCGCGGCTGCGAGCTTGCCGTAGAGGAAGTCCATCCACAAAGCGAGTGTCTGGACTGCGGCGAGGTCTTTGAGCACGACCGCTTCCATTGCCGTTGTCCCCAGTGCGGTGGCGCCAATGTGCGCCTACTGCACGGCCGCGAGCTCGACATCGCCAGTATAGAAATCGAAACCCCCGACGATTAGCCCGCCAGCCACCTGGGGACGGGGTATAAATGTTGGAAATTAAGGAGTGCCGAGCATGGCCGAGAAAACGATTGATATCGCGTCGCCGATCCTGTCGCGCAATGAGCGCCTGGCAGATCAGCTGCGTCAGCGATTTAAAGAGACAAACACCTATGTGATCAATGTGCTGTCGAGCCCCGGTTCGGGCAAGACCACCACGATTTTGGGCACCAACGAGCGCCTGCGCGACAAGGCCGGCCTGCGCTGCGCCGTCATCGAGGGCGATATCGCCTCGGATGTCGATGCCATTACCATGAAGGAAGCCGGCATGCCCGCCATCCAGATCAACACGGGCGGCCTGTGCCACCTCGAGGGCAACATGATCATGGAGGCCGTTGACGCGTTCGACCAGGCGGTGGGTCTGGAAAACATTGACGTCATCTTTATCGAAAACGTGGGCAACCTGGTCTGCCCGGTCGACTTTGACCTGGGCGAGAACCTGTCCATCATGATCCTCTCGGTGCCCGAGGGCGACGACAAACCCATCAAGTACCCGGGCATCTTCCAACACGCCGGCGCACAGCTGCTCAACAAGGTCGACGTGGCTCCGGCTTTCGATTTTGACATGGATAGGTATACTAAGACACTCGATGACCTCAATCCGCAGGCGCCGCGGTTTGCCGTGAGTGCGCGCAAGGGCGAGGGCATGGATGCCTGGTGCGATTGGCTCATCGGGCAGATTGAGCAAGCAAGGGCGTAAGTCGGCCGCCATACGGGCGGGCGTAGCCGCAGAGATACGAGATAGGAGCCTCTTTTGAAGCTCATCATCGCCGAGAAAAACGACGCCGCGCGTCAGATCGCCGAGCGTCTGTCCACGGGCAAGCCCAAAAAGGACAAGGTGTACAACACCGCCATCTACCGTTTTGAGTGGAAGGGCGAGGAGTGCGTGACGATCGGCCTTGCCGGTCACATCCTCGCGCCCGATTTTTGTGACAGCGTGCTGTTCGATAAAAAGCTGGGCTGGTATTCGGTCACCGAGGACGGCGAGATGCTGCCGGCCGACATACCCGATGGCCTGGCGCGTCCGCCCTACGACACCAAGCGTAAACCGTTCCTTGCCGACGGCATTTCCATCAAGGGCTGGAAGCTCGAGAGCCTGCCTTACCTCACCTGGGCACCCGTCATTAAGCTGCCGGCCGAGAAAGAGCTCATTCGCTCGCTCAAGAACCTTGCCAAGAAGTCCGACAGCGTCATCATCGCTACGGACTTCGATCGCGAGGGCGAGCTGATCGGTTCGGACGCCCTCAACAAGGTGCGCGAGGTGGCGCCGGACTTGCCGGTTGCCCGCGCCCAGTATTCTTCGTTTACCAAGGCCGAGATCACGCAGGCCTTCGATAATCTCGTCTCGCTCGACCAGAACCTGGCCGACGCAGGCGAGAGCCGTCAGCACATCGACCTCATTTGGGGTGCGGTGCTGACGCGCTACCTGACGCTCGCCAAGTTTGGCGGCTTTGGTAACGTGCGCTCCGCCGGCCGCGTGCAGACGCCGACGCTTGCCCTGGTGGTCGAGCGCGAGCGCGAGCGCATGGCGTTTGTGCCCGAGGACTATTGGCAGATTCGCGGCATGGGTGCCGCGCAGGGCGCTGCCGAGGACGATCGCTTTAAGATCGCGCACAAGACGGCGCGCTTTACCGACAAGGATGCTGCTGAGACGGCGTACGGCCATGTTGACGGCGCTACGACGGCGACCGTCGCCGCGGTGACCAAGCGCTCGCGCAAGCAGCAGCCGCCCACGCCGTTTGCGACCACCTCGCTGCAGGCTGCCGCCGCGGCCGAGGGCATCTCGCCTGCGCGTACCATGCGCATCGCTGAGTCCCTCTACATGGCCGGTCTCATCAGCTACCCGCGTGTCGACAATACCGTGTACCCCGCGACGCTCGATCTGGGCGCCGTGGTGAGCGACCTGGCAAAGATCAACCCGGCGCTGGCGCCCGTATGCAAAAAGGTGCTTGCCGGCCCCATGAAGCCTACGCGCGGCAAGGTCGAGACCACCGACCACCCGCCTATCTATCCCACGGGCGAGGGCGATCCGTCCACGCTCGACGGCGGCCAGCGCAAGCTCTACGACCTCATCGCCCGCCGCTTCCTGGCGACGCTCATGGGTCCCGCGACCATCGAGAACACCAAGCTCGAGCTCGATGTGAACGGTGAGCCGTTCGTGGCTTCGGGCGATGTGCTCGTGACCCCGGGTTTCCGCGAGGCCTACCCGTATGGCCTTAAACGCGACGAGCAGATGCCGCCGCTTGAGCAGGGCGATACGGTCGACGTATTCGACATTAAGCTCGAGGCCAAGCAGACCGAGCCGCCCGCGCGCTACAGCCAGGGCAAGCTCGTGCAGGAGATGGAGAAGCGCGGCCTGGGCACCAAGTCCACGCGCGCGAGCATCATCGAGCGCCTGTACGCCGTGCGCTATCTCAAAAATGATCCCGTTGAGCCGAGCCAGCTGGGTATCGCCATCATCGATGCGCTGTCGCAGTTTGCCCCGCGCATCACGAGCCCCGATATGACCAGCGAGCTCGA
>DBFBFY010000123.1:0-12214 GCA_048201615.1 Collinsella sp.
TACGATGCTATGCTCGGACAGCGGCAACTGACGCTCGGCGACAAAACCGCTGCGGGCAAAGTCGTACGACGCCGAACGCGAGCTTGTGATGTCATCGAGATAGGCAACTGTCGTCACAACAAGGTTGAGCAGCTTTGTCGACACGTCTTCGAAGGCTTCGGGCGTATGGACAAACGTGAGCTTCTTGCCGTACGAGAAGGTGCCACCTCGGACATAGGCATCGGCCATGCCGTCGATATCCTTGACCACGTAGGACACCGAACCGCAGCGAATGCGGAACTCGAGCGCCCAGTTAAAGCGATCGGCAAACAGCGGATTGTAGTACGGCACCAGCGAGGGCTCCAGCACCGCTTTGGGGGCGTCGGGGTCAATGGTGCCGGCGAGCTTGCGACGCATGGCCACGAGCTCGTCCATGCGCGCGTCCGAAAGATCGGAAAGCGCCGCCACAAGGCTCGGGCTCGTGGGGACGGGCGCCGGGAAGGGAAAGTTGGGGTTGACCGCAGATGCGGAGGGCGCGGGGCGTGTGGACTGCTTGGACTGTGCGGGCGGTACCGTAAACGTGCGGACCGGCGTGCGCAAACCCTCGACGGGCTCGGCGCCGCTGGCATCCAGATACGCCAACGCCGTGGCGACGGCGTGCTTGCACATGCCGGAATAGCGGAAGGCGGCGGGGCAATCGCAGTCGTAGTCGATAACCTCGTGCTCGTCCATATCGAGCGCCACGTGTGTCTTGTACAAGTCACCGCGCGAGCCACGCACCGTGCCCTCGATGTTCACGTTTTTGGAGAAGCGCGAGCCGGAGTCCTCAAACGACAGCACGGCACCGTTGAGCATGAGCGAACGCCCCTTCATAAAGGTGCCGCTCAGCGCCGCCTCCTTACGAAGCGCCTGCGCAAACGTCCCCTGCGCCATCACTTCCTCCAATCTCGCGCGGACCAGCAAGGTCGCCCTTAGATCACCGTCACTCTACCTTGGTTGCCGACGATGGCCTTTGCCTCTGCCAACAACGGAATCGAGCGCGCGTTGACCTTGGCCGGCACCTCGGCACGGAGCACGCGCCCGTCCACCTGCTCGATAAAGATCTCCACGCGGTCGCCGCCCGGGTTGGCGGTAAGCACCGTGGCAAGACGCGCCATATTGCCCTGGCTAAAGCGGCTGTTGGGCACCATGACCTCAAACACCTTGGGCTTGTTGCTCTCCTCGTTGAGCTCCAGCGGCACGATCTCCTGCGCGATGATCTGGTCGCCGCGGTCCGAGCGCTCGAGCTTGCCCTTAATGCGCACAAACGCATCGGACAGCTGCGCGCCGGTCTCGGGATCGACCTCGCCGTACAGGTACCCCTCGGCCTCCTTATAGGTCTTGGGGAACACCACGACCGTGGCCTCGCCTTCCATGTCCTCGAGCTGCACGATGCCCATGGGGTCGCCGTTTTTGGTCACGCGCTTGGACACGCTCGAGACCATGCCGGCCCACCACAGCGCCTTACCCTCGGGAATCTCCTGGTTGATGGTGCCGCCCGTAGGATTCTGAACTTCGTAGCCGGTGTCGATCTGCGAGAACGAGAAGTCACGCGCCTTGGCTAGCGCATACTCAAACGGGCGCAGCGGGTGGTCCGAGACATAGATGCCCAGAACCTCCTTCTCCTGGCTCAGCTTAAGGTGGCGGTCCCACTCCTGACCATCCGGGTCGGGCACGCTCACCTCAAAGCCCGAGCCCTCAACGTCACCAAACATGTCGAAGAACGACGTCTGGCCGCTCGCGCGATCTTTCTGGCGCTTCACCGCGGCATCGATGATGTTCTCAGGGTTGTTCTTATCCACAAAGTGCATCATCTGGCGACGCGGATAGCCCGTGGAGTCGAAGGCGCCTGCCTTGATGAGCGATTCGATCACGCGGCGGTTGGCCTGGCTCGAGTCCACGCGCTCGACAAAGTCGTGCAGCGTCTTAAACGGACCGCCCGCCTCGCGCTCGGCGATAATCGCCTGCGCCACGCCGGTGCCCACGCCGCGGATGCCGGCCAGGCCAAAGCGCACGCCCTCCTTGGTAGCCGTGAACTCGGTGCCGGACTCGTTGACATCTGGCGAAAGCACGGGGATGCCGTCGTGACGGCACGCCGAGACGTAGTGCACGATCTTGTCGGTCTTGCCCGTATAGGACGTCAGAACGGCCGCCATGTACTCGTGCGGATAGTGCGCCTTGAGCCACGCCGTCTGCATAACCAAGATGGCGTAGCCGGCGGAGTGCGACTTGTTAAAGGCGTAGGACGCGAACTCAAGAACATCGTCCCAAATCTTCTGGGCGACCTCGCGCGTGTAGTTGTTCTTGATAGCGCCGTTCATCCAGTGGTCGTAGGTGGTCTCGTCCGAGCCATCCTCCCAGTGGAGCACCGTCGACGTGAGCAGTTTGATCTTTTTCTTAGCCACGGGCTTACGGATACGCGAGTCCGATTCGCCCTTGGAGAAGCCGCACATCTCGACGGAGATGAGCATAACCTGCTCCTGGTAGACCATGGTGCCGTAGGTTTCGCCCAGGATGTCGTCCAGGCGGTCGTCGTAGGAGACGGCCGGCTCCTTGCCGTTCATACGGTTGATGTAGGACGAGACCATGCCGGCGCCCAGCGGGCCCGGGCGGTACAGAGCGATCAATGCCACGACGTGCTTGTACTCGGTGGGCTTCATGTTCTTGATCGTGGCCGTCATGCCGGCGGACTCGACCTGGAAGACGCCGGCGGTGTGACCGGAACCCATGAGCTTAAAGATCTCGGGGTCGTCAAAGGGAATCTCTTCCTCTTTGATGTCGATGCCGAAGTTCTTTTTGATGTTTGCCTTGGCCTTGGAGATAACCGTCAGCGTACGCAGGCCCAAGAAGTCCATCTTGAGCAGGCCCATGTCGGCAACGGTATGGCCCTCGTACTGGGTAATCTCAACGCCGCCCTTGGTGTCGAGCTTGGTGGGCACGTGCTCGTTGACGGGGTCGCGGCAGATCAGAACGGCGCACGCGTGCACGCCCTCGCCACGGGTGAGGCCCTCAATCGAGAGCGCCGTGTCAATGATGCGGCGGGCGTCATCGTCCTTTTTATAGGCCTCGGCAAAGTCGGGGTTAAACAGATCCTCTTTGCCGGGTTGTTTGTCGAGTACCTGCTTGAGCTTGACCTTGGGATCGCTCGAGACCATCTTGGACAGGCGCTGGCCCATATAGACCGGGTAGTCCAGAACGCGCGCAGCATCGTTGATGGCCTGCTTGGCCTTAATGGTCGAGTAGGTGATGACGTGGGTGACCTTCTCGGGGCCGTAGAGCTGGCGAACGTGCTCTACGACCTCGAGGCGCCGCTCATCGTCGAAGTCCATATCGATATCGGGCATCTCGGTACGCTGCGGGGACAGGAACCTCTCGAACATCAGACCGTTCTCAAGCGGGTCGAACGCGGTGATGTTCATGGCGTAGGCGACGATAGCGCCAGCGGCCGAGCCACGGCCGGGGCCGACGCCGATGCCGTTGTCCTTGGCCCATTGCACGTACTCGGCAACGATCAAAAAGTAGGCGGCAAAGCCCTTGTCGCAAATGACTTTGTATTCGTACTCAAAGCGCTCTTTGATGTTGACGCCACCGATCTCGCGCGTGGCCCAGTCGTCACCATAGTGCTGGCGCAGGCCCTTCTCGCACTCGCGGCGGAACTGGCTCTCGTGCGTCTCGCCGGGATCGAGCAACGGGAAGCGCGGCAGGATGATGGAGTCCCAGTCCAGCTCCACGTAGCACTTGTCGGCGATCTCGAGCGTGTTGTCGCAGGCCTCGGGGCAATACGGGAACATCGCCCGCATCTCCTCCTCGGTCTTCATGTAAAACTCCGAGCCGGTCATGCGCATGCGGTTGGGGTCATCGACCTTGGCGTTCATACCGATGCACATGATGACGTCCTGCACGGGCGCATCCTCACGGCGCAGGTAGTGGAAGTCGTTGGTGGCGATGACCTTGACGCCCACCTGCTTGGCGATATCGATGAGCGTGCGGTCCATCTGCTCGTCGGTCAGGCCGTTGTCGGTGGTAATGCCGTGTTCCTGAATCTCGATATAAAAGTCGCCGGGATCGAAGGTGTCGCGGAAGGTCTCGGCCCACTTGATGGCGCCCTCCATGTCACCGCGGTCGATGTACTTGGGGATGATGCCCGCGATACAGGCGCTGGTGCAGATCATGCCCTTGGCATGGCGGCGCAGGTTGTCGAGCGTCACGCGCGGCTTGTAGTAAAAGCCCTGCACGGCGGCCTCAGAGACCGTCTGCATCAGGTTGACGTAGCCCTCCTGGTCCTTGGCCAGAAGGATCATGTGGTAGAGCTCGGGCTTGTGGTCGCGGGCGAGCGTCTCGTCCGGCGTAAAGTAGACCTCGCAGCCAAAGATGGGCTTGATGACCAGGGGCGGCTTGAGCTCGTCGATGTTGCCCTTCTCGTCCCACATGGCCATGTCCTTCACATACTGGGCATGCTCGCGCGGGTTTTCCTCGGGATCGGGCTCCACCAGCTCGTCGCGGCGGTCCTTTTCCAAGAAGGCCTTGTCGTGGCTCCAAGTTTTGTACTCGGGCGTATTGTGGTTGACGGCGTCGCAGGCCAGCGCCAGATCGGGCACGCCATACATGTAGCCGTGGTCGGTAATGGCCACGGCGGGCATGCCCAGCTCTACGGCACGGTTGACCATATCTTGGATACGGGTTGCGCCGTCGAGCATGGAGAAAACAGTGTGATTGTGCAGATGGACGAATGCCATGTGATGAGCTCCGATGCGGGTTCGTGTTCTGACTGAACGATTTTACCCCACGGCACGGACAGCGCCCGAACCTAGCCAAACCCACACGGCTCCTCTTGCAGTTGCGGTGAAATAGTTCCTGCTTGGGCCACCTGGGCCACAATACAGGAACTATTCCACCGCAAGCTATCTGAGGGCTAGAGATTGTAGGTGACTACTTGGGGCTCGGCGGGATTGACGAAGAGAGTCGGATCGGCCTGCTCCACGCGGACGAACTTGACGGTCACGACCTCAAAGCCCGCCTTGTGCAGAACGTCGGCGTAAACGCGCGCCTGCAAGGCGTGTTTCTCGAGCAGCTGCTCCGGCGTCTCGTCCGGCGTGCCACCCGTCTTGTAGTCGATGACCAGTGCGCGCGACGGATCGGCCGGGTCGGTCGCTAGCGCATCGATGGCGCCCTCGGCATATGCGCCGTAGCGTGCAATGTCCTCGTCCTCGCAGCCCAGCGAAAAGAACGGCACCTCGGCGCGAACGCACGGCCACGCGAGCAGGTCGGCACGGACCGCCGACTTGAGCCAGCGGTCCAGGGCAACGTCGAAGCGCTCGCGCTGCTCCGGCGTCAGGCGCCACAGACGCGCCAGTGCATCGGCACGCGCGGCGGGCAGCGCATCGGCACCCATCTCGATCAGCCACTGGCAGGCGGCATGGAACGCCGAGCCCAGCGCCATGGGGTTGCCGGCGGGCTCAACGGCGGCCACGTCTGCATCCGTCATCTCGGAACCATCCGACTCCGCATCATCGCCGGACTCGTCCATGGGAACACGAGCCTCGGCGGCACGATCTTCCGTCTCGGCATGGAGCGCCGCGGCGATTGACGAGTAGCTATACGAATCACGCATCGGATACGGACAGATGCCCATGCGCACGCCCACTGCCTGGGGATACACAAGCTCAAACGAATCGGCCTTGGGGTCGGCAGGACCGGGCACAGTTGAGCGCGAAGCATTATCAGCGACATCGACATCGCCGCGAACAAGCCTGCCCTCGGCATCCAGCGAAGCGTTAGCCTCAAACGCCTGCTCGCCAAACGTAAAGTCCGACAGCGAGATGAGCTCGTAGTCGCCCGGCTGGGAGTTGTCGAACACCAAACGGTCGCTATCGAGCTGCGGCATGTCCAGACTGTCGGTCGGCAGGATGCGGCGCAGCACGTCGTAGGTCAGATCCGTCTCGACATCGAAGGTCGGCGCCGTCACCTTGCCGCGGCTCACGCCGGCGTCCATCGCCAAAATGACCAACTCGCGCGCTCGCGTCATGGCGACATAGAGCAGACGAGCCCGCTCCTCGAGCGAAAGCTGCAGGTCGTCGTCGCGCAGGCGGGCAAATGCCTCGGCGGGAGAGCCCGTCGCGCATACGTCCTCCATGAGCTCCGGCGGCAACCACAGCGACGTGCCCTTGCCCTTAAACGCGTGTTCAAACTGCTTTTTGACGTCGTCGCCCTTCACGAAGGTACCGTCGGCGAGCTTAACGCCGTCGAAGCGTGCCGGCAGTGCCACGACCTGCGCTCCGCTCTCGACGCGACCCATCTGTGCCGCACCCGAGGATTTACGCACGCCAAAGCACTCGGCGACCGCCACGACCGGATATTCCAGACCCTTGGAGGCATGCACCGTCATGATGCGCACCGCGCCGTCACCCTCCTCGTTGAGGGCGCCCGGGGCCTCCTTGCCCGCCAAGAAGCGGTCGAAGGCGAGCGCAATGGAGCGCGGCGAATTACCGAGCTCGGCCTCTGCCTCGGCCACGGCGTCGAGCGCCTTGAGCACGTTGGCGGCAATGGCCTTGCCCTCGGGACCGCGCTGCGCCAGACGCACAAACCAGCCGGAGGCATTGACCGCGTCGCGCGCGATGGCGGCGAACGGATCACGCCCCACGCGACGAAGCGCGTAGCGCAGCACCTCGCGGGCGCGCGTCACGAGCGGCAGGTTCTGCAAGCCCGGCACATCGGAATCGCTCATGATGCCCGCATCGATGTTGCGGCGCGACGTCTCGCCCGTCTGCTCGTCGAGCTTGGTCGCCAGCGCCAGGAACTCCTGGGCGCCGAGTGCAAACATCGGCGAGGCCAGCAGTGGCATAAGACCCTGCGCCGTATCGGCCGGATTGGCGAGCGCGCAGACCAGGGCACGCACCGTCTGCACCTCGGCTGCCTGAGCAAAGACCGAGCCGCCTGCAATCACGCAGTCGAGCCCTTGGTCGCGGAAGGCCTGCGCATAGACATCGGCGTTGGTCATGCGACCCAGCAGCAACACCATATCGCCCTGGGGCTGCCCCGCTTTGACGAGCGCTTGGAACCGCTCGGCAATCGCGCGAGCTTTCGCCTGCGTTCGCTCCTGCGTGCTGCCGCCGGCAACGAACAGCGCCTGGCGGCGCGAAGCCTTTGCCTTGAGCTTGTCCTTGCGTTTGTCACTCGGCTCAAGATCCAAGAATCCCTGCATCAAACCACCGGTGTCGCCGTCAAAGACGCGTGCCACGTAGCGCAGTACCTCGTCGTGGCTGCGGAAGTTGCGTACAAGCTTGACGAGCTCGCCGGCGGGGGCATCAGTCGCGGCAGCCGCATCGAGCGCCGCCGTCGAACCCACCTTGCGCTCCTGGCGACGGAATACCTCGACCTCGGCGCCACGGAAACGGTAGATCGACTGCTGCGCATCGCCTACGGTGCACAGCGCGCGCTCCCCCGCGCCCGTCAGGTAACGGATCAAATCGACCTGCATCTGGTCGGTATCCTGGAACTCATCGATCATGACCATCTTAAAGCGGCCCTCATAGGCAGCTCGAATAGCCGGGTAGTCGCGCAGCGCCTCGTACGCCATGCGCAGCAGGTCATTGTTATCGAGCGCGGACTGGTCGGCCTTAAGCGCACGGTACTCCGCCTCTACGGCACGGGCAAGCCCCACCAGCGCATCGAGCGCCGGGCCGCCGCAGGCAAGCACGATATTGATAAACGCATCGGCGGCCTCGGCCTTGAGCAGCTCCACCTGCTCCTTAGGAAACGCCTTGCTCGCCCGAGGCATGCTGCACGACATCATGAGTCGCGCCGCATCCTCCATGGTTTTGCCGCTCGCCTCAAACGCGTCGATGGCGTCGAGTGCCACCTGCGCCTTCTCGGTCGTGGCCTTGCTTGCGCCCAGCGCCGCACGATAGGCATCGGCAAGCGCCGAGGTGTCGGCCTGGCCACGCGCAACGCGCACATCGTCCATGCCGCCCGGAAGCTGGCTCGAGAGCTCCAGCAGGTCGCGCACCAGGCCTTTGATGGTGGTACCGGCGCCAAACGACCCGCCCTCGCCCGCCATGGGATACCAGGCGTAGAGGGCCTTAAGCGAAGCGGCGAGCTCAGGCGCGGCATCGGGTGCCGTCGCGCGCCCCAACACATGCTCAACAGCCTGGTCCATAAGCTCATCGGTATCGGTGAGCACCGTGAACTCGGGGTCGATGCCCAGCTCCAGCGCGTGCGCACGCAGGATACGCGAGCACATGCCGTGGATGGTCGAGATCCACGCGTCGTCGACCGTCAGGGCCTCCTCGTCCATCCCCTCGTCGATAAGCGCACGGCGCACGCGGTCGCGAATCTCGGCCGCAGCATCCTTGGTAAAGGTGATGGCGAGCACCTGGTCCAGATGCTCGACGAACGGACCGGATTCGGGCGAGAGCGCGTAGACGATGCGGCGCGTGAGGGTAAAGGTCTTGCCCGAACCGGCGCCCGCCGAGACAAACAGCGGACGGTCGAGCGTCTTGACGATCTGCAGCTGTTGCGGCATCAAGGTCGAAAGATCCATGGTCTACACGTCCCTCCTTACAAACGTTCCTTCGTGGTTATACGAGCAGCGCGCATGCGCGGCCTGCGCCGACGTCGGATCGACAGCGGCGACGTCGCCCGCCTCGAGCTCGCGCAGGCGCTCGGCGATGCCGGCCTCCACGCGGTCGAGCAGCGCATCGAAGTCCATACTGCCGCCCTCGCCCGGAAAGCCCTTCTTGAGGCCCGGGATGCGACCGTCGCCGTGCTCTTCCTCGAGCAACTCGGCACTTGCGGCACCACGCAGCGCGGGCTTGCCGCCCTTGGTCGAAAAATAGAGCGCAGCGCGAGCATCTAGGCCCAGCGCCCGGCGCATGGCCTGCGCATAGATAAGCGTCTGGGTATGGGGCGGTAGCCAGCGCGGGTCGTCGATGGGGGCCTCGCCCGACTCCTCGTCGCGCACCGTGGGGTCGGCGAGTTTAAACTCCTCGACACCCGAACGATGCTTGTAGTCGATCACCACGGCGCGATTCTCGGCATCCACGTCAACGCGGTCGATGCGCCCGCCGAGCGGCCAACCGGCATACTCGACCTGGAGCTCGTTGAATGCAAACTCCAGATAGCGCGGCGCGAAGGGCGCGAGCGCCTCGGACTCGTAGGCGAGCACGCCTTCCAACTGCGGCAGAATCTCGGCCACCTGACGCTCCTCCACCGGGGAGAGCGGCACCAGCGGACCCTCGGTACCGCGCTTGCCCGCATGCTCGGCCAAGGTCTCGGCGAAGACCTCGCGCAGCAGCTCCTGTGCACGCGGCAGGTTCTCGGGCGTCACACGCTCCATGCCCTCTTGGGGCAGACGGGCGTGCAGGTGTTCCAGCACGTCGTGGACGAAGTTGCCCTTCTCCATGTTGCCAAAGCCCGCATCGATGGACTGGGGCTTAACGCGATACGACACGAACCAGCACAGCGGGCAGGTGGAATAGGCCTCAATCTGCGAGGCGGACGTCAGGCGCGGCACGAGCGGCGCGTCCTCGCCCTCGCCATCGCGACGGCGCAGGACCAAATACGGCACGGCCTCGGCACTCAGATGCTGTGGAGCTTCACAGGTCACGCGCTCGCGCTTGAGACCTTCGCCTGCCGCGGGATCGAAGTCCCTTACGATATCGCCCTCACCCACGCACTTCGCCTTGTCGGCGTCAGCGGCCCTAGCGTCGTCAGCTGCCTTAGCAGCTTCAGCGGCCTCGGCATGCGCCCGCAACTCGGTCCACACGGCAGCCGGATAGCACTCGCGCGCCTGGCGATCGTGCGTCACGCGCGCAAGCGCAACCGGGCCGCGTGCCGCCTGCATCGCGTGGCCAAAGCGCACGCGCAGCAAGGCCGCGGGCTCAAGCGTCACGCCCTCGCGACCAAGGCTCGCCGTCAGCGTGGCCAGCGGCCCCTCCTCGTGTGAGAGCGGATAGCTGTCCAGATCGACATCGGCAAACAGCACGGCATCGTAGCTGCCGGGGCGCAGAGCCGCCGCATCGGCAAGCGAAGTAAAACGAACCTGAGCACGTGGCGCACGGTCAACCTCGTAGGTCTCGTAATCGTAGGCGGTGCTACGCTTGTCCACCTTGGTGCGAACGCCATCGAGCACGGGCACGGTCGCGGCCTGCGACACGTCGAGCGCGCGGGCGCCATTCATAAGGATGTCGATGACGTGGCGCAGCAGGGCCACCTCCGCCTGGCGACGGGCCTGGCCATCCAAGCTGCCCAGCGAGCGATCGGGCAACGCCTCGGCAACGGCAAGCATGGCCTTGAGCGCCGTCACGGGCTTGTCACGCCACAGCGCCTGGAACACGTCCGAGACCACACACGGCACGTTCTTAAACCAGTTCTCGTCGCTCGCCGCCTTGCGCGCGCCCCTCACCTGGCCTTGGACACTCTGCAGCAGGCTCTTAACGCCCGCGGTAGTCTTGCTGCGCGAGAGACGCATATTCTTATCGAAGGTACGGGCATTGACGACATCAGCGCCCGAAAGCGGACTGTAGATCCAGTCGGTAAGCTCCGGCGCAGGCCACCACTCGGTCTTTGACGCCATGCCCTCATCGGCGGCCTTCATGCGCTCGATCAGACCGGCAAGCGCCGCAAACTGCCTGCCCGCAATGGATTGGGAAAACGCCGTGAACTCAGCTGTCTCGGCGGCGATATGACGAGCCGCCAGACGAGAGGCGAGCTCACCGAACAGCTGGGGTGCCCGGGCAGAAACAACGAGCACGCGCACAGGGTCGGCGGGCGTTGCAGCAGCTTTATCGGCCTTGGACTCCTTGTGCGTTTTCACCAACTTATCGATGGCGTCCGCATAGACATGAGCACGGGCATGGGGGCCGGCGACCTCAATAAAGGCAGGCTGAGTGGCGCTCCCGCAAGCGACCTCAGACGCGACGGCGTCCTCCCCCAGCGGCCCGACCTCAAACAGCACACCGCGGGCATCAAATGCCGCGGCAAGCTCCTCGCGCATCGCCGCCTGCTCGCGGGCAAGCAGCACGACGACCTCTCCCCCATTGTTCGCCACGGCAGACAGCAGCTCCAGCAGTCCGTGCGTAAACGACGTGATACCGCGCACGCATACGGCGCGGGTGCACGCCGGCAGGCTATCGGCCAGGGTACCGGCCATAATGTCGGCTGCCTCGCAGGGCTCGACCATATCTCGACGGTCCAAGCCGTCCGCGTAGGCACGCAAAAGCTCGAACACACGAGCCTCGGCATCGCTTTTTGGCTCAGGCTGGCAATTGTTGCCACCGCATCGCTCGGCCGTCGTCCCCGCCACACCCGGCAGCACATCGCGGGCCATGCGCGCAAGCATGCGCACCGTGCCCTGGCTGCGCGAAAGCGGCTGCAGGTCGGCATCGTCGAGACGCGTGACCATGTCCGAGAACAGCATCTGGCGCTGCAGGTTGTCGACGAAACCGCGCCCGTCGCCCAAAAGCTCCCAAAGCGAGCGAAGCCACGATGTAGGCGTCTTGTAGTCGATACCCAGCGAAACGCCGGCTTCCGCCGCATCATGACGGCACAGGTCGAGCTCGGCAAACGTAGGTGCCAGCAACACGGCACGCCCGTGGCGGGCAATAAGGTCGGCAAGCAACGCCGACTCGGCATCGCTCAAATCCGTGCCGGCATTGGTGGTATAGATTCGAACAGGCATGGTCCTCCGCTCAAACTGTTCGCAATAATCATTGCATCCATCCTACCCGCCCAAGCGGACAGATTTGCCCCACGCCAACAGATTTGATCCCTTGGGACGGAGGAAAACGGATCATCAAGGGGGTCAGTCTAACCCGGTGATCCGTTTTCCTCCGTCCCCAAGGGATCAAAAAACCGCCCCCGGAGGAGCGGTTTTGCACAATTCGTTTTTTTGCGCGGCCTACTCGCCATCCTCCAGCTTAATGAGGATCTTGCGGTAGCCACCGTACTCGCCGTTGAGCGCCTTGGACACACGGCTCACCGTGGTGGACGAAGCGCCGGTACGCGCCTGAACCTCGACATAGGGCTCGCCCTCGTCCAGGTAACGCGCGACCTGCAAACGCTGCGATAGATCGCAAATCTCGCGCGGCGTGCAGATATCGGTCAAAAACGCTTGGATATCCTTCTCGTCGTCCAAAAGGCTAAATGCGTGGACCAGCTGCTTGACATCAGGCTTGTCAAACATGTTCTCGATATTCAT
>DBFBFY010000124.1:0-7297 GCA_048201615.1 Collinsella sp.
GGTCTTGGCATCGAGTGCCTGAATCTCGATATATGCCTCGCCTTCTTGGATATCGCCGGCGGGGCAGGTCTCAACCGTCTTGCCGGCTTCGACCACACCGGACTCATAGATGGTCTCGTCGTTTTGAATCACGCGGAAGCGCTGGGGAAACTTGTTGTCTTGGACGTTTTGCACGTTGACACGCAACTTGCCGCCTTCCTGCAACTGTGCGACCGGCGCGACCGAGATCGTCATCATGTTGTCGCGGACGATGGCGTCGAGCTCATCCTGGATTTCTTGGCGCGATTTACCTTCTGCCGTCGTGACCGAGGCGCCCGCTTCGGGCACGGGCTGTGACTGCCAGGCGTATAGCCCTACGGCGATGAGGGCGCAGACGATAGCCAGGCAGACAACGACGAGTTTCTTGCGACGCCCCAGCCCTGCAAGGCGGGGCGGCTTTTTCGCACTCATGCGGCGTCCTTGGTGGTGTAGACGCGTGCGAACGTGGACGAGTCCGCTCCAAAGAGCATGTGAAGCATCAGGCGGCGCGAGTAGATGAGCTCGTCGAAGTCGTGAGGAAGCTCGATGTTGTGGATACGCGCGATGTGGTGGGCGAGCGCCGAGAACGACTCGGGGTCGCAGATAACATCGGTGGTGACGTGGTAGACCGCCGTATCGGGGAACGCCTCTTCGTCGAAAGGCAGGAGATAGGGATCGTCGTCGACCTCGATGGCGACGCCGTACTGGGGCCAGTAATATGCCATGGGAACCTCCCTGCTTCTGGGGCCAAAACTTCCATTGGTTTTGGCTGTCGATGCCGACCGTATCAGTCACTACTTGACCAATTTCTGACCAAATGCTTGACGGATTGACATCTCCGCAGGTAAAAGATGGTAAAAATTACTTCAACTTTTTTCGAGCGACAATTGCGTGGTCGCTGGCGGTAAGGCGACATGTGCCAAAAGCATCGTCTGCCGAGGAAACCTTGCCGCTCGCCGAATTGCACGTACGTAAAAATCGCTAATTATGGAGACGGTCTCGAACACGTCGACGAAACGATGCGGTAACATCTCCCTGCAAACACTGTAGTTAGCTAAAGGGGGAGTTCGCGTGTCGGCAACCATCAAACCCTTCACCGACGAGTTCGAAGAGTATGGCCGCGATGAGTCTCGCACATCGGGCGAGGCCTCGAGCATCTCGTTTCCGACAACGGAGGACGAGGTCCGCGCCATTTTGAAAAAGCTCCATGCCGAGCGTGTCCCGGTGACGGTTCAGGGCGCCCGGACCGGTCTTGCCGCCGGCGCCGTGCCTCATGGCGGTCACATTCTCAATACTTCCCGCATGAATCGCTACCTAGGCATTCGCCGCGATGAGCAGGGCCGCTTTCTTTTGCGTGTGGCGCCCGGCGTCGTGCTGTCTGAGCTGCGCAAGCAACTGGGCAAGAAAGTGCTGCCGACTGCCGGCTGGGACCAGGCATCGCTTGAGGCCTACGAGGAGTTCCAGGAAGCTCCCGAACAATTCTTTCCTACCGATCCCACCGAGGCATCTGCCTGCCTGGGCGGTATGGCGGCATGCAACGCTTCCGGCGCCCGTAGCTACGCTTACGGCCCCATGCGCCCTCACGTCACGGGCCTTCATGTCGTGCTGACCGATGGCGACCTGCTCGAGCTTCACCGTGGCGAGGTTTTTGCACGGGGTCGCCGCCTTTCGCTCGTCACGATGCGGGGCCGCACGCTCGAGCTCGACCTTCCCGACTACACCATGCCCAAGACCAAAAATGCTTCGGGCTATTTCGTTGCTGACGATATGGATGCCATCGATCTGTTTATCGGTGCGTGTGGCACACTCGGCGTCATCACCGAGCTCGAGATTGCCCTGCAGGCGGCGCCTGCGGTCGTTTGGGGCGTGAGCTGCTTCTTTGATAGCGAAGACAAGGCCGTGTCCTTCACCGATTCTGTGCGTCCCGTCCTGTCCCACGCGGCTGCCATCGAATATTTCGATGCGGGCGCCCTGGATATCCTGCGTCGTCAGCGTGAGCAGTCGACCGCGTTCGCCTCGCTGCCGGCGCTCGACAAAGACGCCAAGGTTTGTGTCTACGTGGAGCTCGACTGCGATGACGAGGCCCAAGCGACAGAGGAGCTGTATCACTTGGGGTGGGTACTAGAGCTTGCGGGCGGCAGCGACGATGCGACATGGGTCGCGCGCACCGAGGCCGATCGCGAGTGCCAGCGATTCTTCCGCCATGCGGTGCCCGAGAGCGTCAACATGCTCATCGACGAGCGTCGTCGCACGGATCCCACCATCACCAAACTGGGTTCGGACATGTCGGTGCCCAACACACGCCTGGCCGATGTCATCGCCCTTTATCGCCGCACCTTGGCTGAAAGCGGGCTTGAGTCTGCCGCCTGGGGGCACATCGGTAACAACCATCTGCATGTGAACATTCTGCCGCGCGATGCGCGGGATTACCGCCGCGGTGGAGAACTCTTTGCCCAGTGGGCTTCCGAGGTCACGGCCATGGGCGGTGCCGTCTCCGCCGAACACGGCGTCGGCAAGATCAAGGCGGGCTTCTTGGAGACGATGTACGGTCACGAGGCCATGGTCGAGTCGGCGCGGCTCAAGCTCCAGCTCGATCCTGCCGGGCAGCTGGGTCGCGGTAACCTGTTTTCGGAGAAGCTCTTGGATGAGCTCGTCCAGAAAGGGGGCGCGTGAAGATGAGCGATTTCCATATGGTGGTGTGCGTCAAGGCAGTGCCGGGCAGCACCGAGGTCAAGATGGATCCCAAGACCAATACCATCGTGCGCGATGGCAAGCAGGCGGTCATTAACCCGTTCGATGCGAGCGCTTTGGAATGCGCGCTGGCGCTGAAGGACGACTTTATCGGCTTTGGCATGGACGTGCGCGTAACGGTGGTGTCGATGGGTATCCCCGCGACCGAATCGCTATTGCGCGACTGCATCGCCCGAGGCGTCGATGACGCACTGCTGCTAACTGATCGCGCCTTTGCAGGTGCCGATACCCTGGCAACCACCTATGCCCTCAAGTGCGGCATCGAGGCACTCGACGAGGACTTCGACCTGCTCATCTGCGGCAAGATGGCGGTGGACGGCGATACGGCCCAGATTGGTCCCGAGCTTGCCGGTGCCTTTGAGATTCCCTGCGTGACCGACGTGAGCTGCGTGCAGAGCGCGGGCTTTACGACCTGTGGTTCACTGGCGCTTGTTCACGGCTGCGATGCCGGCGAGGAGACGGTCTATCTTGAGATGCCGTGTGCGATGACGACCGCCAAGGAGATTGGCCAACTGCGCATGCCGAGCATTGCCGGTATTCGTGCGGCCGAGGAGGCGGACGTGCGCGTGGTCAACGCTGCCGACGTGAACGCCGACCCCGCGCGCTGCGGCCTTGCCGGCTCGCCGACACAGGTCGTGCGATCGTTTGTGCCCGATCGCGACCAAACGTGCGAGACCGTTGACGGAACGGCGTCCGAGCAGGCGGCGAAACTTGCCAAGATCATCGAGGGGATGGCATAGATGAGCGGACTGATTATCGATAGCGAAGCCTGTATAGGCTGCGGTCGCTGCGTTCGCGCCTGTGCCTCGGGCGGCATCGTAGTGGAAGGCGAGCGGCCCAACCGTTGCGCCTGCGTAACCGATGGCTGCATCCTATGCGGCGGGTGCGTCGACGCCTGCCCTGTCAACGCTATCTCGATCGAGCGTGACGAGGCCGCTGGCGCGGTGGACCTTGATGCATATCGAGATATCTGGGTATTCGTTCAGACCGACGAGCACGATGTCGTAGCCCCAGTGGCCTACGAGCTCATGGGCAAGGGACGCGAGCTTGCCGATGCTCGTGGTTGCCGTCTGGTGGCGCTGGTCGGTATGGGCCCCGAGGGCTCTCTCGGTGACCTGGAGCGTTTGGTCTGCGCCGGCGCGGACAAAGTTCTGGTCTGTCGTGACGAGCGCCTGCGTCAGAACGACGCGGAGGTCTACGCGCGTCTCATCTGCGATTTGGTAGCCGAGCGTAAGCCCGAAGCCATTCTGTACGGTGCGACCGCCTTTGGCCGCGAGCTGGCGCCTGGCGTTGCCGTGCGCTTGCAGACGGGCCTTACGGCCGACTGCACCGTACTTTCGATGGATACGGAGACGGGGCTGCTGCAACAGACGCGTCCGGCGTTTGGCGGCAACCTGATGGCCACCATCGTCTGCCCCAATCATCGTCCTCAGATGGCAACGGTGCGTCCCGGCATCTTTAAGGCGCCCGACTTTGACTACGGCCGCTCCGGCACGATCACCCAGATATCGCTTGCGGATGATGCTAAGGCTCGTGTCGAGATCTCGATTCCCGCCGAGGAGTGGGGGCAGCAGGCATCAATTGCCGATGCCGAGCGCCTGGTCGTGGTGGGTCGCGGCATTGGTTCCAAGAAGAATCTGCCCCTGATGCGAAAACTCGCCGAGGCCCTGGGTGCCGAGCTTGGTTGCACGCGACCTGTCGTGGAGGCAGGCTGGTTGGAGTATCGCCATCAGATTGGCCAGACGGGCGTATCAGTTTCGCCCAAGCTTCTCGTGAGTATCGGTGTTTCGGGCGCCATCCAGCATCTTGCCGGCATCGGTGGGGCGGAGTGCATTATCGCCATCAACGAGGACCCGGATGCCCCCATCTTTGGTGCTGCCCAGTACAAGGTTGTCGGTGATGCCGTCGAGGTCGTCGAGGAGCTGCTGGCCCAGCTTGAGCGCTAGGCGCGCGCCAGCCAGTCGCGTATCTCGTTCTTTAGGCGCTCCCAGGTCGCTTGCGTGGCGGGATCGGTAAAGGGGCGCGCAATGCCAAAGGGCGCGTCGAGCAGGCGGTAGATATCGCCCTGCTCGCGCGCCAGCGCGCGGCTCGCTGGATAGACGAGCTCAAACATAAAGCAGATGAGTCCCACCAGGTAGTCTGCGGGCTCGTTGCGTTCATCGCGTGCGACGCAGCGGCGCTCGTCAAAGGCAGCGAGAGCCGGTGTCGAGAACCGGCTGGCGAGAAATGTGTCCTCATCAACCTTGAGGATAGTGTCGACGGTGCTGTCGGCGATGGTGCGCATAATGTCGATCTTGTCGCCATCGCGCACGATATCGCAGAAGCGCCGTGTACGCTCGTCGAGTTGTGCCGGCAGGCGAAAGTCGCTGTGATAGGCGATGCTCGCGCGGATGAGCTCGTCGTGCTCGTCGGTCTCGATAAAATCTCGGATGCTTGTTGTGGCAGGCGCGTCGTCGGGGTTCTCGCCAAAGAGGACCCCGACGCCCAACGCTGCGTGGCTCATACTCTCGGCGTCCTTAAAGGTGTCCCAGCGCCGCAACTGTTCAAAGCGTCCCATATCGTGTAACAGGCCGCAAAGCCAGGCCAGGTCAATATCCTCTGTCGACCAGCCCTGCTCGCGCGCCACGGCATCGCATGCCTCGGCAACGTGGTACGTATGCTCGATTTTGAGCGCGATACGTGGATTGGCGGCATCGTAAGCATCGGTATAGCGTTTGAAGGCCGCGGTCGCCCGGCCCCGATCGATAGCTGTCATAATGACTTCCTAAAAAGCTGTGTCTTTCGATCCGGTGGCAATTGTAGGTGAACTCGGTTGCCACCGGGCGATGATTCTGCCGCGTCGTTGAATGCGGCTCGGAAATCTTGTCGGGACGAGGAACGCTATGGTGCTCAAAATCGTTAAAACCGTCTGGCCGGTGATGCTTACCTATGTTGCGATAGGCGCGCCGTGCGGAATGATTATGGCGCAGACGGGAATGGAGCCCTGGATGGTTTTTGCTCTGAGCAGCACGTTCGTGACGGGTAGCGGCCAGTTTATGGTCTGCAACCTGTGGCTGGCAGGTGTGCCTGCGGCATCGATTGTCGCAAGTGTGGCCGCAATCTCCTCGCGCTTTGCACTTTATTCGGCATCAATCGCGCCCTATCTGAGGGGTGCCTCGAAGCGTCAGACGCTGGCTGTTGCCGCGACGCTCACCGAGGAGGCATATGGCATCTCGCTTGCCAAGTTGGTTGAAGGGGAGGATTGGGGTCTGCTCGAGTCCTTTGTGCTTAACGCGATTCTCATCGCGACATGGGGCGTTTCGTGCACGACGGGCGCCATCGTCGGCGCCGTTGTCGATGTTCCCACCGCTATTGCGGGTTTTGTCTGCACCTCGCTCTTTATCTGCCTGCTCTTTTCGCAGCGACTGTCGCGCGGCAATGTCGTAGCTGCCGGTTTGGCTGCGGTGTCCGTCGCCATATGCAAGTTCTTGGGGTGGACGAATATCGCCGTGCCGGCAAGCGTGCTCGTCGGCGTTGCCGCGGCGCTTGCGTGCGATGCTCTCGCCGAAGGAAGGAGTGCTCGCGATGCCCGTTAATGAGTTTTTGGTCCTATGGCTGTCGTCATGGGCGGCCATCGCATTTTTCCGCATTGCCCCGGCGTTTGCGTTGCGCGGGAGAACGCTGTCGCCCCGCGTTACCGAGGCCTTGGGTTATATTCCGCCCGCCGCCTTTGCGGCGCTGGTCGCTAACGATTTGATAAGCCCTGGCGCTTTCGACGCCGGCTTGTGGCGGGGCTTGATTCCCTGGATTGCGGCTGCCGGTGTCGTGGCGGTGGCAATCAAGACAAAGTCGATGTTGTGGTGCTGCGTCTCGGGCATCGTGTTCTATATCGTTTTGAGCCTTGTATAAAAGCAAGGGCGCGTTTAGCGTCCCGGCCCAACGAATCGAATTTCTCACCGAGCCGGTCTGCTTCTTCTGGTACCATGGTCAAACTTTACTGTAGCAAAGCGTGACGTGGGCTTTTGTTCTGCGTCAGCGGAAATGGGGGTTTCATGGCACAGGAAGCGACCGCCAACGAGCAAAAGAAATTCAAGGTACCGCGTATCCCGGGCGACATCATGATCTATCCCATGATTGTTGGCCTTTTGCTCAACACTTTCTGTCCGCAGGTCTTTGAGATCGGCGGCTTCTTTACGGCTGCCTGCCGTGGCGGCTCCAATACCATCGTCGCTGCGATCCTGCTCTTCGTGGGCGCCGGCATCAGCTTTAAGTCCACGCCGGGCGCTATCAAGACCGGCATCGTCGTACTGATCCCCAAGCTTGTTGTTGCGGCCGCCCTTGGCTTGGGTGTGGCATATTTCTTTAACGACAACTTCCTGGGCCTGAGCTCGGTCTCAATCATCGGCGGCATTACGTTTTGCAACATGGCGCTCTATACGGGCATCATGGGCGAGTTTGGCGATGAGTCCGAGCAGGGCGCCGTCGGTATCCTGTTCTTTACGGCCGGCCCCGCCGTCACCATGATCATCCTCGGTGTCTCGGGTCTCGC
>DBFBFY010000125.1:0-3045 GCA_048201615.1 Collinsella sp.
GCACTCGAGGGAGGCGGCTACCGCGGTATGTATACGGCGGGCGTGCTCGACGTTTGGATGGAGCACGGTTTGACCTGCGACCATATGGTGGGTGTCTCGGCGGGCGCGGCGTTTGGCTACAACTTTAAATCGCGCCAGATCGGCCGTGCCATTCGCTATAACAAGGTCTATTGTGCCGATAAGCGCTATGCGGGTGTAGCAAGCTGGCTGCGGACCGGCGATATGTTCAATGCCGATTTTGCCTATCACGAGGTGCCCATCGAGCGCGATCCCATTGACTTGGAGGCGTATCGCGCCTGTCCCATGCGGTTTACGTGCGTGTGCACCGATATCGAGACGGGCAAGGCCGTCTACCACGACCTGCCCTATGGCGACGAGCGGGATATCGAGTGGATCCGGGCATCGTCGGCGATTCCTGTGGCGACGCGTCCCGTTGCTATTGACGGGCATAAGTATCTGGATGGTGGCGTGGCTGATTCCATTCCCAGTGCATGGCTGTTTGCGCAGGGGTATGACCGCAATATCGTGGTGCTCACGCAGCCGGCAGGCTTTGTGAAGCAGTCCAACAGCGTGATGCCCATGCTGCGTCGCGTGTTCCGTCACTACCCGGACTTTGTTGCAGCGCTTGAGCATCGGCATGAGGTTTACAATGCCACGCTCGATGACCTGGCACGTCGCGAGGCTGCCGGCGATATCTTTGTGGTGCGTCCGAGCGAATCGGTGAAGGTGCCGTCACTGTGCCGCGAACCCGATGAGCTCGAGCGCATCTACCAGATCGGCCGCCATGATGCGGAGGCGACTTTGCCGGCGTTGGAGGCCTACCTGGCGGGGTAAGGGTCGCATGCGGAAAGCGCGTCCCAGAATCTGCGCTCAGAACGGGTTGCAGTTTCCCAAACGGTGGGGTTTCGGAAAGTACGTCCCGGAATATGCGTTCAGACTGGGACGCAGTTTCCCGTTGAGCCTCTATATGGAAAGCGCATCCCGGAATGGAGGTCCAAACTGGGATGCGCTTTCCATTGCTGAAGATATGAGGCTGAATCGACTGGTCGGCCTATGCCTATGCCTGCTGCCAGGTGTCGACGAGCTCCTTGGCTGCGGCGTGGGGGTCGTCGGCGCTGCAGACGGCGCTCACCACAAAGAAGCCGTCGACGCCGGTGGCCTTAAGCTGCGGCAGGTCGGCCGTCTTGACGCCGCCGCCCACCACGATGGGCACGGGGCTTGCCGTGTGGAGTGCGGCCAGGTCCTCAAAGCTTTTGGTGATGATGGAGCCGTCGGCTGCGCGTCCGCAATCGCGTTTGGTCTCGGTCTCGTGGAGCGGGCCGATGCCCAGGTAGTCGACCAGGCTCATGTCGGCGGTCTTGACGTACTCGAGCATCTCTTCGCAACGGGCCGAAAGGCCCACGATGGCATCAGGGCCCAGAAGCTTGCGGCAGACTTCGACGGGAATATCGCTCTGGCCCACGTGAACGCCGTCGACGGCAATACCCTGCTCGCGTGCGGCGAGTACGCAGTCAAGGCGGTCGTCGATCAGCAAGGCGACCTGACCGGTCTTGCCGGCCTGTGCGATTGCCTGCGCGGCGTCGCCGGTCAGCGCAATGATCTCGCGGGCACTTGCCACCTTGGAGCGCACCTGAATGCAGGTAAAGCCTGCGTCGAGTGCCTGGGCCACCACATCGCCCACGGGGCGCCCGAGCGTGTTTTCGGGGCCGAGTACCAGATATGCCGAGATATCAAGGTTGTCGCGGATGCTCATCGTGCTTCCTCCTGCTTTTTGATCTGCGCTTCCATGCGCTCGAGTTTGCCGGTCATGGTGTCGGTAAATCCGGGCCGAATATCGGCTTTGAGCACGACTTCGGTGCGGATGCCCTTGCTCGCCAACACAAAGGTTGCGTCGCGCACGACCTGCATGACCTCGTCCCAGTCGCCCTCGATCTCGGTGAACATCGAGGTGGTGCGGTTGGGAAGGCCGCTCTCGCGAATAACACGCACGACCTCGGCGACCTCGGCGGACAACTCATCGCCGGTGCCGCACGGGGCGATGGCCACGGCGACGAGCGTGTTCATGCCGGTATTGGTTGCGGGATCGGACATGGCCTATGCCTCCTCGAGCTCGAGTTGGTTATCGGCAATGTCCTGGGCGGTTGCGCGGTAGAGCTCGTCGATAAAGGCGACCTTAAAGCTTGCCGGGGCGTCGGCGACGGCGGCGGCACGCGTGCCGGCAACGTTGTAGACGGCGGTACCGCAGACGGCTGCCGTAAACGGGTCGGCGGCGCAGGCGTACACGGCCAGCACGCCGCCCTGCGAGCAGCCGCAGCCGGTGATCTTGGACATGAGCGGGCTGCCGCCGTGGGACTTGGCCACGGTCGTGCCGTCGGTGATCAGGTCGACTTCGCCCGAGACCACTACGGCGCCGCCGGTGTAGCGGGCGAGCGCCACGGCAGCATCGCGGGCGGCGTCGACCGTGTCGGTGGTATCGACACCGCGTACGCGGCTCAGATCGGCCGCCTCGCCCTCAAGACCCCACAGGCCGGCGAGCGCGATGATCTCGGAGGCGTTGCCGCGCACGATGGCGGGCTTGTACTGCTTGAGCTCGTTTACCAACTGGGTGCGCAGGCTACCGATGCCCAGGCCTACCGGATCGAGCACCCAGGGCTTGCCGGCGTCGTGTGCCGCCTTGGCCGCGCGGGGAATCGTTTGCTCGTAGATGGGGAAGAGCGTGCCCATGTTGAGATAGATGGCGCCGCCGCCGGCAACGAGCGCCTCGCCCTCGTCGGGCAGATAGACCATGGCGGCCGAACCGCCCACGGCGAGCTGCGCATTGGCGACAAAGTCGATCGTCACCGTGTTGGTGATGGAGCCGGCCATCGGATTGGTGGCGCGAATCTCCTCCACGGCCTTGACCATATGTTGCTTAAGCTGTTCCGAATCAATCACTGCACATGCCTCCTTGGCATAGAAAAGGGGCGCTGTGCATAGACAGCGCCCCTGTAAAGGCGGCATGCTCCCTACGCCAGCATTAACTGACAGGTTCAAAGGATTGGGCCC
>DBFBFY010000126.1:0-8552 GCA_048201615.1 Collinsella sp.
TTTGGGATGGAGCCGTTTCGGTTTGGTAAAATACCGCCGCACTTGGGAACGGATGGGCTCCGGTGGGCTCCGCGGTCCTCAAAACCGTTGCGAGGCGTGCAAAACGTCTTGGATGTGTTCGATTCACATACGTTCCCGCCATACGCTACCAGCGCTTTTGTGCTCGCGGTCTTGCTGCGTGCCGCAAAGGCGCTGTTTTGTTTTTGCACGAGCTTTTCGTAGCGCCGCTATTTTGGCGGCGGTATTTAGCTTCGTGCACCGGGTTTTGAATGTGCCGATGGGGGTGTTTTGCCGTATGACTACCGTAAGACGGGCCAATCTTTCTTGTGTCGTCCAGGCGGGCGGGCTGTCCTCGCGCATGGGCTGCGATAAGTCGCGCATGGCGTTTTGCGGCGAGCCGCTCATCGAGCGCGTGCTGGGCCGGCTGGCGCCAGTTGCCGGCGAGTTGGTCGTGACGACATCGCGTCCCAGCGAGCTTGCCTATCTTGAGGAGCGCACGTTTGGCGGCCTGGTGCCGCGTGTGGTGGCGGACCTTGAAGGCTCGGCAGGCGCCATGCGTGGCATCGCGAGCTCGTTGGCCGCGGCCCGATTGCCGCTCGTGGCGATCGTCGCCTGCGATATGCCGTTTGTCTCGCCGGAGCTCATCGGCGCGCTTGCCGATCATGTTGAGGCCGAGGCGCTCGATGTATTCGTGCCGCGCGAGGAGCGTGGCATTGAGCCGCTTTGCGCCGTCTGGCGCCGTGACGCGTGTGCGCCGGTTGCCCAAGAGTTGCTCGCCTGCGACCGCCAGCGGATTCGCTGCCTGATCAATCGCGTTCAAGCTGGTTATATGGATGAGCCGCAGATCGTTAAGTCCGCGGGTTCGACGCTCTGCTTCGAGAACGTCAATACGCCCGAGGAGTTTGCGGCGGCCGAGTTACTCGCCTAGACGATTGGAGTTGCCATGCCTCACGATATTTGTCCCGACACGGGAGAGCCTTGCACTTGCGATGGTTCCGAGCCCTGTACCTGCGGCTGCGGTGGCTGTGGACATACTGCGGAAGAGGAAGCGGCCGCTGCGGCGTATCGTGAGGCACACCGCGAAGGCCCGTCCGGCGATGCCCTCGACCATGAACGCAAGATCATCGTTTCGTTCGATAGCACCTTCGATGTGATGGAATGCGAGCAGCTGTGCCTGGATGCCGGTGTGCCCGGGCGCATTATGCCGCTGCCCGGTTCCATCACCGCTGGCTGCGGTCTGTGCTGGGCCATGCCGTTCTCGGGCGATGCGCTCGCCGCCTTCCGCGCTGCTACCGAAGGCCGCGTAACCCCTGCCGACTACCATCAACTCGTCCTCTAACTACCACACCACCACAAAGGTGCCTGTCCCCAATGTGGTGGTGTGGAACATGCGGACGAAACAGCTTCGAAACACGCGATTTGTGCGTCGGGTGCTCAAAAACGCTTCTACCTGCATCGTAATCAAAACGAAACATCTGCTTGTCGGCTTATGCGAAACTTTGCTGCAACAGTGCGATATTATCCATACTCGATAAAGCTCGCGGCGCATGGGGCGCCTCGAACGATACTTTTCTTTTCCATCAATTGGAGGAAGCATGAGCTACACGCAGAAAGTTCTCGACGAGCTCAAGGCCCGCTATCCCGAGCAGCCTGAGTTCATCCAGGCCGCGACCGAGATCCTCGGCACCATCCAGCCGGCGCTCGACGCCCACCCCGAGTACGAGGAGGCCGCCCTGCTGGAGCGCCTCGTCGAGCCCGAGCGCATTGTTATGTTCCGTGTTCCCTGGGTCGACGACCAGGGCAAGGTCCAGGTCAACCGCGGTTACCGCGTCGAGTTCAACTCTGCCATTGGACCCTACAAGGGCGGCCTGCGCTTTAACCCGACGGTCACCCTGGGCATGCTCAAGTTCCTGGGCCTGGAGCAGATTCTCAAGAACAGCCTGACCACTCTTCCCATGGGCGGCGGCAAGGGCGGTTCCGACTTTGACCCCAAGGGCAAGTCCAACAACGAGATCATGCACTTCTGCCAGTCCTTCATGACCGAGCTCTATCGCCACATTGGCCCCAACACCGACGTTCCCGCTGGCGACCTGGGCGTTGGCGGCCGCGAGGTTGCCTACCTGTTCGGTCAGTACAAGCGCCTGACCAACGAGTGGACCGGCGTTCTTACCGGTAAGGGCCTCTCCTTTGGCGGTTCGCTCGCCCGTACCGAGGCAACCGGCTACGGCCTGGCCTACTTTGTGGACGAGTACCTCAAGAGCCGCGGCGACTCCTTCGAGGGCAAGAACGTCGTCGTTCACGGTTCCGGCAACGTCGCTATCTACGCGGTCCAGAAGGTCGCCCAGCTCGGCGGCAAGGTACTGGCCTGCTCCGACACCCACGGCTGGGTCGAGGATCCCGACGGCATCGACTACACCGTGCTTGAGCATGTCTACAACAAGAAGCGTTCCGGCCACGACAAGGGCGTCACGCTCGCCATGTACGTTGACGAGAAGCCCAACGCCGTGTGGCACGAGGGTGACGGCCGCGGCGTGTGGCAGCTTCCCTGCGACATCGCGCTGCCCTGCGCTCGCGAGAACACGCTGCTGCTCGAGGACGCCCAGGCGCTCGTCGCCAACGGCTGCAAGGTGGTCGGCGAGGGCGCGAACATGCCCACGACCATCGAGGCCACGACCTACTTCCAGGAGAACGGCGTTGCCTTTATGCCCGGTAAGGCTGCCAACGCCGGCGGCGTGCTCGTGTCCGGCCTGGAGATGAGCCAGAACGCCGAGCACCTGTCCTGGACCTTCGAGGAGGTCGACGGCAAGCTCGAGCAGCTCATGCGCGGCATGTTCCACAACGTGGACGACACCGCCAAGAAGTACGGCGAGGAGGGCAACTTCGTCATGGGCGCAAACATCGCCGGCTTCCTGAAGGTCGCCGATGCTATGCTCGCCCAGGGCGTCTGCTAAATCTTCGCTCGACATAGCATGTGATGAGGCTCCCAGCTATCTGGCTGGGAGCCTTTTCTATCCCGGAGGACTCCTCATAAGTTGCGGTGATATACGGACTGTTAAGCGTCCCAGAACGGCTAATCAGTCCGTATATCACCGCAAGTTATGGATGGGTGGGTGGATTTTGTCCTAAAACGGTGTGCGGCCCCTCGTTTGGTATACTTAAAAGTACTGGACAAGTGAAGAGATGGGGGAGAACGTGCTCAAGTTCGGTACCTACGTCCGTGTTGGAAACGCGGCCGAAGCCTATGAGCTCTTACAGAAGAACCGCAACAACAAGATCGTGGGCGGTGGCATTTGGATGCGCCTGGGTTCGCGTCGCGTGGCGACGGCGATTGACCTTTCGGCCTGCGGACTCGATCAGATTGAGGAGACCGAGACCGAGTTTCGCATCGGTGCCATGTGTACCCTGCGCCAGCTCGAGCGCCATGTCGGGCTCAACGCGCTTGTCAACCATGTCTTTGAGTTCGCCGTCCACGATATTGTAGGCGTGCAGCTGCGCAACACCGCCACGGTGGGCGGCAGCATCTACGGTCGCTTTGGCTTCTCGGACGTGCTCTCCGCCTTCCTCGCGCTCGATTCCTATGTTGAGCTGACGGGCGCCGGCCGCGTGCCGCTCGCCGAGTTCGTGGACATGGGCTATGTGCGCGACGTGATCGAGCACGTCGTGGTCGTTAAGCACGATTACCGTGCGAGCTACGAGGCCGTGCGCAAGGCCGCGACTGACTTCCCCTCCTTAAACGTCACCGCCGCCTGGTGGGACAACAGCTGGCATGTCACCGTGGGTGCTCGCCCGCTGCGCGCGACCCTGCTGCAGGGCGAGGCATGCGGCCTTACCGCCGAGCAGCCTTCAGAGGACGAGCTGCGCGCCCTGGCCGCGTCCGTACGCGCGCTGAGCTATGGCACCAACCTGTGGGGCTCGGCCGACTACCGCCGCCGCATCTCGGCCCCGCTGGCGATTCAGGCCGTGCGTCGCGCCGCCGACATCGAGCTTTCGGCCGCGCTTGCCCGCGAGCTCGAGACCGTGCAAGTGCCTAAGTTTGCCACGGACGAGTATTCCTGCCGCCGCGTGCCCGGCGTCGATTCTAGCGAGGTGCGCTAATGACTGCCAAACTCATCGATCTTTCCTTTACGCTCAACGGCCGCAAGGTCAAGGTTCAGATTGCCCCCGACACCATGCTCTTTGCGCTGCTGCGCGAGCAGGGCTGCGCGTCGGTGCGCTGTGCCTGCGAGACCACCAACTGCGGTCTGTGCACGGTGTGGCTCGATGGCGACCCGGTTCTGAGCTGCTCGGTTCCCGCCGCGCGCGTCGAGGGCCGCTCCATCACCACGCTCGAGGGCCTCAAGGCCGAGTCCGAGGCGCTTGCCCGTGCGATGGCTGCCGAAGGCGCCGAGCAGTGCGGTTTTTGCGCCCCCGGCCTTATCATGAACGTGCTGGCGCTTGCCCGCGCCGCCAAGGAGGACCCGAGCCTCGTCGCCACGCGTGAGGAGCTCTCACGTCAGCTTGCCGGTAACCTTTGCCGCTGCAGCGGCTACGAGAGCCAGCTGCGCGCTATCGTGCGCTTCCTCAACGAGTCCGGCGTGCAGGTTGGCTTTGAGATGCCCGAGCTGCCCGTCAACGACACGAGCTCTGACGGCGTCTCCTACAAGCAGATCACCCACAAGCAGCCCAAGAAGGACTCGAAGGCCCTGCTCGAGGGTCGTCCGGTCTACACCGGCGATATGGTGCCCGCCGGCGCCCTGATCGTCAAGCTCAAGCGCAGCCCCTATGCCCGCGCCAAGATCCGCTCCATCGACACGTCTCGCGCCCTTAAGGTGCCGGGCGTCGTGGGCGTCTACACCTACGAGGACGTGCCCAAGCGCCGCTTTACCATCGCCGGCCAGAGCTATCCGCAGCCGAGTCCCTACGACCGCTTGATCCTCGAGAACC
Organism: Collinsella sp.; assembly: GCA_048201615.1. Classification (GTDB taxonomy): domain Bacteria; phylum Actinomycetota; class Coriobacteriia; order Coriobacteriales; family Coriobacteriaceae; genus Collinsella. The sequence goes on from DBFBFY010000126.1 coordinate 4,924, forward strand.
TCGTCCGTTACCAAAACGAAGAGGTGGCGATCGTCGCCGCCGAGACCGAGGAGGCCGCCGACAAGGCGCTCAAGCTCATCAAGGTCGACTACGAGGTACTCGAGCCCTTGCTCGACTTTACCCAGGCACTCGATAACGACATCGTGGTCCACCCCGAGGGCGACGTGACCTTTATGTTCCCGCAGGGCGGCGACGTTGCTCGCAACCTGGTGTGCAGCGGCACGAGCGATTTTGGCGACTTGGACGAGGCCTTCGCCCAGAGCGACATCGTCTTCACCCGCACCTACACCAGCCAGGCCACGCAGACCGCGCCCATGGAAACTTTCCGCGCCTTTGCGACGACCGACGCGTTCGGCCGCATCTCGGTGACCACCTCTACGCAGGTGCCCTTCCACGTGCGCCGCATGGTCGCGCAGTCGCTCGACATTCCGCAGTCGCAGGTGCAGGTCATTAAGCCGCGCATCGGTGGCGGCTTTGGTTCCAAGCAGACGGGCTGCTGCGAGATCTTCGTGGCGTTCGTTACCCAGCAGACCGGCCGTCCGAGCTACTGCTGCTACACCCGCGAGGAGACCATCACTGCGGGCAACTCGCGCCACCAGATGCAGATGACCGTTAAGCTGGGCGCCATGAACGACGGCACCATCACGGCCATCGACCTGCACACGCTGTCCAACGCCGGCGCGTACGGCGAGCACGCTACCACGACGATCGGCCTTTCGGGCCACAAGAGCTTGCCCATCTACAACCATGTGAAGGCGAGCCGCTTTAGCTGGGACGCCGTCTACACCAATACCAACCGCGGCGGCGCGTATCGCGGCTACGGTGCCACCCAGGGCCAGTTTGCCGTGGAGAGCGCCGTCAACGAGCTTGCCGACATGCTGCACATAGACCCCGCCGACCTGCGCCTTAAGAACATCGTGCGCGAGGGTGAGATCATGCCGCAGTACTACAACGAGAAGCTCAACGCCTGCGCGCTCGACCGCTGCCTGCTGCGCGCGATGGACATGATCGGTTGGCGCGACAAGCCGCTGGCCGTGGACCTGGGCGACCGCGTGCGCGCCCTGGGCTGCGCGCTCACCATGCAGGGCTCGGGCATCTCCAATGTCGATATCGCCGGCATCGACATGCGCCTGGAAGAGGACGGCTTCATTACCATCGGCACCGGCGCCACCGATAACGGCATGGGCGTCGACACGATCCTGGCGCAGATTGCCGCCGAGGAGCTGGGTGTGGAGAGCTCGCTCATTGTGGTACGCGGCGTGGACACCGATGTGTCGCCGTTCGACGCCGGCTCGTACGCGAGCTCGGGCACGTACGTGACGGGCCTTGCCGCCAAGAACGCCGCGACCGAGCTGCGCGAGAAGATTTGCGCCAAGGCCGCCCAGATGTGGGACGTGGACGCCGCCGACGTGGTCTTCGATGGCCAGTACGTGCGCCTGTCCGACGAGCGTGCCGCTCGCGAGCAGAACCGCTACCTCACGCTGCGCGACTTTGCCAACCTGTGCGTCAAGAACATCGCGGGCGGCGACGCGCTCACCTCGCACGCCTCTGCCTGCCTGCCCGTTTCGCCTCCGCCGTTTATGGCCGGTATTGCCGAGGTCGAGGTCGACAAGGCCACCGGCAAGGTGACTGTGGTGGACTACGCGGCGGCCGTCGACTGCGGTACCGTGATCAACGAGGCGCTCGCGCGCGTCCAGGCCGAGGGCGGTATTGCCCAGGGTATCGGCCACGCGCTCTACGAGATCGTCGAGCACGACGATCGCGGCCGCCTGCGCACCGGCAACTTTATGAGCTACAAGCTGCCCACGCGCCTGGATATCGGCAGCATTCGCGTGGCCTTTGAGCCGAGCTACGAGCCGACGGGTCCGTTTGGCGCCAAGTCGATTGGCGAGGTCGTCATCAACACGCCGCTCGCCGCCGTGGCCTCGGCCGTGGCACACGCCACCGGACATCAGGTACGCTCGCTGCCGATCACGCCCGAGAAGGCCCTGCTGGGGGAGTAGCGGGTCAGCGAACAAGTCGTAATTGGCGGGGCGGGGCAACTCGCCCCGCCTTTTGCACTCGTGGTGAGGTCGTGAGCCTGTAAAACGTGTGCGTGCGCTTGTCGCTCGTATCTGCTATCATTCCTAATCTGTGCGCTCATGCGGGCGTGGCGGAATTGGTAGACGCGCCAGATTTAGGTTCTGGTGGGATTCCCGTGAAGGTTCGAGTCCTTTCGCCCGCACCAACGCACCCGCGTCGGCTTATGCCCTCGCGACGCTTGTTGCATAAAGGTACCAGCACCTCAGATAAGCTGGGCAGTATGAGGAGGAACGTGTTGAACATCACCGCTTCTGACGTCAAGGACGCCAAGCTCACCGCTACGGTCACCATCCCGGCCGCCGACGTCGACGCCGCGATCAAGAAGGCCTACAAGGACACCGCCAAGAAGTACCGCTTCCCGGGCTTCCGCGCCGGTAAGGCTCCCCGTCCGGTCATCGACTCCGCTCTTGGCGCCGAGGCTACCCTCGCTCAGGCCACCAATGACCTGATCGCCGCCAACGAGTCCGCCGTCCTCAACGAGCTGGACATCGTCCCCACCAAGAACGGTGACTACAAGGACCTCGACCTCGCCAAGGATCACGAGGACTACACCTACACCGTCGAGTTCTCCCTGCGTCCCGCCGCTGAGCTCTCCTCCTTCGACGCCGTCGAGATCGAGATGCCCCCTGCGGAGGTCACCGAGTCCGAGATCAACAACCAGGTCGAGATGCTCCTCAACTACCGTGCCACCTTCGAGGACGTCGAGGGTCGCGCCGTCGAGGCCGAGGACTACGTCACCGTCGACCTCAAGGCCGTCGAGAACGCCGACAACTTCGCCGCCGAGGGCCGCATGCTCATCGCCGGTAGCGACAGCAACCCCGCTGAGTTCAACGACGCTCTGATCGGTGCCAACGTTGACGACGTCAAGACCGTCACCTGGACCGACGAGGTCGAGGAGGGCGAGGAGGCCGAGACTCACACCGTCGAGGTCACCGTCAAGGGCATCAAGGTCCGCAACACCCCCGAGCTCACCGACGAGCTCGTCAAGTCCGACTTTGGCTTCGACAGCATCGACGCCATGCGCGACGCCATCAAGATCGAGATCGAGCAGGACAAGGCTTCCCGCCTCCCGGCCGAGAAGGAGAACCGTTGCGTCTCCGCTCTCGCCGAGCGCCTGCAGCTCGACGAGATGGACGCCGACTACGAGCAGTCCGTCTTTGAGGAGCTTGGCCAGAACTTCCTGTCCAACCTCGCTGCCCGCGGCATGACGCTGGACACCTGGCTGCCCGCTTCCGGCCTGACCATGGAGCAGTTCATCGGCGACCTGCACAAGCAGGCCAACGACGTTGCCCGTGAGTCCCTGGCTCTCGACGCTCTCGCTCGTGAGCTCAAGATTGAGGTCACCGAGGACGACATCAACGCTGAGTTCGAGAAGGCCGGCGTCAAGGACGTCGAGGCTTCCAAGGCCGAGTTCATCGCCGATGGCCGCATGCCTGCCGTCCGCGAGTCCATCCGTCGCTCCAAGGCCGTCGACCACCTGGTCGAGAACGCCAAGGTGACCGAGGTCGACGAGACCGCCAAGGACGCCGAGTAATTCTCGCCACCTT
>DBFBFY010000127.1:0-6222 GCA_048201615.1 Collinsella sp.
AGGGCCAGGGTCGACAGCACCCATTCGCGGCGTGCACCGCTCATACAAATGACGATGGCGCCCGAAACCAGCACGACCAGGCCCGAGCCCAGGTCGCCCATGGCAACGACGGCCAAAAACGGAATGGACAGCATGCCGCAGAGCTTGACGTAGTCGCGAACGGTATCGATGCGACCGTTATACTGCGAGCCAAGCGTAGCAATAAAGAAGATGGTGATGAGCTTGGCAAGCTCAACCGGCTGGAATGTCAAGCCGATACCGGGAATCTTGATCCAGCCCGTCATGCCCAGACCGCCCGTATAGGACAGGCCCGGAATCTTGGGCGAGAAGATCACGATCAGGTCGATGACGAGCAACGCCGTCGAGAAATTGGAAATACCGCGCAAGTCGGTACGCCAGACCAGCACCGCCAGCACCGCTCCGATGCCGATTCCCAGCAGATGGCGTGAGAACGAGGCATCGGCCTTAAACTGCGAAGCCGACCAGATAATGATGGCACCGTAGGCGACGAGCGCCACTGTAGCCACGAGCACACCGATATGCACCTTTTGGCGAAACGTGCCGCGCGAGGCCGAAAGTTGCTTGTTGACGCGGTCCAGGCTGCTGCGAGAGCCGGTCTTGGTTGAACGGAACAGATCCGCCGGAGAAAAATCCATCGCAACCTCCTATCGAACCGAAGAATCGCCCGAGGCCGAAGAGGTATCGGGCTCGCCATAAATCACGCCGAGCACGTCGCGCACGACATGCATCGCGGTATCTGAGCCGCCGCCGCCCTGCTCCAGGACAGTAGCGATGACATACTTGGGGTCATCGGCCGGTGCATAGGCGCAGAACCACGCGTATTCGTCCTCGCCGCTTTTCTCGCCCGTGCCCGACTTGCCGTATACCTGCGGCGTCAGGGTGCCAAAGTGCGCCGCCAGGGACGTCGATGCCGTGTAAATCACGTCGTGCATGCCGTTGCGAACAAGAGCCAAATCCGAATCGCTGTTGATCTTGGCCACCAAGCGCTTCTTCTTGCCCTTGCCGTTGTACTTATAGGCATCGCCGTCGCCATCGCGCGACACGGCAGACAAAAACACGTGAGGCACGTACTGTTTGCCGCCGTTGGCAAGACCCATATAGGCACACGCCATCTGCAGGGGCGTCACCAGGATGTCACCCTGACCGATGGCAATGTTGGTCATATCGCCGGCATTCCACTTGCGGTCCTCGGCAGAGGCGTCGGTGAAGTACGACTCTTTCCACTCGGCATCGGGAATACGGCCCGCGCCCTCACTCGGCAGATCGATACCGCAGGTCTTGCCTAGGCCCCAGCGACGAAAGACCTCCTGCAGGCCCTCGGAATGTTTCTCGTCATAAAAGAACGCCTTGCCCATGTCGTAGAAGACGGGGTCGCACGAGTTGGCGATACCCGACTGCAGCGTCATGGTGCCGTGGCCGGAATGCAGCCAGCAGTACTTGCCCCACGACTTGCCCAGACCCGTCCAATAGCCCGTGCAGTTGGTCGTCTGCCCCGACGTGTAGGTTCCAAACTCAAGACCGGCCAGTGCCGAGAGCGGCTTAATGGTCGAAGCCGACATGTACTGTCCGCTAATGGCGCGGTTGAGCAGCGGGTGCGAACCCTTGTCATCATTAAGCTCGGTCCACACGTCATTTGAGACGCCGCCGATAAAGACGGACGGATCGAACTTGGGCTCGCTCGCCATGCCCAGGATCTCGCCATTGTTGGGATCGAGACACACCACGGCGCCGTTGCCGGCATTGCTGTAGCCAGTGGTCTTGGCAAGCTCGATAGCGCTCGCCAGTGCCGTCTCACAGGCCTGTTGGATCTTAAGGTCGAGCGTGAGCTTAATGTCGGAGCCGGCCTTCGCGGGAACGGCGCCGGCCTGACCGGTCACGTTGCCCGAGGCATCGACCTTGACGGTCTGCTCGCCACGAATACCCTGCAGCAGGTTTTCGTAGTAGCTCTCAACGCCCGCCTGACCCACGATATCGCCCGACTGGTACGTAATCTTGCCAGCAGAAGCATCATCATCGCCAGAGGTTTTCTTATTCTGGGCCTCGAGCTGCTCGGAGGTAATGGTGCCGGTATAGCCCAAGATATGGCATGCCGTCTCGCCGTATGGATACTGGCGCTCGGTACGCTCGGCAATCTTGACGCCCGGGAACTCGCCGGCGTGTTCCTTGATATAGGCAACCGTGGAGCGACGGACGTCCGTCGCGATGGTATGCAGGCTCTGAGCGCCCTCTGTATTGTCCTGAATATTGCGAAGGACCGCCACATAAGGCATTCCAAGCACGTTGGCAAGATGGCGAACCAGAACCTCATCCTCGGCAAGGTCGCGGTAGGCCACGACAGCAAGTGAGGGACGGTTCTGGACAAGCGCCACGCCATTGCGGTCGAGGATGCGGCCGCGCACAGCGGGTGTGGTAACGGTGCGAGTCTGATTACTATTGGCCTGCTTCTCGTAATAGTCCGACGAGACCATCTGCATGCCCCACAGCTTGACGGCGATCGCCGCAAACATCGCGCCCACACCCGTGGTGAGGATGGAAAAGCGGCCCTTAAAGGCGGTCACCGCGGTATTGCCCTCGCCCTCGGTGGCGCGCGGAGCCGTTCCATGCTGTGTATCGTAGGTAAAACGGGAATCGCCTCGACGCATGATGACCAGCGCGACCACGATGGCCACAACCAGCACGATACCGGCGATAATAACCGTCATCTGGGAAGACATCTACGGGCCTCCCCTATTTGAGCTTGCGGGTCTTGGGCTTAAAGCGCATACCCGTCTGGCGTCCGCCACGTGCGGAGAATCCATAGCCGGACTGCGGCACGACGCCGGACATCAAAAACGGAATGGCAACCAGACCCGTCAGGATCGAGGACGGCAGCGCATGGCCGAAGATCGCCACGACAAAGCTCGTCTCCAAACCCATAAACAGCAAGATGATGCTGTAGATAACATTAATGACGAGCGCGAAGGCGCCCACAGTGACGCCGCGCGCACTCGGGGTACCGCCCGTCTGACCGACGGCGCTGTGCACCAGGGCAAAAGAACCCACGGTCAGCAGGAGCGACATAACGCCCACCGGCACGGCAGCGGACAGGTCATAAAACAAGCCGCTGCAAAAACCGCACACGACGGCACGGGTCGGGTCGCCCGAGAACACGCTTAGGCACACCAGGATAATCATGAAGTTGACGCGACCGCCCGCAATGGAGATCTGCGGTGCCAGGCCTGCCTGCAGCAGCACGCATACGATGGCGGCGATTACAAACGTGCGGGAGCTCATCCCCTGCTCGTGTAGATCCATGGACATGCCCCCTATTCGTTCGAGCCGGAATCGGTCGTCTCGGACGTGTCGGAACTGTCATCCGAGCTCTCGTCCTTCGTCTTGGTTGCAGCATCGCGCGACGTTCCCTGCGGCGTGCTGTTGGCCGTGCTCACGTCCTCATCCGAGGCCGACTGTTCGTCGGTCAGCGAGGTAATGACCAGCACTTCCTCGTTGTTCTCGGCCGTGGTCTGAGCGCGCACCACAATGGTGTAGTACACGTCGTTTGCCGATTTCTCAACCGACGAGACGGTGCCGAGCGGTAGACCCTTGGGGAACACACCGCCGATGCCCGAGGTCACGATGATGTCGCCGACTTTAACGTCGGAGTCGACGCTCACATACTCAAGACGCAGCGTGCCGTCAGCCTGACCCTGCAGCATGCCCTGGGCGCGCGTGTCCTGTACCATGGCGGACACACCCGAGTTCTCGTCGCCAATCAGGCGCACGGTGGACGTCTTGGCCGAGACTTCGATGATCTGGCCGATAACACCGGCCGAACTCGTCACAGGCATGTTGATGGTAAGGCCGTCGGCAGAGCCTTTGTCGATGGTTACGGTCGAGGTCCAGGCATCGCCCGAGGCACCAACGATACGAGCAGCGGTCGATTTGAGGTTGTAGGTCGACTGCAGCCCGACCAGCCCCTCCAGACGCTCGGCGGTCTTTTGAGCCTCGGAGAGCTCAGCAACCTTAGAGGTCAGCTCCTCGTTTTGCTTCTTAAGCTCGTCAAGCGTGTCCTGCGACACCGTAAGGTTAGAGAACACGTTGCCGATCGCATTGAAGGGAGCCGCCACGGCCGAGCCCACAAAACGCACCGGCGAGGTAATCGTCGTTACGCCCGAACGCACGGCATGAATCGGCCCTGCCTCGCCCTCGCGGATGTAAAACGTGAGCAGCAACACCGAAATCAGGCTGAAAACAATCAACGGGCGCATACCCGTTGATTGTCGCTTGGTATTCAGATTTGTGGAGAAACCCGAAGATCGTGCCAAATGGAATCCACCTTTTGGAAATTAAGCATTGGTCTGGACGAAGCCGCCATCAAACGCATTGGCCTCGAGCACGCGGGCACAGCCGTTAACGACGTTATCGAGCGCCGTGGGGCTGACGTTGACCGAAACGCCGGTCTCATCGCGCAGACGCACGTCGAGTCCGCGTAGCAGAGCGCCACCACCGGTCAGCAAAATGCCGTAGTACATAAGGTCAGAGGCAAGATCGGGCGGCGTGGCATCGAGGGCGTCCTTGACGGCCTTGGCCATCTCGTCGAGCGGCTTGTTGAGCGCGCGACGAATCTCCTCGCTCTCGATGCGCACGGTCTTGGGCAGACCGGTGATCACGTCGCGACCGTTGACCTCGACGTCGAGCTCGTCCTTGAGCGGCACAGCGGAGCCGACCTTGATCTTGATGTCCTCTGCCGTACGCTCGCCGATGGCAAGGTTGTAGGCATCACGAACGTGCGTGAGGATGGCCTGATCGAACTCGTCGCCTGCAATACGGATGGACTGCGAGACGACGATGCCGCCCATAGCGATAACGGCAACCTCGGTGGTACCGCCACCGATGTCGATGACCATGGAGCCGGTGGGCTCCTCGACGGGCAGGTCGGCGCCGATAGCGGCAGCCATGGGCTCCTCGATCAGATAGGCCTGGCGAGCGCCAGCCTGGATCGTGGCCTCAAAGACAGCACGCTTCTCGACCGACGTGACGCCGGAGGGAACGCAGACGACAACGCGCGGACGCGGGGTCCACGGATAGCGCTTCTCGGACGCCTTATCGATAAAGTAGCGAAGCATGGCCTCGGTAACATCGAAGTCGGCGATGACGCCGTCCTTCAGGGGACGAACGGCCACGATGTTGCCGGGCGTACGGCCGAGCATGCGCTTTGCCTCGATACCGACCGCCAGGATGCGCTCGTCGTTCTTGTCGATGGCGACAACAGAGGGCTCGCGAATGACGATACCCTTGCCGCGCACGGAGACAAGCGTATTTGCGGTGCCGAGGTCGATGGCAAGATCGCCCGCATAGCTACCGAAGAACATATCCATCAAAGAAAACAACGCAACTCCTGATGTGTTGGATGATTGCTGGAAAACTACTAGATCATCATACTAGCGCAAGCCCGGCACCTCACTTGCGGTGAAGCGCCGGGCAAAGCTAAATCCCATAAGGTCACTACTGGTTGTCAGCAGCCGAGAAATCCATATCGAGCGAGGAAACGGCCCAGCCGATATGGTTGTCGGAGCGCACGAATTTGACGGTGTACTCCTGCTCGCCGCCCTTGGACAGCGATGCCTTCACCTTAGCGGTCGTCTCGGTCATGGACTGATCCATGCCCTCGACGGACACGGTGGCACCCTGCGGAATCGAGGAGATGATCATCGACTTAGCGTCCTCGGACAGGCTCGATGCCAGGCAAGACTCGGCCTTTGCGGTGTCACCGTCGCCGGCAGCCTGGAACAGATCGGTAACGACAGACTCCTGGGACGGGAAGCCAAAGCCGCGCGTGTAGGCAAAGCCCAGACCGCCCGCGGCGATCAAAATGAGCAGAAGCAGCACGATGAAGACTTTGAGACCCGTGTGGCGATGGCGACGACGGACCTTGGCCTGCTTACGATCCTGACGGTCCTGCTGGACCATCTCGGACTCGGACAGCGTAAAGAAGCCGGTGTCCGAGGGATCGGGCATAAACTGACCGGTCGCGCCCGTAGGATCGAGCGGATCGACGGCAGGAGCGTCCATCGCGGGCGCCGGAGCCGTGGCCATAGCCGTCTGGGCAGACAGCGCGGCAAGCGAATCGTGCACGCGGGCAAGCTCATCGGCCTGCTCGGAGGTGAGCTGGTAGATGCCATCGGCAGTAGCGGCGTTAAAGGCGTCGAGTGCGTCGGAGGG
>DBFBFY010000128.1:0-11495 GCA_048201615.1 Collinsella sp.
CCTCCGTGGGCGACGGGGTGCCGCAAGGCGTAGAATATCGCCCACCTGTAGGGGCCTGCAGCGATGCGGGCCCCGCTTCGTATGAAGGGGGCGTAACCGATGAAGATCGTATCCATCTCCCAGGACTTCTTCGACCTCGTCGATGGCGACCGTGAGCTCATGCTTAAGCACAATCGCCCCTGCATCGTGGTGGTGAGGCTGCGTTTCCGCGGAAAGCGCAGGGACTTCGCCGTGCCGCTGCGTTCCAACATCGCCCCCAACGTGCCCAAAGACCAATACTTTGCACTGCCACCCCGCCCCACGACGCGCCCCGGCTGCCGCCACGGCATCCACTACATCAAGATGTTCCCCATAACCAAGGCCTACCAGCGCCGCTTTAGGACCGAGGGCTCGGCCTACTACGAGACGCTCCAGCGCATCATCGACAGCAACACCAAGCGCATTGTCTCCGAGTGCCAGACATACCTCGACCGCTACGAGCGCGAGGGAAGGCCTCGCTTTGCCGTCGACATCGACCGCATCGTGGGGCTGCTGGAGGGCGAGAAGTAGGGCACCTCGGCTCAGTCTCGAGCCATGCGGAGTCGCTCAGCATTTTTGAACGCCGAGTGTGCGTCCCAAATACTTGAGAAACAAGCTGTGAAGTGCGGTGGCGCGCCCGTGCCCGTGCATAGCCGTCACCGTTAGCGTCTACGCGGCGTCGGCTTCAAGTGGAATTGACGCCGCTGCTGTATATGGTTTGCCTTGCTGCAACTGGCGATCAATGCCCGCGATGCTTCTGTTTGCGCTTCAGTTTTCTCTGCTCGTAGCGCGCATCAGCCTCATCCGCGCGGCGTCGGCTTCTTGCATGAGCTGACTCCTGCTTCATCGCTTCTCTCTGTGCCGCGAGCGCCTGCTGCGCCTTGGTGCTCATCGCTGGCCGCTTGAGGGTTTTCGCCGCCTCGCGAACGCGTCGCTTGGGGTTCTTTGCGGGCTTGCTTGCCTCAGCCGGTTTGCCACCGAAGAACGAGAGACTGACTCCCTGAAAATAAAAGGCGCCCATGAGGACACCTACAGGCTATCTTCGAACTACTTGATTTGGAGCAGACGGAGGAAAAAATAGGGCAGAATCGCTTTCACGATTCTACCCCGCAAACCCGAGGGTTTCTAACTAGTAACTATTATGCAGCTAAACGCCCCATTATCAATCCCGCGGGTATTTGGGTGCGCACGCATTGACCGTGCCCTTGCACGCCCAATGTGTGCCGTAAAAGCCGTCTTCTTCAACGTCAAAGTGAGCGCGCTTCATTTTTGTCTCTCAAAATCTTATTTTCACGATTTGCATTTTCATCCCGTTGTCACCGACCCTTGCGAGAACCCGGAAAAAGCCGCTGACGGAAGGGTCTCTCAAATCGTTGTAACCCAGCATATAGCCGCGACTTGTGACCTGCAGACGGCTGTCCCACGCGCCGATTTCCTTGGCGGCATCCGAAACCGCAAAATATGCCCCAACATCCTTGATTTTTGCAGTCTTAAGCCATGTTTTTGCGATCATCTTTACTGCCGTCCGATTGGCAGCATCAAAGACCAGCACACCGCCGGGGAAAGCGTCCGCCATCTCCCGCACCAGTTCCCGGACCTGCTGGGTCAGAAAGTAATAGAACACCCCGGAGGCAAAGAACACCACCCCGCCGGAGGCATCGATTTTGCTAAACCATGCGGTGTCTTTCAGGTCGCAGGGGATATTATGTTCCCGATCCCCGGCGGGCAGTAGCTGCTGCCGCAAGGCAATCACATCCGGGAAGTCCAGATTGTAGATCTTGCATCTACCGTTGTCGCAGGCTCTGCCGGTGTTGTCCAGCCCGCAGCCCAGATTGACCACCGCCGCATTGGGGTGGCCCTTCAGGTAATCCCGCACCTCGAAAGCAAGATCACTCTGCCGTGTGGCCACCTCCAGCGCACCAAAGCGCTGCATCAGGCTGCGGGAGTTTTTCTCTGCCTCTGAAAAGTCGTAGTCGATTTGGTCGAGCAGACGAACCGCTGTTTCATCCTTGTAAAGGTTCGGGTACAGCTCCGTACACAGCTTCCGGGAATACAGCGGGAGGATCAGTGTCTCCTGCACGGTGTTTTTCTCAATTTTACATTTCATAGGTTTCTTCCTCAGTGAATAAAAACTGTCATAATTGCCGCCAGCACAGCCGCTATGGCCGTCATGCCTATCGCCATGCGGGCATTTTTCAGCAGCCGTTTTATGTTCGCCCCGCCGCTGCAGCCGCAATCCGGCACCTTGGCGTTTGGCGCAAGTCGTAGAAATCGAAGTCCCCACCGCGCCACAGGGCTGTGGCCCAGATTCATCATGGCAACCATGAGTTTTCCGCCGAGGCCCACGGGCTTGCGGGCGTTTTCAAAGAACGACATCAGGCCCCTCCGATTTCGTGCATTCCGCATAAGTCAACGGGAACGAGGCCTTCAGCACCGCGCTTTTCTGCACCGCCCAGCCGTTTTGACGCAGGAAGCACAGGTATTCCTCGCTTGTCCACCTGCTGTGGAGGGGGAATCCCGCCATACTCATGAAAAAGGCTTTTGCTTTGCCGGAAACCGAGTTCCCCACGTGGGTGAAGGTTGGCGCGATGAGCACGCCGTCGTCCTTCAGCACCCGCCTGATTTCTTGCAGGGCCTTTTCCGGATGCGGCACTATGTGAAGCGCGTTGGACGCGATCACCACTTCGAAGGACTTCTGTGCATAGGGCAGGCGGAACATATCTTGTACGGAAAAGTGTAACTTTGCGGATTGATTGTCTCGCTTTGCTTCAAGGATCATCTGCGCAGAAGCGTCCGTAGCCTCGATATGCGCCGCTGTATTCACGATGCTCTTTGCGATAAGCCCCGTGCCGGTGGCAACCTCCAGTACGGTTTTTGCTTTCACTACCGGCCGGATCAGCCCATACATCTTCTCATACGCCGCCCGGTCGTTTCGCATGAAACGGTCATACCGACCGGCATTCTTGTCCCAGAAGCCCTTGCGTTCGTGCATGGCTATCGCCCCCAAAAAGTTAGAGCAATCTAACCATAACACACGAATCATGCAGTAAGATAAGGCTAACCTTATTTTCTTGGCAAAGACGCATCTCTCCGACCCTTTGAATCGCCCCTTTTCACGCCGCCCGCTACGAACCCCGGCGGAAACCAGGGAGTGATTAAAGGAGCGACCTGCGGTTTTGCGAATCAATCGAGTCATTCCCGAAATCGCGAATCAAGGGCCTGATTCGCTCAAATTGCGCACGAATCAGCCCTCGGGCGGTACGACGCGACACGCATCGACAACACTCGGACTGGACTAGCCGCTGAATGGGAATATAAATAGAACATTTGTTCTTGTTTTTCATACGGTTTCGTACGGTTCCGATGGCGACCGATGGGGGCGTTTCGCAGCCGCCGCACCTGCAAGCTGCATGGTCTCACAATCGGGCAAGAACTCAGAAGGCTCCGCGTGAAAAACGTGGAGCCTTCCCGTTTCCTTCGGTGCAGGCGGATCGGGATCTACCGCCGATCTAGAGGCACTCGGTCAGAATCTGGAACACCTCGCTGCGCTCCAGTTTCTTGGCGCAGCCGCCGGTGAGCACGCAGGTGTCCGCAACCTTGTGCAGCGTCTCCTCGGACGCGTCGGAGCCCATTTCGGCGAAGCTCGCGGGAAGCCCCATCTCGCCGATGAACGTCTGCAGGCGGTCGATGCCCTCCAGCGCCACCGTAAGGTCGTCTTTGCCCTTGGCGTCGACACCCCACACCTCGCGCGCCCAGCGGGCGAACTGCGCGGGCGCCTCGGGGGCCAGGTGGCGGTAGAGTGCAGGATGGATGACCGCGAGGCCCATTCCGTGGTTGGTGTGGGTGTACGCGCCGTACTGGTGCTGGATCATGTGCGCCTGGAAGTCCGTTGACTTGCCGATCTTGAGCACGCCGTTCTCGGCCATGGCGGAGTCGTATACGAGCTCGCTGAGCGCCTCGAGGTTCTGGTCGTCGTCCGCGATGATCCGCATGTTGCGGATGACGTTACGCTGGATGGCGAGGTTGATGTCGTCGGTGACGTTGCGTCCGCGCGGGCTTCCGAAATAGCTCTCCATGCAGTGCGAGAGTGTGTCGAACGCGCCGCTCATGAACTGCGCGTGCGGCACGGTGAGCGTGAGCGCCGGGTCGAGCGCCGCCCACATGGGCATCGCCCCCAGATAGGCGCCCTTCACGTGCGTCTCCTCGTTGGTGATGACGGCGCCGTTGTTCTGCTCGGCACCCGTGCCGGAGAGCGTCACAATGCAGCCCATGGGGATGAACGAGCTCGGCATCTTGCCGTCGGCGTGCTCGAACGTCTCGATGTCCTCGTCAAGCATCGCCTGCGCGGAGACCACCTTGCAGCAGTCGAAGACCGACCCGCCGCCGACGGCGAGAATGAAGTCGACTTGCTCCTCGCGTGCGAGCGCGGCACCTTCCTGGCACTTCTCGTAGGTCGGGTTGGGCATGATGCCGCCGAAGTCCACCACGCGCTTGCCCGCGCTCGTGAGCTTATCGACCACGTGGCCGTAGACGCCGGTTCGTTTGACCGAACCTCCGCCGTAGGCGAGCATCACCGTCTTGCCCATGGCACCTATCTCGGCGTCGAGTGCCTGGTCCATGGCCCCCTCGCTGAAGTAGTTCCTGACCGGGTACTCATACGTGAATGAGTTCATGGCAATTCCTCCTAGTAAGTTATCAGTGCGGTCTGACCGCTCGTCTACACGTTGCGCACGAGCCCGGACATCCATTCGATGGTGGCGGGGTCGTGGTGGTCGAAGAACGCGCTGCGCCCGGTGTCGAGCGCGGCGATGGTGACCATCTCGTCGTCGCCCAGCGCGAAGTCGAAGACGTCGAAGTTTTGCTTCATGCGATCGCGGTGCGTGCTCTTAGGGATACAGACCACACCGCGCTGCAGCAGCCAGCGCAATACGACCTGGGCGACCGTCTTGCCGTGCGCCTTGCCGATGCGAGCGAGGACCTCGTTGCGGAAGAGGCCGTTTCTGCCTTCCGCAAAGGGCGCCCAGCCCTCCATGGCTACCTCCTTGCCGACCATGTACTCCTGCGCCTCGCGCTGCTGGAAGAACACGTTGCACTCGACTTGGTTCACGGCGGGGGCGATGCGGTTGAACGAGATGAGGTTTGCGAGATGATCGGGGTAGAAGTTAGCTGTCCCTATGGCGCGGATAACGCCCTGCTCGTAGAGCTCCTCCATGGCGCGCCACGCGCCGAAGACGTCGCCGAACGGCTGGTGGATGAGGTAGAGGTCGACGTAGTCGAGCCCCAGCCGCTTGAGCGATGCGTCGAAGCCGCGCTTGGCCCCCTCGTAGCTCGCATCCGACATCCACAGCTTGGTCGTCACGAATACCTCGTCGCGCGGCAGGCCGCTCGCGCGAATGGCGGCCCCGACCGCTTCCTCGTTGCCGTAGCTCGCGGCCGTGTCGAGCAGCCGATAACCGATCGAGAGCGCGTCCTCCACGGCGCGCTGGCATTCCGCGGCGTCCGGGATCTGGTACACGCCGAAGCCGAGCTGCGGCATCCTGACGCCGTTGTTCAAGGTGATGTAGTCCATGGTGCCTTCCTTCCTCGCAACTTGACGTATCCACCATACGAGGGGCGCCGCGCCGGCGGAAGTTTCCGTTGGTGAGGGTTCTATAACGCTGGGGTGCGCACGGGGTTATAACCCGCGGGTTCTAGGCGTCACCTCAAAAAGATCGGCGCCGAGCTCATCGGCGATGGCCTGAGCTACGACAGCGGTGTGGCCCTGTGCCGAGTAGTAGGCCACGAGGACGTTGCCGTCTGCAGCGGGCACTGCGGCGGGCTCGTCCTCGACAGCCGACTGGTCCTCGGCGGCGGCTTGGTTGGTCCGTTATCGTCTGAGCGCTACTCCTGCGCGCCGAAATCGGGGCGTATGGCCAGGTAGCCCGCGAGCGTTTCCTCAGTGGCGGTGTAGTAGGTCATGGTCCCGTCGAGCTTGGCAATCTCAGCCATCTCGTCTTCGGTGAGGGAGAAGTCGAAGATGTTCGCGTTGTCGGCGATGTGGGCGGGGTTCTTGGAGCCGGGGATTATGGAGGTGCCCATCTGCACGTGCCAGCGCAGGATCACCTGGGCCGGGGTCTTGCCATACTTCTCGGCGAGAGCGACGAAGATGGGCTTCTCCAGAAGACCTTTGTCGCCGTGGCCGAGCGGGTACCACGCCTCGATCACCGTGCCGTACGGCGCGAGGTAGGCGCGCAGGTCGCGCTGGGCGTGATAGGGGTGGCACTCAACGGTCACGAGCTGCGGCTTGATGTCGGCGACCTCGATGACCTCGGCGATCTTGTCTTGTGGGAAGTTGGAGAGGCCGAGGGCGCGCACCTTGCCCGCGAGGTACGCCTCCTCCATCGTGCGCCACGCGGCCAGGTAGTCGCCTACCGGCTGGTGCAGGATGAGCATGTCGACGTAGTCGAGCCCCAGGCGCTGGAGCGTGGCGTCCACCGCCGGCATGCCTGCGTCGTAGACACTCGGCCAGAGCTTGGTGGAGACGAAGATCTTGTCGCGCGCGATGCCGCTTTTGGCGATGGCACGGCCCACGGCGCGCTCGTTCATGTAGGCGTTGGCGGTGTCGATGTGCTCGTAGCCAGCCGTGAGCGCGGCGGTTGCGGCCGCCTCGGCCTCGGCCGGGGTCATGAGGAAGGTGCCCAAACCCTCGATGGGCATCTCTACGTCGTTGTTGAGCTTCAGATACTCCATGGTCTCCTCCTTAATGGTGACTTTTCGAATACAAGGCTACGTCGTTTACTGACGTGCGAGAAGTTCACGTTGGAATGATGGATATAACCATGGGGTATATACGGCACATAATGCGTGACAGGAGGATCGATGTACAACCCACAGCTTGACACTTTCATCCGCGTGGCGGAGGCGGGCAGCTTCTCCAAGGCGGCACAAGAGTCCTTCATCACGCCCACGGCCGTCATCAAGCAGATGAACCTGCTGGAGTCGCGGCTAGGCCTTACGCTGTTCCACCGATCGCATCAGGGGCTTTCGCTTACGCGAGCAGGCAGGTCGCTGCTCGCCGACGCCCGCCATATCGTGCAGTACTCTCAAGAATCAATCGCACGCGCCCGCGTCGCCGAGCGTGGAGAGAAGCGCATCATCCGCGTGGGAGTGTCGCTCATGACGCCCAGTACGCCGCTCACGAAGCTGTGGCCGAAGGTGAAGGAACGTTGCCCTGGCATGAGCCTTCAGGTGGTCACGTTTGAAAACACACCCTCGGCGGCGCGCGGTTTGGCGAACCTCGGGCAAGACATGGATATCGTGGTGGGGATTTTCGACGATGCCTTTCTTAAAGAGCGCGGGTGCCTGGGCCTCGAGCTTTCGCGCGAGCCGCTCTGGTGCGCCGTTCCCGTCGACAACGAACTCGCCAAACGCGACATCGTCACATTCGACGACCTCCACAACCACAGTCTTATGCTTATACGCCGGGGCTGGAACACCGAAATCGACCGCGTACGCGACGAGATGCTCTTGCATCATCCTCAAATCGCACTCGTAGACTTCCCGCAATATCGGGTGGAGGTGTTCAATCGCGGCGCGAACGAGGACCTCGCGCTTGCGACGCTGCCGTTGTGGGCCAACGTCCACCCCATGCTCAAAACCGTCCCTACCGATTGGGACTGTCTCGTGTCTTACGGGCTGCTTCATTCGCCGCACCCCGCAGACCATGTGCGGGAGTTCCTCGATGCGGTGTCTGCCGCGCTCGAGGCAAAGCATCGATAGGTAATCGCGAGCAGATGCGCTTATGCCTATGGGAATAACGGGAACTGGCTTCTGAACTCGCGTTTTGATACCGTCGAGTACCGCCTGATGCTGTTTCGGAGTCGCCATAGAGCAAAGCCATCAGCGAAATAACGGGAATAAAAGCCTCCGAACCTTCTGGTTCGGAGGCTTCCTTTTTGCATGTCTGCCTAAAACGACTCCTTGCCAAAGCCTCTTGAGCATCGGGCGGCATTATTGGGCGTGGGCGTTATCGTAGATATCTTTGACTTCTTTTGGCAAATTGTCGGGAATCAGCGCCTTCAGTCTATCCTCGCTGCCATCCTGAATCGCCTGCTCGTAGTACCAGCATTTGAACTTCAACATGTCCATTGCGCGGTTCATCTTCGCGATCTCCGACTCCATGTGGGCCTTCCGCTCCTCGAACATGGCCTTGCGCTTGGGATATGTCGATGGGCCCTCCGCACACCATTCCATGAACAGCCGGATGTCCTTGATCTCCATTCCGGCCTTCTTCAGGCATTCGATGACCCGAAGCGCCTCGAGTTCCGTATCGCCGAATCGGCGAATGCCCGACGCCCGCTCCAATCCTGGGAACAGCCCCTGCTTGTCGTAATACCGCAGCGTGGAAACGGGCAGATCGAACATCTCCGCCACCTGTCCGATTGTGTACATGGTCCCTCCGGACAAATCTCGAATTTACTCCTTGACCTAAAGTTAGGTTTAGGTATTACCTTTATTTTCGTCAATACAAATCGGGAGCGCAAGGGATTTTCGCCAAAGGCGCACGCTTGCCGGAACGGTTTTCGCCGGCGGCGTGAACGAAGTGGGCGAAAGCACGGGGCATTTTGCTCTGGAGCAGGTGCAACGAATGGGCATGGGAGTCTAGGCGCGGCTTAGCTGCGCGGAAGCAGTTTTGCACTCAAAACCATCGACAGGAGGAAATCGATCATGGCAATTAAACAGACGGCAGGTAGAGATGCCCTGGGGGACTTTGCCCCCAAATTCGCACAGCTCAATGACGATGTGCTGTTCGGCGAGGTGTGGAGTCGAGAAGACGGGCTTTCCCTTCGAGACCGCAGCGTGGTGACGGTTGTGGCCCTGATGGCGCAGGGACTGACGGACTCTTCGTTTAAATATCATCTGATGTCCGCAAAGAACAACGGGGTGACCAGGGCGGAGATAGCGGAAATCCTTACGCACGCGGCGTTTTATGCGGGATGGCCCAAGGCGTGGGCGGCCTTTCGCATGGCGAAGGAGGTCTGGGCGGACGAGGACGACGGCGTCGACGCAAAGGCCCGACACCAAAACGAGATGGCCTTTCCCATCGGTGCCCCCAACGACGCATTCGCAAAGTACTTTATCGGGCAAAGCTACCTCGCGCCCCTTTCCACCGAGCAGGTCGGCATTTACAACGTTACGTTTGAGCCCGGCTGCCGCAACAACTGGCACACCCATCACGCCAAAAGCGGTGGCGGACAGATCCTCGTCTGCGTGGCTGGTCGAGGTCTTTACCAGGAATGGGGCAAACCGGCACAGCAGCTGTGCCCTGGCGATGTAGTAAATATCCCCGCGGGCGTAAAGCACTGGCACGGTGCGGCGCCCGACAGCTGGTTTTCCCATCTCGCGGTGGAGGTTCCGGGCGAGGAGGCCTCCAACGAGTGGTTGGAGCCCGTGGACGACGAGCAATACCTTAAAGCGATTGACGGGAAGGCTTAGGCATGGAGCAGTTGAAACTGACGCAGGAATGGGACAAGGTATTCCCCAAAAGCGACAAGGTTGAGCACAGCAAGGCGACCTTCCACAACCGATACGGCATCACGCTGGCGGCCGACGTCTACGTGCCTAAGAACGCGGAAGGCAAGCTGCCCGCCATCGCCGTCAGCGGCCCGTTTGGCGCGGTGAAGGAGCAGTCCTCCGGCCTGTACGCGCAGAAAATGGCGGAGCTGGGCTTTTTTGCAATTGCCTTTGACCCGTCCTATACCGGCGAGAGCGGCGGCACGCCTCGCTATGTAGCATCGCCAGACATCAACACCGAGGACTTCTGCGCAGCGGTGGATTTCCTCTCTGTGCAGGAAAGCGTTGACCCGGAGCGTATCGGCATCATCGGTATCTGCGGTTGGGGCGGCATGGCAGTCAATGCGGCGGCTATCGACACCCGTATCAAAGCTACCGCGGCTATGACCATGTACGATATGACCCGCGTGACCGCCAACGGCTATTTTGACGCCGAGGATTCCGAGCAGGCGCGCTTTGAAAAGCGGAAAGCGCTGAACGCGCAGCGCACCGAGGACTATAAAAACGGCAGCAATGCGCTGGCGGGTGGCGTGGTCGATCCATTACCGGAGGATGCGCCGCAGTTTGTAGCGGACTATTACGCCTACTACAAGACTCCGCGAGGCTACCATCCCCGCAGCCTGAACTCCAACGGTGGCTGGAATGTGACGTCCTCGCTGTCGTTTATGAATATGCCGATTCTGCAGTACGCCGGCGAGATCCGCTCCGCCGTGCTGCTGGTGCACGGCGAGAAGGCGCACTCCCGCTATTTCAGTGAAACCGCGTACGGCAAGCTGACGGGGGACAACAAGGAATTGCTCATTATCCCTGGTGCCAGCCACACCGACCTTTACGATCAGATGGACATCATTCCGTTTGGAAAGCTGAAGGCATTCTTTGAGGAATATCTGAAATAAGGCGTGCCTTGATTCAATGCCAAGTCTCCAGCAACGATTCTTCTAAAGAGTGGGAGTAGCTGAAACGAGGCGATTGAATAACTCCATACGTTTAGGTTAAAACAAACTAATATGCCGCGCGCCTGCGGCATGAAGGAGGGAGATTTCTATGAATATCGTTGTATTGAGTGGTAGCCCGCGCAAGGGAGCCAATACCGACACCATGGTCGAGGCGTTTGCCGAGACCGCGCGCGAGGCCGGCCATACGGTCGAGGTCATCCGCGTTGCCGGCAAAAAGATCGCTGGTTGTCTGGGATGCCAGTACTGCTTTACCCATGAGGGCACTTGCGTGCAGAAGGATGACATGGCCGACGTGATCGAGTCGCTGAAAGGCGCCGACATGGTCGTCTTTGCCTCGCCTATCTACTGGTTCGATATCACCGCGCAGGAGAAGGCCGCCATTGACCGCCTGTACGCCTTCGGTGCCACGGGCTTCCCGTTCACCAAGACGGCCCTTTTGCTCGATAGCCACAGCGAGGGCGTCTATGATGCGGCGATCGCCATGTACAAGTCAACCTGCGCGTACTGCAAGTGGGAGGACCTGGGCATTGTCACCATCAGCGGTATGACCGAGCGCGACAGCATGGCATCCTCGCCCAAGTTGGAAGAGGTGCGAGAGCTCGCCCGCAAGCTTGCCTAAGGGCAAGAAGAACGCATGGCAATCGGTGTTGGTGGAAAATGCTTGCTATCCTTACCAAGAGGAATGCTGATTGCCATGCGTTGATGCTTCCGCGGACAATTCCGGCGTGCTAAAACGCCTTCTCGTTCAAGAATTCCCTGAACGCGGGAATGTCAAAGCCAACGAGACCACGTCCACGTTCCCCGATAACGCCGTCCTCGAGGAGGCGGCGTTTGTATTGGCTTGCGTAGTTGCTGGCGACGCCCATGCGTTTGGCTATCTCCGAGACCCTGCTGGGGCCAGAATCGGGCAGCATCGCGAGCAAAAACTCAATGTCTTTATCGGAAAGCTCCCGATAGGTCGTTTCGAGA
>DBFBFY010000129.1:0-12920 GCA_048201615.1 Collinsella sp.
GCTCATGACCATGGCGCTCAACCGCTTCTATAAAAAGAATCCTCTGATCATTTTCCTGGTAAGTGCCCTGATCGGCGGCGCTTTCGAGGTGTTTGTAGGCTGGTTTATGCAGACCTCATTTGGCGTGGTGTCGTGGAGCTATTCACACATTAGGCTATTCGGCATGCCCGATCCCATCGCGGTATTGACCGGGGGACGCACATGCACGCCGTTTGCCTGCATGTGGGGCCTGGGTGGCCTCATCTGGATCAAGGTCTTGCTGCCGCGTCTGCTTAAGCTCATCAATATGATTCCATGGAAACGCCGCTACTCTGCTACCGTCATCCTGACCGCCGTCATGTTGATCGACGGCGTCATGACGTTGCAATCGCTCGACTATTGGTATCAGCGCGTCAACGGAACCGTTCGAAATATTCCCGTCGCACAGTTCTATGACAAGCATTTCGATAACGAATATATGGAGAACCGTTTTCAGAGTATGACCATGAGCCCCAAGGACGCCACACGCGTGTAGCAAACGCCAGAGCAAAATAGCTCCAACACATCAAAGCCCGCTGGCAGATCTACATGAACTGCCGGCGGGCTTTCGCTATAGACAGACTCGGATTGCCGACGAGGCCTTACGCCTCGCGCTCGACCTCGCTCACGCACTCGTTCTTGATGGTGCCGACGAGCGACTGCAGCGCATCGACCACATGCGGGCGAATGTCTCCGCCAATGAGCACGAGCATGATGTCGTCGCCCACGGTAAGCTCGCCGCTCGCCAGCCACACGCGCACATAGCCGATACCCGGCATCGTGCGCGTCGCCTCGATAGCGGCCTGCACCTTTTCGGCATCGAAGCCAAACACCATGCCGCCCACCTTGTGGCCTGGCGCCACGCCATCGGTCTCGACTCCGCGCACTTCGGCCTTGGGCGTCGCGCGCACCACGCCGTTGTGTGTCAGGTACATCCCACAATCAGCCGCCGAAACATCGGCCTTGGCTTCGCGCAGCCAAGCATCAACCGAAGGCATCGATTTGCCGTTCTCAAGCATCATTTCTCCTTTTGATTTCCAGGGTAGTCTTTTTGGGACGGGGCCCGGACACTTTATTCCTCGACCAGCGTGAGCACCATGACGGCGCGCGTATTGCTAAATGACAGCGAACGGCAGGTCACAAGCGTTACGACCTTGGTTGCCGAAGCGGCACGATCGGTGGCATCGCTCGCCACGGCAGAGGCACCGTCGAGCATCTCGGACAGATAATTCTTCAGTCCGTCATCGCCCTCAAAGTTGGGCGTGCGCGCCTTGGCATACGTGTCCTCGACCACCTTGGTCGCCAGCGGACGCAGCTTATACGTCGCGTCACGTGTGATGTAGTACACGTAGTCCATGCTGTCGAACGTCGCTTGATCGGTCGTATCCGAAATCACGTTGAACATCGAACCGTCGTTCATGTGATGACCGTAAATCGTGGTCTGCTGATCCACCATGCCCGGCGCGGTGTCGTCGCTATCCAGGAAGATGGCACCCGACGCATTGGCGGTGCCGTCGAACAGCGTGTTGAGGTATTTGGAGTTGTTGTTGGTCTGCACCACGGGATAGTTGATGTTGGTTCCCGGCGCGTAAATCCAACCCACAACCTCGGGATTTGTCTGGGCAAGTGCATCGAAGTCGATAATCGGCACGCCGCTGGCGTCCTTATCGCTTACATATTGCTTCTCGATTTTCTGGTACGAATCGCTTGCCTGTTTATAGCCAATCTGAGCATTGATAAAGATAGCGGCGGCGGCGACAATCAGGCCGATGCCGATGATGATGAGCAGAATGGGAATAATGGAGCGGCGCTTTTTGCGCGGCGGCTCGGTGTAATCCGACGGCGCGGCATGCGATGAAGACCGGGGCGGCTTCTTAGCGTTGCTATAAGATGAAGGTCGATATGCGGCTGGCGCGTCCTGTCGACGATGCGTCGCCGGCGTCACGGGGCGCGGCGCGCGCGGCTGCTGAGGAGAGGATGTCCGACCCTGCTGTGCCGCATGGGCAGCACCCGGCTTCGACGGATCGGGAATCTGAGAAGCCTTGAATCGTTTTCCCTGATAGTCGGACATGGCTCTCCTTATACTGCGGTGAAACGGCGGAACGCCTAGGCGTCGGCCATCTCCTGCTTCATCTTCTCGATAACCTTGCGGTACTCGGGGTCGCAAGCGCCTAGAATCTGCGTGGCGTAGATGGCGGCGTTCTTGGCACCGTTGATGGCAACGCAGGCCACAGGCACACCCGAAGGCATCTGCACCATCGACAGCAGCGAATCCATACCGCCCAGGTCACTCGTCTTCATAGGCACGCCGATAACCGGCAGCGGCGTGAAGGCAGCCACGACACCACCCAGGTGAGCGGCCTTGCCGGCGGCGGCAATAATCACTTTGATACCGCGATCGGAAGCAGTCGAGGCCCACTCATGGACCTTCGCCGGCGTGCGGTGTGCGCTCGCAATGACGAGCTCATAGGGCACGCCGAGCGCCTCGAGCTCGGCGGTGCAACCTTCCATAACGCCCAGATCGGACTTGGAGCCCATGATGATCCCGACAACCGGCTTCTGACCTGCCATAAACAAAGACCTCCTGTTGAGAGCGGCGACGCGGCGGATCCGCGACCCTTAACTACTGAGAGTAGTATAGCTGCTCCCGTCCCTGCGGTCTGCGGGTGCCCCGCGTCGGGCTGGGTTTTTATCTTCGCTCCCCTTGCTTCGCAAAGTCGCTCAGACAATAAACCCAGTCCGCCGCGGGGCACCCGGGGACCTACCGGGGATTGCCATGACGTACGTTGGCTGAAATATTAACGTGGAATCCGCCGTTCGAACGAACGGCGGATCCCACACTCACTTTTTATTCAGCCCTAGTCATCGCGCAAAGCCCCTTCGGCAGCACACGGTGCAGCCGAGTCACCGCAGGCCGGGGCGGGAGGCGGACCTTTCTCTCGGAAAACTTCGCGAAGCCCAGTTTCCGAGAGAAAGTGTCCGGCTGCCGCCCCGGCCGGCCAGGTCAACTACACCGTGTACTGCGGCAGGTCCTGCAGGGCGATGACGTCCATGCCCATGTCGTTGGCACTGCCGTGACCCTGTTGGTCCTCGCGCACCGCCTCGATGGCGCTCACGTACGTGTTGGCGGCAGACATCGCGGTCACGCAGGTCACGCCGCGACGCACGGCCTCGGTACGTAGCAGGTAGCCATCGCCACGCGAGCCCGGACCGTACGGCGTATTGATGATCACCGCAATCTTGCCATCGGCGATGAGGTCGCCGATGTTGGGACGCTCGCCGTCGTGCGGGCCGCTAATCTTCTCCACGACCTCGCACGTCACGTTGCCGCCGCGCAGCACGCGTGCCGTACCCTCGGTAGAGCAGATGTCAAAGCCCAGATAGCGCAGGATACGGGCGACCGAAAGGATATGGCGCTTGTCGCGGTCGCACACGCTAATGAACACCTTGCCGGCGCTCGGGTCGGGCAGCTTGTAGTCGATCGCCAGCTGCGTCTTGGCGTATGCCTCGGGATAGCTCTTGGCGATACCCATGACCTCGCCCGTCGACTTCATCTCGGGCCCCAGGATAACGTCGGCTCCCGGGAAACGACCCCAGGGCATAACGGCTTCCTTCATGCAGAACCAGTCCAGCTGACGCTCGTCGCTCGGCAGGCCCAAGCTCGCGATGGAATCGCCCGCCATGATGCGCGCCGCGCACTTGGCCAGCGGCACACCGGTGGCCTTGGAGATAAACGGGACGGTACGGCTTGCGCGCGGGTTGGCCTCGATCACGTAAACGGTCTCGCCCTTGATGGCGTACTGCACGTTAACCAGGCCGCGGACTCCCAGCGCCATCGCGATGCGGCGCGTGGTCTCGCGGAGCTTCGCCTGCAGGCTCTCGCTAAAGCTGAACGGCGGAATGCAGGTCGCAGAGTCGCCGGAGTGAATACCGGCCTCCTCGATATGCTCCAGAATGCCGCCGATGTAGACCTCTTCGCCATCGCACAGGGCGTCGACATCGGACTCGATCGCACCCTCCAGGAAGCGATCGAGGTACACCGGGTAGTCGGGGCTAATGCGCGCGGCCTCGGCCATGTAATCGCGCAGATGCTCGGCATCGTAGGCGATCATCATGCCGCGGCCGCCCAGCACGTAGCTCGGACGCACCAGCAGTGGGTAGCCGATGTGCGCGGCCACGGCCTCGGCCTCCTCAAACGAGGTGGCCTGGCCCGCCGGCGGGTACATGATACCCAGCTTGTCGAGCAGAGCGGCGAAGCGCTCGCGGTCCTCGGCAAAATCGATGGCGTCGGGCTTGGTACCCATGATGTTCACGCCGCTCTCCTCGAGCATGCGTGCCAGCTTAAGCGGGGTCTGGCCGCCGAGCGTCACTACGACGCCGTCGGGACGCTCAACGTCGATAACGTCCATGACGTCCTCGTAGGTGAGCGGCTCAAAGTACAGGCGGTCGGACGTGTCGTAGTCGGTCGAAACGGTCTCGGGATTGCAGTTGACCATGATGGTCTCAAAGCCGCGGGCGGCCAGCGCATAGCTCGCATGCACGCAGCAGTAGTCGAACTCAATACCCTGGCCGATACGGTTGGGACCGGCACCCAGAATCATCGCCTTGGGCTTGCTTGCCGGCGTGGTCTCGTCGGGGGCAACGCACTTCTTGGCGACCGGGCTCGTGCGGTAGATGTTCTCATAGGTCTTGTAGTGGTATTCCGTGGCACTCGAGAACTCGGCGGCGCAGGTGTCGACTGTCTTCATGCTGGGGACCACGCCCAGACCCTTACGGTAAGCGCGAACAAAGCGCTCGTCCGAGCCGGTCAGCGCGGCAATCTCGGCATCGCTCGTGCCATACTGCTTGAGCAGGCGCATCGCGTCGGCGTCAATGTCTTCCACGCGCAGGCCGCGAATGCTCTCCTGGACCTGCACCATATCGCTGATGCGATTGAGGTACCACGGATCGATACCGCAGATGGTGTGGATGCGCGCAACATCCCAGCCACGGCGCAGGGCCTCGACCACAAAGAAGATGCGGTGCTCAGTCGGGGTGCCCACAGCCTGGGCGAGTTCCTCGTCGCTCAGCTTATCGGCGCCCTCCTTGCCACCGGCGCAAATGCCCTGGTGCCCGTCTTCCAGCGAGCGCATGGCCTTGCCAAAGGCCTCCTCAAAGGTGCGACCGATCGCCATGATCTCGCCCACGGCCTTCATGCGCGTGGTGAGCGTGGGGTCGGTGCCCTTGAACTTCTCGAAGGCAAAGCGCGGCACCTTGACAACGCAGTAGTCAATCGTGGGCTCAAAGCAGGCAGGCGTTGCCTTGGTAATGTCGTTGACGATCTCGTCGAGCGTGTAGCCCACAGCCAGGCGCGCGGCGGCCTTAGCGATGGGGAAACCCGTGGCCTTGGAGGCCAGCGCGGACGAACGGCTCACGCGCGGGTTCATCTCGATGACGATCAAGCGACCGGTCTGGGGGTTCACGGCAAACTGCACGTTGGAGCCGCCGGTCTCGACGCCGATCTTCTCCAAGATGGCGAGCGAGGCGACACGCATGCGCTGATACTCAAGGTCGGAGAGGGTCTGCGCCGGCGCCACGGTGATGGAGTCGCCGGTATGCACGCCCATGGGGTCGAGGTTCTCGATGGAGCACACGATGATGCCGTTGCCGGCGTGGTCACGCATGACCTCCATCTCGTACTCTTTCCAACCCTCGATGGACTCCTCGACCAGCACCTCGTGGGCAGGCGAGAGTTCAAGGCCCTGGCTCACGATGGAGACGAGCTCCTCGTGGGTGTGCGCGATGCCGCCGCCGGCGCCACCGAGGGTAAAGCTCGGACGCAGCACGCAGGGATAGCCCACGCGCTCGGCGATGGCCTCGGCGTCGGCCACGCTGTAGGCATAGCCCGAGCGCGCGACCTCCAGGCCAATCTCGGCCATGGCCTCGTTAAAGAGCTTGCGGTCCTCGCCGCGCTCGATGGCGGCCAGGTCGCAGCCGATCATCTCGACGCCGTACTTGTCGAGCGTACCGTCTTTCGCCAGCTCGACGGCGGCGTTCAGACCGGTCTGGCCGCCCAGCGTGGGCAGCAGCGCGTCCGGGTGCTCTTTCTTGATTACGCGCTCGATAAACTCGGCGGTGATGGGCTCGACATAGGTGCGGTCGGCCAAGCCCGGGTCGGTCATGATGGTCGCCGGGTTGGAGTTGACCAGGATGACCTCAAAGCCATCCTCCTTGAGCACCTTGCAGGCCTGGGCGCCGGAGTAGTCGAACTCGCAGGCCTGGCCGATGACGATGGGGCCCGAACCAATGACGAGGATACGCTTGATGTCAGTACGTTTCGGCATGTTAGTTCTCCTCGGTCTCAGCGGTCTCGGACTCAGCAAAGTTCCAGCCGGCAAGGCGGTCCTTCGCGGTGTCGATGTCCAGGTAGTTCTCCTCGCCGTCCATGAGTCGCGTAAAGGCGGTAAAGAGATAGTGGGCATCGGTGGGGCCAGGCGAGGCCTCGGGGTGGTACTGGACCGAGAAGCACGGTGCGTCGAGCAGCTGGATGCCCTCGGCGGTGCCGTCGTTGAGGTTCACATGTGTCAGGCGAATGCGACCAAAGCGCTCGTTCATCACGACCGGCGCGATTCCGCGGCGCACCCAGACGCGCAGATCTCCATCGGCCGCATGCTCGGTCTCGCCGCCGGAAAGCTCGGAGACAAGCTTGCCCAAGCTGGGGAACAGCAGGCCAAAGCCATGGTTTTGCGCGGTGATCTCCACACGGCGGCTTACCAGGTTCATAACCGGCTGGTTGCCACCGCGGTGACCGAACTTAAGCTTTTCCATCTGGGCGCCGCAGGCCAGGCTGATCATCTGGTGACCAAGACAAATACCAAAGACCGGCACCTTGCCGATCAGCTGCTGCACCTGCTCGTAGGTCTCCACCACGGCGTCGGGGTCGCCGGGGCCATTGGACAAAAAGACGCCGTCGGGATTCATGTCGAGCACCTGCTGGGCAGGCGTGTCCCACGGCACGACGGTAAGGTCGCAGCCGGCGCGGACCAGCCCCTCCAGAATGCCGCGCTTCACACCGCAGTCGTATGCGACCACTTTGTGACGGGCAGGAGCGGCAGCCGAAAGCGCAAAGTCATGCGTGGCAGGCAGATCGGCGGCCACAAACTCGTGAGGTACGGGGCAACTTACGGTCTTGACCAGGTTCTCGCCTACCAGCGTGGGCGCTGCGGCCAGACGCTCGGCAAGCTCGTCGACGTCGAAGATCTCGGTCGAGATAATGCCCATCTTGGAACCATTGTCGCGCAGATGGCGCACCAGAGCGCGGGTGTCGACGCCCTCGATAGCGACGATGCCGTGGGCGCGCAGATACTCCGGCACGCTGACGGCCGAGCGCCAGTTAGAAGGCGTGGTGCACATGTCGCGAACGATCATGCCGCGCATAGCCGGAGCGCTCGCAGGGCGCACGGCGTCGCCGGGGAAGGCCGACTGGACGTCGGTCTCGTCGATACCGTAGTTGCCGATCTGCGGATAGGTCATGGTTACGATTTGGCCGGCATAACTCGGGTCGGTCATGACCTCAAAGTAGCCCTCGAGCGAGGTGTTGAAGCAAACTTCGCCGGTCGCGGTGCCCTCAGCGCCGCATGCACGTCCATAAAAAATGGTCCCATCCTCAAGATACAGGATGCAGGGACCGCAGGTGCCCTTGCTGGTTTTGGCCAGCATACGCTGGCAAAGCTCGCTGGGCGCGAAGGTGCGGGCGGCAGCGCCCGCGGTATGGTTGTTCGCCATAATTCTCCTTCCCGGTCTCACAGGACCGGCTTAAAGGTGTGTAGTTAGGCCTCGCGGTATTGTAACCGCAAGCATGCCTCATGGCGTTAATTTCATCGAAATGTTTACGAAATGATAATTATGACTTTCTATGCATAATGGTTTTTAATCCCCGTCCCAGAAAAATCATCCCGCGGGGCTTGTGGCTCACGCGGGATGATGGCGTCTTATTTTTTCTTGTCCTGCTCCAGCAGTTCGGACGGTGTGCGATCGGGCTTGCCGCCACGGAAAATCTCGCGGCCATGCAGACGATGCTCCAGATCGCGCTCGGCTTTTTCCTCGTCAATCTTGGTCTGGCTCACCACCGGGTCCTCAATCAACGACGACACCGAGTTCACCTGCTTCTGAATGCGCTCGGCGATGGTGTCATCCATACTCACGATGCGCATCTTCCAGTCGATACTCGTGGCGTTGGATGAGCTCTTGGTCCACACGAACGTCAAAATGGCGCTCTGGTGGCCGCGCGCGGGGAACATGCCAAAGAAGGAATCGTGCTGAATGTTGCTATCCTCGTCGATATAGGCGTGAACGTTATACACCACGCGGTCGATCTTATCGTTGAGCAACGCGTTGGTCGCAAGCGCCGCGGCCTGAATCTGCCCGTTGGACAGCAGCTCGAGCTCGTTGGCAGACGATGTGTCCAACACCGTCACCTCGACCGTGCCCGTGCGTTCATCGGCTTCATCGACGGTGAAGTCGAGCGGGAACTGCGTAAAGCCGTTGCCCCATTCAAGTCCACCCTTGAGCGCGGTCGAAACGGTATCGACCGAAACGCTCTCGGACAGGTTGGCGGTGTTCAGACGACGCATCACGCCGTAGCCAATCTGCATGCCCACGATCAGCACCAAAATACCGATGACCACGGCCATCGCGGTCTTCGTAATGGTATGGCTCACCTGCGAGCCCGAAGGATCGTCCTCGGACAGCGGGTCGATATGTTTTGCCTGGCTCGCGCGGTCCTCGCTGCGCAGCTGCGCTAGCGCCGCTTTGTCACCGCGCTTGGCCGCAGCCTCCTTCTCACGCATGCGCTCGGTACGCTTTTTGGCGAGCGTGGGATCCAAGACGCCGGATGCATCGATTTCGGAGAATAACTCCGTCACTTCTTCCGGAGTCAAAGGGTTCTTGTCAGCCATAAACTTCCTGTCATATCAATCAGTCGAGCTCGTGCGCACGCGCACCTTCGAACTGCATTCGATAGTAACGGGCATAGGTGCCGCCACGGGCGAGAAGCTCCTCGTGCGTGCCACGCTCCACAACGCGACCATGCTCAACGGTCGCAATCTCATCGGCATGCTTAATGGTCGAAAGACGGTGGGCGATAATAATCGTGGTGCGGCCGCGTGCCAGCTCTTCGAGTGACTCCTGCACCGCCTCCTCGCTCTCGTTATCCAAAGCACTCGTCGCCTCGTCCAAAATCAGGATCTTGGGGTTCTTGAGAAACACGCGCGCGATGGCAACGCGCTGCTTCTGTCCGCCCGAAAGACGGCTGCCGCGCTCGCCCACCACGGTGTCGTAGCCCTGCGGAAGCGACTCGATAAAGGCATCGATGTTGGCGCGACGGGCGGCCTCGGCGATCTCTTCTGCCGTGGCGCCCGGCTTGCCGTAGGCGATGTTCTCGCCAATCGTACCGTCAAATAGATAGACATCCTGCTGCACCAGGCCGATGGCGCGGCGCAGGCTCTGCTGCGTCACATCGCGCACGTCCTGGCCGTCGATGCTAATGGATCCGGCAGCCACGTCATAAAAGCGCGGCAGCAGTGAACAGGTCGTGGACTTGCCACCGCCCGAAGGGCCAACCAGCGCGATGGTCTGCCCGGGCTTGATGGACAGATTCATATGGTCGATAACGGGACGCTCGTCGGCATAGCCCTCGCCCAGCTCGACATCCTCGTAGTTAAAGCACACGTCGTGATACTCCACGGCGCCGGCAGTCACCTGCAGATCCGTAGCGCCCGGCTTGTCCTGGATATCCGGCGCGGTCGAGAGCACCTCGTCCATACGTTTAAAGCCGGCGATAGCCTTCTGATACGTTTCGGCCGAATTGACGAGCGTCTCGAGCGGCGTGCAGAACAGCGAAATATAGAGTGCAAAGGTCGCCATATCGACCGCCTGCAGCTGTCCCTGGGCGACCAGCCAGCCGCCCAGCAGCACCACGATCACATAGAGCACACCCGAGAGCAGGCCATACGTCGCGGTATAGACGCCCATGGCGTGATACATGTTCTCCTTGGACGAAAGGTAGCGATCGTTAGAGGCACGGAACTTGGCGCGCTCGGTCTCCTCGTTGGCAAAGCTCTTGACTACGCGCATGCCCGCAAGCGAATCCTGCAGCTGCGCATTGATGCCGCTGATCTTTTTGCGGTTGTCGCTAAAAACCTCGCGCATACGCATGTTCTGCCAAAACATGATGACCGCAAAAGCCGCCGTCACCACGGCCATGGCGAGCGCCAGCACCGGGGCGATGGTAAAGAGGATCGCAAACGAGCCAATAATCTCGATGCCGCAGATGATGATCCACTCGGGCACGTGGTGCGCCGCCTCGCAGATATCGAACAGATCGTTGACCACGCGGCTCATCATGTCGCCCGAACTGTTGCGGTCGAAGTACGCAAAGCTAAAGCGCTCGTACTGGTCAAACAGGTCCTCGCGCATCTTGGACTCCATGCGCGCACCCATCACGTGGCCCCAGTAGCTCACAAAGTAGCGGCAGGCGCAGCGAACGGCATACATCAGCACCAGCCCCACCGCGATCATACCGAGCGCCTGCATAATGGCAGCCTGGCCCTGGGTAAACAGCCCACCGGTCAAATTGCGCAGAATAATAGGAAACGCAAGGTCAATGGCAGCAAGCACCAGAGCGCAAACAGTATCAGCAACAAAAAGCCCCATCTGGGGCTTGTAATACGAAAGAAACCTCTTCAGCATGTGATCCTCAAAGAAATATCAGCAACGTAAGGCCCTGGGACAAAGCAATCAGTAGTACTTGTCCCAGGGCTATCCCCACTCGTTAAAGCTCCGTGCCCCCAAGGCGGTGCGCGATGCTATCGCAGGCTAAGGCGCCTACGACGGTCTTGGCGTCTTCGATCTTGCCGTCGAGCACGGCATCGATCAGCTCGTGCAGCGGCACCAGGTCCACGTTGACAAACTCGTCATCATCGGGGTTGGGCGCATCAAACTCGAGCTTGGTAGCCAAGTAGATGTGGATGATCTCATCGCAAAAACCGCAGGACGTGACAATCGACGTCAAAAAGCGAATACGACCGGCCCTAAAGCCCGTCTCCTCGTGCAGTTCGCGTTTGGCGCAATCGAGCGGGTCCTCGCCTGGATCGAGCTTGCCGGCGGGAATCTCGACCGTCACGCGGTCGATGGCGGTGCGGTACTGACGCACCAGTACGATCTTGCCGCTCTCGGTCAGTGCCACAACGGCCGCCGCACCCGGATGGCGAACGATATCGCGGGCGCTGCGGTGACCGTTGGGCAGCTCAACCTCAAGACGGTGGACGTCGAGGATCTTGCCCTTCCAGGCGCATTCCTCCGAAAGAATCTTCTCGTGCAGCTCGGCATCGTGCGGGTCGTCATCGCCCAGCACCAGCGCCGGCTCGTCAGAGACCTCGCCACCAGGCTCGCCCTCGGCGTGCCCATACATGCGGCTGGCATCGTCGACGATCTGCGCGTCCACGAGCTCTTCGTTCTTCTCGTCCATCCGTCTCATTCCTCTCGGACTTTAGGCATCCCAGGCGTCGCGGCCGCGCAGCGCGCGCAGGCCGATGTCGTGACGCAGGGTCTTGCCCTCAAAATCAATCTTCTCGCAGGCCTCGTAGGCAAGGTTGCGAGCGTTCTCGAACGTGTCGCCCAGAGCGGTCACGGCAAGCACGCGGCCACCATTGGTCACGAGCTGGCCGTCCACCACGGCAGTGCCCGCGTGGTACACGGTCACGTTCTCCATGGCCTCGGCATCGGCGATACCGGTGATGACCTTGCCCTTCTCGTAGCTGCCGGGGTAGCCCGCGCTCGTCAGGACAACGGCCACGGCCCACTCGTCACGCCAGTCGAGCTCAATCTGGTCGAGCTCGCAGTTGGCACAAGCCAGCATGACCTCGACCAGGTCGTTCTTAAGGCGCGGCAGCACGACCTGCGTCTCGGGGTCGCCAAAGCGGGCATTGAACTCCAGCACCTTGGGGCCGGCAGGCGTGAGCATAAAGCCGCCGTACAGGCAGCCGCGGTAGTCGATACCCTCGGCAGCGAGCTCGGCCACGGTCTGCTCCATGACCTTCACCATGGTGGCGTGCTCCTCGTCAGTCACGATGGGCACCGGGCTGTAGACGCCCATGCCACCGGTGTTGGGGCCCTTGTCGCCCTCGAGCGCGCGCTTGTGGTCCTGCGAGGTGGCCATGGGGCGCACGGTCTTGCCGTCGGTAAAGGCCAGCAGCGAGCACTCGGGGCCGGTCAGCATCTCCTCGATAACCACGGTGTTGCCGGCATCGCCAAAGGTGCCGCCAAAGCACTCGCGCACGGCCTCCTCGGCCTGCTCAAGTTCGGTCGCCACGATAACGCCCTTGCCCGCGGCAAGGCCGTCGGCCTTCACGACCAGCGGGGCGCCCTGCTCGCGCACGTAGGCGAGAGCCGAAGCCTCGTCGGTAAACGAACCATAGGCTGCCGTCGGAATGCCCGCACGCTCCATGAGCTGCTTGGAGAACAGCTTGGAGCCCTCCATCTGGGCGCCCTCGGCACCCGGGCCAAAGCAGGAAATACCCGCCGCGCGTACGGCGTCGGCCACGCCCGCCACGAGCGGAGCCTCGGGGCCAATTACCACGAGTCCGCATCCGTGGCTCTGCGCAAACGCCGCCACGGCCGCAGGATCGCAGTCGTCGAGAACAACGTTCTCGCCGCAGCTCGCGGTGCCGCCGTTACCCGGCGCGATGTAGAGCTTGCCGGCGCGCGGTGATGCTGCGAGCTTAGCTGCCAAAGCATGCTCACGGCCGCCGCTGCCCAACAACAGGATGTCGATGGTTTGAGTGTCCGCCTTCAAGGGTGCCTCCTCTATGGATGAACGGCCCGCTCCGCGCGAGCCCTTTGCAAGCAAATATACCCCTCGGCCG
>DBFBFY010000130.1:0-6627 GCA_048201615.1 Collinsella sp.
ATGTTGCTTAAGCTGTTCCGAATCAATCACTGCACATGCCTCCTTGGCATAGAAAAGGGGCGCTGTGCATAGACAGCGCCCCTGTAAAGGCGGCATGCTCCCTACGCCAGCATTAACTGACAGGTTCAAAGGATTGGGCCCTATGCCCTCTCAGCCTTGTGGCTTGCACCGCCGGCACTCCCGCATCGAATCTGTTGTTCCCTATACTAACGCACCTGCCAAAAAGGGACAGGTTTATTTTGGCAGGTCGTTACAATAGGTAGGACCGATACGAATGGGGGCCTTATGATTAAACTTGTGCTGACCGATATGGACGATACGCTGATTCCAGCCGGGCATGACGGAGCCAGCGACTACGCCATCGAGGGCATTCATGCCATGCAGGCGGCGGGCCTGCACTTTGGCCCGGTTTCGGGTCGTCAGCCGTCCGCGATGGGCTGGATGTTCAAAAATCGTTCCGAGTGTTTTTCGACTGGCGCGTTCTGTAACGGCCAGGTGATGTTTGTTGACGGCGAGGTTGTTGCCTCCCGTGCGAGCGACAACGGTGCCCTCATGCGTCTTGCCGACTATCTGGAGCAAGAGACCGACGATACCTATCTGAAGGTCTATAGCCTGGGCGATGACTTTTGGGGCAACGATGCCTATTGTGTGACGAGCGACCCCGAGCGCGTTCGTCGCGCCATGGAGTCGGGCGGCAACGCGTGGCTCAAAGGCGAAGAGGCCCCGTGCCGTCCCGTCGTCGATGACGCGCCGGTGTTCAAGGCGAATATTTGGAGTGCCCGTTCGCGTGAGGAGCTCGCGGAGCTACGCGAGCGCGTTGCCGCTGAGGTGCCGGAACTCTCGCTCGTGTTTCCCAACAACCGAGTGCGCCTGTTCGACATCCTTCCGGCTGGTTGGGACAAGGGTTGCGCTGCGCTGGAGTTGGCGCGCGCTTTGGGCCTGACGCCCGACGAGGTGGCCGTATTCGGCGATTCCGATAACGATCTGCCCATGATCGATGCCGTT
Organism: Collinsella sp.; assembly: GCA_048201615.1. Classification (GTDB taxonomy): domain Bacteria; phylum Actinomycetota; class Coriobacteriia; order Coriobacteriales; family Coriobacteriaceae; genus Collinsella. The sequence continues at coordinate 1,006 of DBFBFY010000130.1, forward strand.
CCCAACTCCGTTGCAGTCGCCAATGCCAACGAGGCCGTCACGGCTGCCGCGCGCTGGCATATTGGCGCTGCGGCAGATGATGCGGTCGCCGGGGCCCTGCATCAGATTGCCGCTTGCGCCGCGACGGGGGAGATGCCGCCGTTTATGCGCCAGGAGGGTGCGGCCGACGCGAATCTCGCGAACAGCTAAGGAGACAGCCATGAAGCTCCAGCAGCTCAGATATGTCGTCAAAGTTGCCGAATGCGGCAGCATCACCGAGGCCTCGCGCCGACTCTTTGTGTCGCAGCCTTCGATTACCGCGTCGATCCGCGATCTCGAAAACGAGATGGGTGTGCACATCTTTGAGCGCACCAACAAGGGCGTCATTGTGTCCGAGGAGGGCGAGACCTTCTTGGGCTACGCTCGACAGGTGCTCGACCAGGCCGATCTGCTCGAAGGCAAGTATAAGGGCGCGTCCGAGCAGGTGCCGCACTTTAGTGTGAGCTGCCAGCATTATTCCTTTGCCGTTAATGCGTTTGTCGATGTGATCCGTGAGTTCGATGCAGCGCGCTACGACTTTACCCTGCGCGAGGAGCAGACTCACGAGATTATCGAGGACGTCGCGCATATGAAAAGCGAGCTGGGCATCCTGTATCTGTCGGAGCACAATCGCGAGGTCATCGAGCGCATGCTCGCCGCCAACGAGCTCGTATTCGAGGGGCTCTTCTGCGCCGCGCCGCACGTTTTTGTGTGTGCAGACCATCCGTTGGCTGGCCGTTCCAGCGTGACGCTCGAGGACTTGGAAGACTACCCGTTCCTGTCCTATGAGCAGGGCAGCTACAACTCGTTCTACTATTCCGAGGAACTGACCTCGACGTTTGAGCGCCGCAAGAATATCCGCGTACGCGACCGTGCGACGCTGTTCAACCTGGCTATGGGCCTTAACGGCTATACGGTGTGTTCGGGCGTGATCAGCCATGAACTTAACGGCCCCGGTATTATCTCGATTCCGCTCGATGTGGACGAGTACATGGAGATCGGCATCATTACGCGCAAGAACACGACGCTCACGCGCTACGGCCAAGCCTATATCGACGCGATTCGTCAGCATATCTAGGCTGCTGTGCTCCGCACGGTTCAAGTCTCTTTATGGCAGTCCAGACTGATATAGGAAGCATCTATATCAAACTGTTATAAACGTATATTTTACGATGGCCATATAAGCGCTCATACTCTGTCTCGGTAAAGCAACCAATGCAAAGGGAGATATCTATGAGCACTTCGATTCAACCGAACGCGCCGTTTCGCGCCGATATCGTCGGCAGCTTTCTTCGTCCGCAGGCCGTGAAGGACGCCCGTGCCGCCTACGCCGCGGGTACGCTCGATGACGACGGCCTTAAGGCCGTCGAGGATGAGGCCATTCGCGACTTGGTGGCTAAGCAAAAGGCCGCCGGCCTACAGGTCATCACCGATGGCGAGTTCCGCCGCAGCTACTGGCACCTCGATTTTATGTGGGGCCTCAATGGCATTGAGCGCCGTACCTCGCGTACGGGTTATATGTTCCATGATGAGGAGACGACGGCCGATACCGCCGTGGTGACCGGCCCCATCAGCGGCGAGAACCACCCCTTTGTCGAGCACTTTAAGTTTGTCAAAGCGCTCGAGGGCGAGGGCCACGTTGCACGCCAGACCATCCCGGCGCCGATCCAGACGTTCTCCGAAGTCACGCTCGACCGCTGCGACGGCCAGCAGGAGAGCCTGCGCGCTGTCTATAAGACCGATGAGGAACTTGCCGACGCCATCGCAGCCGCTTATCGCACGGTGATCGCCGACCTGTACGCAGCAGGCTGCCGCAACATCCAGTTTGATGACTGCACCTGGGGCATCTACTGCGACACCGATTTTGTCGCCAAAACCGGCATGAGCCCGGTCGACCTGCAAAAGGTAAGCGAGCTGGGCGTGGCGCTCAACAATGCCGCCATCGCGGACAAGCCCGACGATCTGGTCATCAACACGCATGTGTGCCGCGGCAACTACCACTCCACCTATGCCTTCGAGGGCGGCTATGACCCCATCGCGCCGTACCTGTTCGCAAACGAGGATGTCGATGCATTTTACCTGGAGTTCGATACGCCGCGCGCCGGCGGTTTTGAGCCGCTCAAGTACGTTGCCCCGGGCAAGAAGGTCGTGCTGGGCTTGGTAACCACCAAGGCGGCAGAGCTCGAGAACGAGGATGTTATCGTCGAGCGCATCCGTGAGGCCGCAAAGTACGTGCCGCTCGAGAACCTGTATCTGTCGCCTCAGTGCGGCTTTGCCAGCTGCGAGATTGGCAACAAGCTGACCGAGGACGAGCAATGGGCAAAGATCGCGCTGGTCAAGCGCGTTTCCGAGCGCGTTTGGAAATAGCGGTAACGTTCGCAGGTGACGGCGCGTGCGAGGCATGGCGTATCGCGTACAATGGTTCGGATTGTATCGTTCGGGCAGGTTATCCGATATGCCCGATCGCCCTTCCATTCGAAAGGACATCCATGTCCCAGTCTTCGACGCCCGCCGTCACCGATGCCATCTACGATGCATCGTCGCTTGGCCGCCCGCGCATGTTCCTGCTCGGCCTGCAGCACCTGTTTGCCATGTTTGGCGCCACGGTACTGGTGCCCGTGCTCACCGGCCTCTCGGTATCGGCAACGCTTTTGTTTGCCGGCTTGGGAACGCTGCTGTTCCACTTCCTGTCGCACGGTAAGGTGCCGGCATTTTTGGGCTCATCGTTTGCCTTTATTGCCGGTTATGCCGCAATCGCGCCCAACGGCGAGACCGAGCTTTTGCCCTACGCCTGCCTGGGCGTAGCTTGTGCCGGCCTGCTCTATCCGGTGCTGGCGGCGCTCTTCCGCGCGTTTGGCGCCAAGCGTGTCATGCGTTTCTTTCCGCCGGTGGTGACTGGCCCCATCGTCATTTCCATCGGCTTGATCCTGGCAAGTTCCGCTATTGCTAACTGCCAGACCAACTGGCTTGTGGCTGTCATTGGCGTTGCCGTTATCGTCATCTGCAACATCTGGGGCCGTGGCATGGTCAAGATCGTGCCGATTTTGCTGGGCGTTGTGGTGAGCTATGCCGTTGCGGCTGCGCTCGGCGAGGTTGATTTCTCGGGCGTTGCCGCCGCTCCGTGGGTCGGTCTGCCCATCGTGTGGGACAACACCGTGTTTGCACTCTTTGGGCCGCAGTTCGATAGCGGTCTTGCCACGACGGCCATCATCACCATCATGCCGCTGGCCTTCGCGACCATGATCGAGCATATCGGCGATATCTCTGCTATCGGTTCGACTTGCGAGTGCAACTTCATTGCCGATCCCGGTCTGCATCGCACGCTGCTCGGCGACGGCCTTGCCACGATTCTGGCTTCGCTCTTTGGCGCTCCGGCCAACACTACGTATGGTGAGAACACCGGCGTGCTCGCCCTGACGCGCGTGTTCGACCCGCGCGTAATTCGAATTGCCGCGTGTTGCGCCATCGTGCTTTCGTTCTGCCCCAAGTTCGCGGCTGTCATTGCGGCCATGCCGGCGTGTGTGATCGGCGGTGTGTCGCTCGTGCTCTACGGCATGATCAGCGCTGTGGGCGTCCGCAACCTCATCGAGAACCAGGTCGATTTCCAGAACAACCGCAACGTGCTGGTTGCCGCGCTGGTGCTCGTGCTTTCGCTCGGCATCGCGTACAGCACCGCCGGCGCCATCGTGTTGGAGCTGGGCGGCATGACCATTTCGCTGTCCGGCATTGCCGTGGGCTCACTGGTGGGCATTGTGCTCAACGCCATCCTGCCGGGTAACGACTTTGAGTTTGATGTCTCCGAGCTTGAGGAGGCTGCTGAGTAGCAGCTGCGTTCAGCTAAAACAAGATATGGTGCCCATGCGTATATGCGTGTGGGCACCATTTTTAATGTGTCAGTATCCAGTGGATGCCGCGGGCCATGCGTAAGTCGGTTTGGGCAAAGTGATTGCCGGGGTTGAGCTCCAGCGTTGGTGGAATGCCGCGCTCGACGAGCAACGCTTCCATCGCGCGTGTGTCGTCGAGTACATGCCGCATCATGCGGTTGGGCGTCTTGGTTTCCTTTTTGCCGAGTGACAGGTGGACGGCTTGCGGGCTGCCGGCAAAAGGGGCCGTGCTGGCACGGTCGACAAATTCGGGAAACCATAGCGACCCCGATGCGCTCGCGGCGCGGTCAAAGGCGTCGGTTTGCCAGAGGGACCAGAGCGCGAAGAGGCCCGCGAGCGAGTAGCCGGCAATGCCGCGCCAGGTGGGCGGCAGTGGGAGCGATAATTCGACCTTTGGGATTATCCGGTTCAGCAGTTCATTGAGAAATCCGGACGCCTGCCCACCAAAGGGTTCGGCATCGCGTACGGTCCCGTCGCATGCCCAGGGGCTCAGCTCGCGATTCCAATCGAGCCCGCCAATGGTGACGAGGGCGAATGGCGGACAGTCGAGCTCTCGGCAACGCTTATAAACCTCGCTGCCGTCGCCCACGACCACAGGAAGGTAGATGACAGGCGCGCTTTCCGTATGATTCGAATAAACGGTTATCTGCTTTTGATGCGCTTCCATGACGGGCTTCTCTCAGTGTTGTGATATCGGCAGCCCCAATTGTCGCACGCCAGCGTATGCCGGTTGGGCTAGACCAAAGACAATCTCGTGCATCCCCTGCGGACGCATATGGAAAACGCCACCGCCGGAGGGGAGCTCGGCGGTGGCGTTGTTAAACGGTGCTGGGGCTCGGGGCCTTCGCGGGAGCTGGCATGTGCGCAGAGGCGTCTAAGAACGCTTACGGCTCGCCATGGTGCCTGCGGCGATAGCGGCTGTTCCCGCAAGGACGGTTGCCACGATGGCCGCACCCGAGGTGTCGCCGGTTGCCGCGAGCACGCCGGTAGTCTTGGCTTTCGTGGTTGAAGCCGCAACGGCCTTGGTCGGCTTTGAGCCCTCAGGCTTGGGGTTCTGCTTGGACTCCGCGGGCTTGCTTTCTGCGGGCTTGGTCTCGTCGGGCTTGGGGTCTTCCGGCTTGGCTACCTCGGGAGGTGCGATGGTCGTACTTTTGGCGACTGCTTTGATATAGAGGGAGTCGACCGTGGCGTCGCCCGTGCCGATGGCTTGGCCTGCCTCGTAGATGCCGTCACGGAGCTTGCGATAGTCAATGACCTTGCCGCCTTCGGGCGTCTGGATGGCGGCGTTCTCAATCTTGATGGTGCCGATTGTCTTGCCGTCAGCGCTCATGGCACGGGCAAAGATTGCCGCTGTATCTCCTTCGGCCGTTACCTTGCTGCGGATGATCGAGATGACTGCGGGTGTGACGCCCTCGCTGGTCTGGGCGATGATGCCGATGTTCTCGCCTTGGGGTTCGCGCCTCGTCTCGCCATCTTGGTTTTCGCTCATATGACCCAATCCGCTGTCAAGAGCCGCAATGGCCCCGCCGACCGCTTGCAATCGGTCGGCGGGGCCTGCCGTTAACCCGTCCCGGTCCGCCCCCGGCATGTCATCGACGCCTTCGGCTCAGTCTCATATCCGCGGATACCGTTCTGTCGGCCCGCACTCCATTCCTTCGGCGGGGTTCCCCAAGTCTGTCGAGGCGCATGCGGAGGGCTCCGCGCGCACAGCGAAATAGGG
>DBFBFY010000131.1:0-3004 GCA_048201615.1 Collinsella sp.
TGTGGTCGAGGAAGTCGCCGAGGAGCACGGTGCCAATACGGCCGTAGCGCTCGCCAAGGTTAAGGCTGCTGTTGCCGAGAAGGTCGAGGATGACGAGGAGCTGCCGCCTTGGGATATCGTCGACGAGGTCTTTGAGGACGAACCGGTCATCAAGGAGAGCGTGCGCGCGGCACTGACCGAGGAGAAGGTGCCTGAGCGTGTGCCCGTGGAGCGCAAGCAGGTCGAACGCGCGGCGGTGCGCAACCACAAGATCCGTACCGACACGGGCATCGAGATCAGCTTCCCGGCCGAGATGGGTTCGAACTCTGAGTACATCGAGTTTGTCAACGAGCCCAACGGCCTCATCTCCATCGAGCTCAAGAACATCGGGTCAATTGAGAATCGATAAACTGCGCTTGGACGCTGCAGAAAAACAAAGGCCGAAGCCCCAATGGAGCTTCGGCCTTTTTGCTTAGAACTGCATTTCCTTGCAGGTTGACACGCCTCTAGAGCCGGCGTAAGCCTTCCTCGAGACCGGTCTTGCTGTCGGTCTTCTCGTCGCGCATCTTGATGGCGCGGGCGGGGACACCGGCCACGACGGCGCCGGCGGGGACGTCCTCGACGCACACGGCGCCGGCGGCAACTACAGCACCCTTGCCCACGTGCACGCCTTCCAGGACCACGGCGTTTGCGCCGATCATGACATCGTCCTCGATGATGCCGGGCGTGGCGCTGGCGGGCTCCACAACGCCTGCCAGCACGGTGCCGGCGCCGATGTGGCAGTTCTTGCCCACGGTGGCGCGACCGCCCAGCACGGCGCCCATATCGATCATGGAACCCTCGCCGATAACGGAGCCGATGTTGATGATGGCGCCCATCATGATGACGGCACGGTCGCCAATCTCGACGCGGTCGCGGATGATCGCGCCCGGCTCGATGCGGGCGTTGATGCCCTTAAGGTCGAGCATGGGCACGGCGGAGTTGCGGCAATCGTTTTCAACGTCGTAGTAATCGATGGAATCGGCATTGGCGTCCAGGATGGTCTTGAGCTCGTCCCAGTCGCCAAAGACGGTCTTGCCGCGACGGCCGCCGTAGACATGTGCGTCGCCCCAGGCAACCTTCATGCCCGGCTTCTCGCGCACGTACAGCTTGACGGGTGTCTTTTTGGGCGCGGTGGCGATGTAGTTGATAATCTCCTGTGCATCCATCTCGGCTGCGTTGCTCATTTGCTATCTCTCCTTTGGGTGGATTCGGTTGATACCTGGTTAGGCAAACATGACCTTGTCGAACGTATAGAAGCCGGGTTCGCGGGTGACGAGCTTCTGCGCGGCTGCCAAGGCGCCGTTGACAAAGATCTGACGGCTCGTGGCGCGGTGGGTGAGCGTGACCTCCTCGTCCTGGCCAAAGAAGCTCACCTCGTGCACGCCGGCGACGGTGCCGCCGCGCAGCGAGTGCATACCGATTTCCTTGGGATCGCGTGCTCCGCACATGCCCTCGCGGCCATAGACGGGGTGGTAGCCTGCCTCGGGCTCGGCTTCGACGACGGCGTCGAGCAGTAGCTTGGCAGTGCCGCTGGGGGCGTCGACCTTTTGGTTGTGGTGCGTCTCGACGATTTCGCAGTCAAAGCCGGGCAGCTCGCGTGTAGCCTGCGCTACCAGATGGCGCAGGGCTGCGATACCGATGGAGTAATTGCCCGAGTGCATAACGCGGGTGTTCTGGCCCAGTTCACGCAGGCGGTCCATCTGCTCGGGGGTGTAGCCTGTGGTGCCTGAGACCAACGCCGCGCCCGTGCGCTCGACATAGGCGACGACGGCGTCGAAGGTCGCGACGTTCGAGAAGTCGATGATGACGTCGGCAGCCGGTGCGTTCTCGAGCTCGCTCAAATCGAAGCCAATCTGGGCCACGATATCAAAAACGGGCTGCCCGGCGGCGTCGACAATGCCTTCGGCGGTAGTGCGGATGAGCGAGCCCATGCGGCCCGTTCCCATAATGACGGTCTTAATCAAGTAGACCAGCTCCCTTCAGAGCATCGGTAAGTGCGGCTCGCGTGTCGTCTGCCATGGGGCACAGCGGCATACGGTAGTTTGCCTCGATCATGCCCATCTGGGCGAGCGCTTCCTTGACGGGGATGGGGTTGACCTCGCTAAAGAGGGCGTTGATGAGCGGCTGGCCGGCAATCTGGATATCGCGGGCGCGCGCTACGTCGCCGTCCAGATAAGCGCGGCACATGTCGTGTACAAGCTGCGGCTGCACGTCGGCCCACACGCTGATGGTGCCCGAAGCGCCCAGGCTCATGAGCGGCACTGTGAGTGCATCCTCGCCCGAGTACATGCGGAAATCGTCGGACAGCAGGTGGGCGATCCTGGCCGCGTAGGCGACGTTGCCCGAGGCCTCCTTGATGCCCATGATGTTGGGGTGCGCGGCTAGGCGCTCTACGTTGCGCTCGCTGATACCGCAGCCGCAGCGGCCGGGGATGTTGTACAGGATGCAGGGGATGTCAACGGCATCGGCGACGGTCTTAAAGTGCTGATAGATACCCTCTTCGTTGGACTTGTTGTAGTAGGGGGTAATGAGCAGCAGGCCGTCGGCTCCCAAGCCCTGGTAAGTAAGCGACTTGGTGAGCATGGTCTGCGTGGAGTTGGAGCCTGAGCCGGCGATGACGGGGACGCGTCCTGCAACATGCTTGACCACGGCGGCGACGACGGAGTTGTCCTCGTCATCGGTCATCGTGGCGCTCTCGCCGGTGGTGCCCAGGGTGAGAATGGCGTCGGTGCCATTTTGCAAGTGGAAATCGATAAGGCGCTCGAGCGCGTCAAAGTCGACACTGCCGTCCTTTTTAAACGGCGTAACCAGGGCGACGATTGAGCCCTCGAGATTGCGGATGTCCATGTTCTTCTCCTTCGCCTCCGCGATCTGGATGCGTTTGTTCCATTGAGCTGCGACTGCCAGGCGCTCGTCTTGGGCGCGACGGCGGGCGCTTTCGGCGCGCGACTTGGCCAGCAGCTCTCGGCCGCACGGCAGCACG
>DBFBFY010000132.1:0-9472 GCA_048201615.1 Collinsella sp.
CCCATAAGGAGGGCCTACGAGGCATGGGTCGAGGCCGGACTTCCGCTCGATTGGGACAGGCAGGCCTTCGAGGCCGAGCGCAAAATGGATTCTAAAAAACACCTTGCCAAATAGGAGCGTCAGGACGCAAAGAGGCTCCGCCGCGCAACGCGCGCAACGGAGCCTCTTTGCATGTCCGAGGACGTTTTGGGAAATAACCCAAAACCGGCCCCAGTAATCCTACAGGAGTTGAACCCTTTAGAACTTGTCGTGGAAGGTACGCGAAATGACCTCGTCCTGCTGCTCCTTGGTGAGCGTGTGGAAGTTCACGGCATAGCCGGAAACGCGGATGGTCAGCTGCGGGTACTTCTCGGGGTGAGCCTGAGCGTCAAGCAGCGTCTCACGGTTGAAGACGTTGATGTTCAGGTGGTGGCCACCCTTCTCGGCGTAAGCGTCGAGCATGTGGACCAGGTTATCGGCCTGAGTCTCAGAAACTTCAGAAACCTTCATAATGTGTCTCCTTCGATTAATAGGCGCCGGCCGAAACCGGCGCGCTAATCAGTAATCGTTATTGTTAGTATAGCACTAACAATAGTTACTCGCCCAGCTGATCAAGGTCGATATCGCCAAAGAACACCTGGTCCTCCTTGCCGAGCGCACTCGGGATGATGGAGAAGGTGTTGGAGATGCCGTCCTGAGCATCGCGGAACGGGAGCTTGGAAACCGAAGACAGCGAAGCGATGGCGCCGTGGCTATCGCGCTTGTGCATGGGGTTTGCACCCGGGGCGAACGGCTGGCCAGCCTTGCGGCCGTCCGGCGTGGAGCCGGTCTTCTTACCGTAGACGACGTTGGAAGTAATGGTCAGAACCGAGGTCGTGGGCACGGAGTTGCGGTAGGTGTCGTTCATGCGGATGTACTCCATGAACTGGTGCACAACGTCGTGAGCGATCTGGTCGACGCGGTCGTCGTCGTTACCGTACTTGGGGAAATCGCCCTCGGTCTCGAAGTCGACGATGATGCCGTTCTCGTCACGGACGGGGTGGACCTTGGCGTACTTGATGGCGGACAGGGAGTCAGCCACGACGGAAAGGCCAGCGATGCCCGTAGCGAACCAGCGGTGCACGTGCTTGTCGTGCAGAGCCATCTGGATGCGCTCGTAGCAATACTTGTCGTGCATGTAGTGAATGATGTTCAGCGAGTTGACGTACACGCCAGCGAGCCACTTCATCATGTCGTTGTACTTGGCCACAACGTCGTCGTAATCGAGCGTATCGCCCTCGACGGCGCGGTACTTGGGGCCGACCTGCTTCTTGGAGACCTCGTCAACACCGCCGTTGAGTGCATACAGCAGGCACTTAGCCAGGTTGGCGCGAGCGCCGAAGAACTGCATCTCCTTGCCAATGCGCATGGAGGACACGCAGCAGGCGATACCGTAGTCGTCGCCGTGATAGACGCGCATGAGGTCGTCGTTCTCGTACTGGATCGAGGAGCTGGCGACAGAAGTCTTGGCGCAGAACTTCTTGAAGTTCTCGGGCAGACGGGTCGACCACAGAACGGTCATGTTGGGCTCGGGGCTGGTGCCCATGTTCTCGAGCGTGTGCAGGTAGCGGTAGCTCATCTTGGTAACGAGCGTACGGCCGTCAACACCCATGCCGCCGATGGACTCGGTGACCCACTGCGGATCGCCGGTAAACAGGGCCTGGTACTCGGGGGTACGGGCAAACTTGACCATGCGGAGCTTCATGATGAAGTGATCCACGAACTCCTGGATCTGCTCCTCGGTGAAGGTACCGTTGGCAAGGTCGCGCTCAGCGTAGATGTCGATGAACGTAGAGGTACGGCCGATGGACATAGCGGCGCCGTTCTGCTCCTTGACGGCAGCGAGGTAGGCGAAGTACATCCACTGGATGGCCTCCTGCGTGTTGGTAGCAGGGTTGGAAATGTCGAAACCATAGGTCTCGGCCATCATCTTGAGCTCGCCGAGGGCGCGGATCTGCTCCTGCAGCTCCTCGCGATCGCGGATGTTGTCGGCGGTCATGACCGTCGGGGTGGAAGCCTTCTGGGCCTCCTTGTCCTTAATCAGGTAGTCGACGCCGTACAGGGCAACACGACGGTAGTCGCCGATGATGCGGCCGCGGCCATAGCCATCGGGCAGACCGGTGATGATGTGAGCCGAGCGGCAAGCACGCATCTCGGGGGTGTAGACATCGAAGACGCCGGCGTTGTGGGTCTTGCGCTCGAAGGTGTAGCGCTCGACAACGTTCTCGTCGACCTTATAGCCGTGCTGGCTGGCAGCCTGGCAAGCGATGCGGATACCACCGTTGACGTGCAGCGCGCGCTTGAGCGGCTTGTCAGTCTGAAGACCGACGATGGTCTCCTTCTCGCGGTGGGCGTTATCGATGTAGCCAGCGGGGTGGCTCACGATACCCGTGACGGTCTTGGTGTCCATATCGAGGACACCGCCCTGCTCGCGCTCCTTAAGCAGCAGGTCGAGAACCTCGCCCCACAGCTCCTTGGTACGCTCGGTCGGGCCGGCGAGGAACGACTCGTCGCCCTCGTAGGGGGTGTAGTTCTTCTGGATGAAGTCTCGGACGTCAACCTCTCCCGTCCAGATGCCTTCCTTGAAGCCTTCCCATGCCTCCTGCATTGTGTAACCACGCTCCTAGTTACGTGTAATGCGGCGCTCTCTCACACCGCTGCTTATTGAATTCTTGAATGTTCGGCTTGCACTACCGGCTTCTTCCGTTCTTCACCACACGTTGGTGCAGAGAAAAACGTTTGTCCACCTTGGAACTACAACCCAAAACCCAAGATTTCACCCGTTTGAGAAGGATAACATAGCGACCCTCTCCATCTGGGCTGTTATATGTTTCTTTTTTTATATCATAAGGGCGTTTTTTACAAACCCGCAGGAAATGCGAGCGTGAACAACTACCGTTCACCGATTTGTTTGGTTTTTTTCCTTGCCTTTATACGTCCGTCACTCTAGCTGTTATGCCAGCTTTACCAGGATAAAGTGTCCCAGGGACCCTTCAGAAACTGAAGGGCGGCCACGGGATTTCCCCCGCGGCCGCCCTGTGGCGTGGCTATTTTTTAGCTTTGATTGCCGCTTGGCATTAGGCGGCTGCGGAGGCCTTGTCGGTCGTTGCCTTGCCGTTGCTCTGCTGGCCCTCAAAATGCTTGTAGCACCAGCTGGTAACGAGCGGGGTCAAAATGGCCGTCACGATAGCGCATGCTGCAACCTGCGCCGTAGCCGTCGCGAGCACGGCGCCACCGTACATGGCCGCGTTGACGCTCGCCATGGCGGCAGGCGTGGCCACATTGGCTCCGGCGCAGCTCGAAATGGCTGCACCTGCGACACCCGTGCCACCCGTGAGCTTATCGACCGCGATGACGGGAATTGCAAAGACCACAGAGCAGATCACGCCGAGCAGAATACCGGGAAGACCGCCATTAATGAGCTGGCCAAAGGTCATGGTCGAGCCCATGGCAAAGAAGACGAGCACGATGATGGCGGAAAGCGCAGGAGCCATCATCTTTTTAAAGCTGGGGAACAGGTTGCCCAGGATAATACCGACGACGATCGGCAGGATGGCGCCCACGAGCGACCAGCCAATCGGAGCCTGACCGGCGGCGCCGAGCACGATCATAGTAACCGGAGGGCCGACAACGAGCGTGGTGATGGCGACGGCGCCACGCTCGGCCTCGTTGCCCATGGTGCCCATCAGTCCAGCGTACATAGCGTTGTTGGCACCCGTGCAAGCGGCCAGCATCACCATGGCAGAGATGCCAAACAAGTTGTCGTTGAACACATAAAGGATGAGCAGCGACACGGCAACGACCACGATTTGCTTGACGGCAATGATAATGGCGCCGCGGGCAGCGGCGGCAGGAGCGCTCTTAAACGAAATCGTCGTACCGACGATGAGCAAAAAGGCGCCAACAAGCGGGCCTGCGCCCTGCTGGGTCATGCCGAGCGTAAAGCTACCGAGCGTTTTAAACAGGTCGGGGAATAGCGTGTTGAGCAGGCAGCCCAACAGAAGCGGCACCAAGATATTGGCGCCCGGGATGGTGGACATCTTAAAGAACGGCTCTTTTGTTGCCGGCGCCTCCACCGCAGTCGATTCACTCATTTATATCTCCTTTTGATGCGTGCCGCACGCGGCCGCACGCTCCTTTGTCAGAAAGAAGGCGACGGTCCCGAGTCGCAGGAGCCGTCGCCGAATAATCGTCGCGGGGTATTACCCGTCCAGAACGATGCCACCGTCGCAGTCACCGATCTCGCCGTTTACGAAGCTGGCAAGGTCGGAAGCGAAGAACAGCACCATCTGTGCAGGCTCGCTGGCCTGGGCGGCGCGGCCCAGAGGGATACCGTTAATGATGCGCTGAGAGTTCTCGTCAGAAAGAATCGAGGTCATATCGGTAAGGGTGAGCGACGGGCATACAGCGTTGCAGCGGACGCCAAACTTGCCGCCTTCCTTGGCGACTGCCTTGGTTAGACCGTTAACACCTGCTTTGGAGCTGGCGTAGGCAGCGGTGCCGAGCAGGCCACCACCGATCTTGCCCGCAACGGAACTCACGTTGACGATAGTGCCGGCATGGGCCGCCTTAAAGTGCGGGTACACGGCATTCATCATAGTGAAGGTACCGTTGAGGTTGATGTCGATGGTGCGACGCCACTCGGTGTCATCGATCTCGTCGAACTTCTTGGTGCTGATAACGCCAGCGCAGTTAATCAGGATGTTGGTTTGCGGCAGGTCCGTAAAAATCTGCTCGACGGTCTCGCGCGCCTTGGGTGCATCGGCAACATCGAGCTGGTAGAACTTGTTGCCCTCGCCAAGCTCGGCCACCGCGGCCTCGCCCTTAGCAGCGTTCCTTGCGATGAGCGCGACGTGTCCGCCGCCCGCGACGATGCCCTTGGCGATCTCGATGCCAATGCCCTGAGTGCCGCCCGTGACAATCGCGGTCTTGCCCGTGAAGTCAAATGCCATGACTCCATCCCCCTTTATGTAAGGTGTCTCCTTGCGGGAAGTTGGAGCATCGCACGTGGCGATTATATGAGTCCCAGTCGTCATGGTGGTGACAACCCCTCGCCTAACCGCGTGCATAATAGTTCTTTGAAACGCTACAATTATTGAATGATTTTAAGTCTTAATACGCTCTTAATATTGACTGGCAGTCAAGTAGATTTTTAAAACATGCCTCAAAATCTGCCGATTAGGGTGTGCGTACGTGGGTATCATCTTTCACCGAAAATAGTTTCTAGTGTTAGGGGTTTTCGGTGGAAGATACCAATTTCCATGAGCTTGGGCGTCAGCTCCTTACCGAGTTTGGCGGCATTCACCAGCGCGTTTCGCGCTTTGTGGACAAAGCTCTCAGCGGCGAGATGGCTGTCATGCGCGCCCTTATGCTCGCTGGCGGTTCGCTCACGCCGAGCGAACTCGCTGATCGCGCCTGGGTCTCGAACGCCCGCATTGCCAATATCCTACGCGCTCTCGAAGCCAAGGGCTGGGTTGAGCGTGAGCACTCAAAGACCGACCGTCGTCGCGTACACGTCATAGTGACCGACAAGGGATTCCAGGATCTCGAAATCAAACGCCGGGAATTCGAGGAGCGCACCGCGGCTTTCCTCGAGCAGCTCGGCGAAACAGATACCCAAGAGATGGTGCGCCTTCTAAGACGTGCCAACGAAATTATCGACCGCAATCAAGAAAGGAGAGATGCCGAGTGAGGATTCTCAAGCTCTTTAAAAAGCATGTCCTGGCACTGTTCGCAGCGATCGTACTTATCGTAATCAGCTGCAACGCCGATCTGGCGCTGCCTACCTATATGAGCGACATCGTCGACGTGGGCGTGCAGCAAGGCGGCATCGCCTCGCCCGTGCCCGACACCATTCGCGCCGAATCGCTCGACGACCTCGAACTCTTTATGAGCACCAAGGACGCCAAAGCTGTGGAGGCCGTGTTTAGCAAGGCTGACAAAAACGGTATTCGAACTTACAAGGGCACCGAGGAAGAGCGTGCCGATGGAGGCAAGATTGCCGACATTATGAGCCTGCCCGAGACTGTCGTCCTTTCGCTCAACCAGGGCATCGACGCCAACTCCATGGGCGACATGACTGGCACGTCCGGCGAGAAAGACAGCGACGCCGCTCAGGCCATGCCCACCCCCGAGCAGATGGCGGCGATGACGCCCGAGCAGCTCGCCGAGATGCAGCAGAAGGCCGCAGCGGCGCAGAACATGCAAAAGCAGATTGATGCCGACGGTGGTAAGATCACCATGAAGGGCCTGCGTCTAGGCGTTGAAGGCGGCCTAATCGACCAGGGCAAGCTCGTCGAGGGCGCCAACGATATGGCGGACAAAATGGGCTCCATGTCGGGCTCCATCGTGACCCAACGCGCCGTGAGCTATGTGCAGGACGAGTACAAGGCGCAGGGCATCGACCCCGCCGACGTGCAGAACGCCTACCTGAGCCGCATGGCGACCACGATGTTTGGGCTGTGCCTGGTGTCGCTCGTCGCCACCATCCTGACCGGTGCCGTGGCGTCGCGCACCGCCTGCTCCATCGCCCGCGACCTGCGCCGCGAGACCTTCAACAAGGTTATGCACTTCTCGCCAGCCGAGGTGGGCAAATTTAGCCAGGCCTCGCTCATTACCCGCTGCACCAACGACATTCAGCAGATCCAGATGGCCGCAACCCTGTTTATCCGTATGTGCCTGATGGCCCCCGTCATGGGCATCGTCGCCGTCATGCGCGTCCTAGCCAACCACACCGGCCTGGAGTGGACCATCGCTGTGGCCATCATCGCGGTTTCGGCCGTCGTCGGCGTGCTCATGGGCCTCACCATGCCCAAGTTCAAAAAGATGCAGAGCTTTGTTGACCGCGTGAACCTTACCGCCCGCGAGCTGCTCGACGGCCTTATGCCCATCCGCTCGTTCAACCGCGAGAAACATGAGCTCGAGCGTTTTGACAAGGCTTCGCTCGACCTGATGACCACGCAGCTCTACACCAACCGCGCCATGAGCTTTATGATGCCGCTCATGATGCTGGTCATGAACTGCATCACCGTGCTCATCGTCTGGTTTGGCGCGCAGGGCGTGTCCGACGGCGTGATGCAGGTCGGCAACATGATGGCGTTTATCTCCTACACCATGCAGATCGTCATGGCGTTTATGATCCTCACCATGGTTTCGGTTATCCTGCCCCGTGCCGAGGTCGCAGCCGAGCGCGTGGAAGAGGTCATCACTTGCCCCACCAGCATCAACGACCCCGCCTCGCCCAAACTGCCCGCGGCCAGCGCGCCGCGCGGTGAGCTCACCTTCCGCGACGTGAGCTTCCAGTATCCCGATGCCCGCGCCGACGTCATCAGCGGCGTGAACTTCACCACGCACGCCGGTCAGATGCTCGGCATCATTGGCTCCACGGGCTCGGGCAAATCCACGCTCGTGCAGCTGATTCCGCGCCTGTACGATGTCACGGGCGGCAGCATTTCGCTCGACGGTATCGACGTGCGCGACATGACCCTTTCCGAGCTGCGCCACCGTATTGGTTACATCCCGCAGCAGGGGCGCCTGTTCTCGGGCACCGTCGAGAGCAACCTCAAGTTTGCCGGCGACATGGTAAGCGACGAGGACATGCACCGGGCGGCACGCATCGCCCAGGCCGAGGACTTTATCGCCGAGCGCGAGGGCGGCTACGACTCCCCCATCAGCCAGGGCGGCTCCAACGTCTCGGGCGGTCAGCGCCAGCGTCTGGCCATCGCCCGCGCGTTGGCCAAAAAACCTGAGGTCGTAGTGTTCGATGACTCGTTTAGCGCGCTCGACTACAAGACCGACGCGCGTCTGCGCGAGGAGTTGGCCAAAAACGTCACCGACGCCGCGCTCGTGGTCGTGGCGCAGCGTATCGCGACTATCATGCACGCCGACCAGATCATCGTGCTCGACGACGGTCACGTGGTGGGCACCGGTACGCACGAGGAGCTGCTGCACAGCTGCCCGGCGTACCTGGAGATCGCACAGTCGCAGCTTTCCGCCGAGGAGCTGGGGCTCACCCAAGAAGAGATTGCAGCCGTTATGGAAGGAGGCGAGCGTTAATGGCAGACGAGACCAAGACTCAGATTCCCAAGCCCACCCGTCAGCGTGGACCCATGGGCCGCATGGGTGGCATGCGCCGTGGCGAAAAGGCCAAGGACTTTAAGGGCACCATGAGGCAGCTGCTCGGCTATATCGGCCAGCACAAGATTGCCGTGTTTACCGCCGTCGCCTTTGCCGTGTGCTCGGTCATCTTTAACATTGTGGGGCCCAAGGTGCTCGGCCAGGTTACGACCAAGCTGTTCGAAGGCCTGGTCGCCAAGGTCAACGGCACCGGCGACGTCGACTTTAACTGGATCGCCAAGACGCTCGGCTTTTTGCTCTGCCTGTATCTGGCAAGCTCTGTTTGCAGCCTCATCCAAGGCTGGCTCATGACCGGCGTCACGCAAAAGATTTGCTACCGCATGCGCAAGGAGATCGCCGCCAAGATCGCTGTCGTTCCGATGAGCTACTTTAACGGACACAGCAAGGGCGACGTGCTCAGCCGCATCACCAACGACGTCGATACGCTGGGTCAGTCGCTCAACCAGAGCGTGACACAGCTCATCACGTCGGTGACGCAGATTATCGGCGTGCTCGTCATGATGCTTTCGATCAGCCTACCGCTTACCGGCGTCACCGTGCTCACGCTGCCGGCCGCCGCGATTATCCTGACCGTGATGATTCACTTCTCGCAGCCGTACTTCCGCGAGCAACAGCAAGTCCTTGGCACCGTCAACGGCATTATCGAGGAGGACTTTGCCGGCCAGAACGTCATCCAGGTGTTCGACCGCGCCGAGGCCTCGATCGAGGAGTTCGACCGTCAAAACGACCGTCTCTTTATTAGCGGCTGGCGCTCGCAGTTCCTGTCGGGCCTGATGATGCCGCTTATGAGCCTGGTGGGCAACATGGGCTACGTGGGCGTCGTCGTGGTGGGCGCGCAGCTCGCGCTGACCGGCAATGCCACGCCTGGCGACATCCAGAGCTTTATCCAGTACGTTCGCAACTTTACGCAACCCGTGCAGCAGCTGGGCAATGTGAGCAACACGATGCAGTCGATGGCTGCCGCCACCGAGCGCGTCTTTGAGTTCCTGGCCGCGCCCGAGGAGGAGCAGAAGGCCGACGCGCAGATTCCCGAGAAGCGCCCCGGGCACGTGGAGTTTGACCATGTCAAGTTTGGCTACACGCCCGACAAGACCATCATCCACGACTTTAGCTGCGAGGCGCAGCCCGGCCAGACCATCGCCATCGTCGGTCCTACCGGCGCCGGCAAGACCACGCTCATTAAGCTGCTGCAGCGCTTCTACGATGTGGACGGCGGTTCGCTGCGCGTCGAGGGTGTCGACGTGCGCGACTGGGACCGCGCGGCGCTGCGCGGCGAGTTTGCCATGGTGCTGCAGGATACCTGGCTGTTTAACGGCAC
>DBFBFY010000133.1:0-5339 GCA_048201615.1 Collinsella sp.
CCAAAACCACCCGGTCGATGGCATTGTGCTGGTGGCAACCATGATCACCGACGAGCACCGTCGCGCGATTGAGTCGTGCCGCGTGCCCATTGTGTTGATCGGCCAACATGTCGAGGGCGCGGCGTGCGTCTATCACGACGACTATGAGGCTGCCTTTGAGCTCGGCCGTGCGCTTGCGGGTCGGGTGGATGGCAAGATCGCCTACATCGGAGTTACCGAAGAGGACCGAGCGGCCGGTTATGACCGCCGTCGCGGTTTTGAGGCCGGCTTGCGCGCCGCGGGCGCGGTGCTTGATCCGAGCCGGATTCGCCAGGGGTCCTTTACACTCCACTCGGGCTATCGCGCTGCGCGCGAGCTGCTTGCCGATGCCCCCGATGTTTCGTTTATCGCCTGCGCGACCGACACCATGGCGGCGGGCGCGCTGCGTGCTATCGATGAGGTTCGCGGCATGGGCGAGGGCATACACCGCGTGAGCGGTTTTGGCGACAACGCGTTTTTGCGCGCGCTGACGGGCGGCATTCCCACCGTGCATTATGACTACCTGACCAGTGGCGTCGAGGCGACCAATATGTTGCTCAACACGCTCGATGGCGTGGAGGGGGAGAGCGGTCTCAAGACACTCAAGCTCGGCCATCAGCTTATGAATGTCTAGGTCTTGGGCACGTCTGCCTGCCTCTGAGTCGCCTGGTTTTTCCGTAAAACTACCATTCGCCGGCTTTTTCCTACCGTTTACCGCTATATGAAAACGATTGCAGACATATGAAACTGAAATCGATTACAGTGTAAGTGTCAAAGATGGCCGGGTGCAAATGCGCCCGTTGGAGGAAAGGGAAGTCATGGACTACCGCAAATCAGCCCAAGAGGTGCTCGACAACATCGGTGGCGCCGACAACGTTGTTTCGGCCGCGCACTGCGCCACTCGCCTGCGCCTGGTGATTGCCGATAAAACTAAGGTTAACAAGGAGGCCATCGAGAATGTCGATGGCGCTAAGGGCGTCTTTGAGGCCCAGGGCCAGCTGCAGATTATTTTTGGCACCGGCACCGTCAACAAGGTCTACGAGGAGTTCATCGCGCTCAGTGGCGTCGAGGCTGCCACCAAGGCCGAGGTCAAGGAGGCCGCGGCGCAGCAGCAGAACATCTTTATGCGTGCCATTAAGGTGCTCGGCGACGTCTTTGTCCCTATCATCCCTGCCATCGTGGCTTCGGGCCTGCTGCTGGGCATTATGAGCGCCCTCAACTTTATGGCCTCCAACGGCTTTATCGCGCTCGACACCAATAACTTTATCTATAAGATCGCCGACCTGGTCTCGGGAACGTCCTTTGGCATTCTGCAGATCCTGATCGGCTACTCCGCCGCCAAGGCCTTTGGCGCCAACCCGTACCTGGGTGCTGTCGTCGGCGGTGCGTTCATCAACTCCTCGCTGCAGAGCGCCTACACGGTTGCCTCCGAGGGCGTTCAGACCATGGTCACCGTCATCCCCGGCGTGTACAGCTTTGAGTGGGTCGGCTATCAGGGCCACGTGATCCCCATCGTTATCGCCTGCGCCATTCTGGCCTTCCTCGAGAAGCGCCTGCACAAGATCGTTCCCGAGATGTTCGACCTCTTTGTGACCCCGCTCGTCTCGGTGTTCGTGACCGTGCTCGTGACGCTCGTTGCCGTCGGCCCCATCTTTGTCTGGGCCGAGAACGCCATCCTCGGTCTGATCCAGGCCCTGCTGGCCCTGCCCTTCGGCATCGGTTCCTTTATCGTCGGCCTGTTCTATGCCCCCACGGTCGTTACCGGTATCCACCAGATGTACACCGCCATCGACCTGGGTCAGCTCGCCCAGTACGGTGTGACCTACTGGCTGCCCATCGCCAGCGCTGCCAACATCGCTCAGGGTGGCGCCGCGCTTGCCGTTGCCTTTAAGACCCGCGATGCCAAGATCAAGGGTTTGGCACTTCCTTCGGCCCTGTCCGCCTTCATGGGTATTACCGAGCCGGCCATCTTTGGTGTGAACCTGCGCTTCTTTAAGCCCTTCATCGCCGGCTGCATCGGCGGCGGTTGCGGCGCCCTGGTCTGCGCGCTCACCTCGCTTGCCGCTTCCGGTACGGGCGTTACGGGTATCTTCGGTATCCTGCTGTGCCTGGCCCAGCCCGTGCAGTACGCGATCATGTTTGCGGTCGCCGCGCTGGTTTCCTTTGGCGTCTCGTTTGTCCTGTACAAGGACGAGCCCAAGGCTTCCGAGCAGGCCTAAGAGCTTTTGATTGAAGGGTGCCCGCGGGTTGTATGCTCGCGGGCGTTTCCCGTATCTGGTGTCGATCTCTGGCGCCTTGTTACTTTCGATCCGTTAGGACTTTGATATGTCTAATGCACTTGGCCGCGACCTTGCAAAGCTGGTCGCCGCTGTTGACGCTGCCGCCTCTGAGTGCGGCCATGGCGCGTATGGCCAGCGCTTCCATATTATGCCGCCGGCGGGCTGGCTCAACGACCCCAACGGTCTTTGCCAGGCAGGCGGCGTGTTCCATGCCTATTTTCAGTATGCGCCGTTTGATGTCGAGGGCGGCGTTAAGGTCTGGGGCCATGCGACGAGTCGCGATCTTATGACGTGGGATTACGTTGGCGCCCCACTGCTGCCCGACGAGCCGTTCGATTGCCATGGTGTGTATTCGGGCTCCGCGCTTGCCGAAGACGGTTGCATTCGCGTGCTCTATACGGGCAACGTTAAGCTTTCCGATGCTGACGGTACGTACGACTACGTCAATACTGGCCGCCGCGCCGATACCGTCTATGTGGAGAGCGTTGATGGCCTTACCGGTCGGGAGTTCAACCAAAAGCGCGTGGTGCTGGCGTCCGAGGATTATCCTGAGGATTTGACCTGCCACGTGCGCGATCCCAAGGTGTGGCGTGACGCGGACGGGCGTTATCACATGGTGCTGGGCGCGCGTCGTCGCGTGGATGGGCCGCATGTCGATAGTCGATTTTGCGCTATGCACGGCGAGGGCGCCGGTCGCGATGTGGGCGAGATCTTGGTGTATGGCTCGGCCGATATGCTGAGCTGGGTGCTCGAGAGCCGTGTGTCTACGCCCGAGCGTTTTGGCTTTATGTGGGAATGCCCGGGGTATATCGAGTTCGCGTCGGACAGCGGTGCACAGGCTAAGTATCTCTCGTTCTCGCCGCAGGGGCTTGAGGGCGGTCGTTGGGACCGCGGCAATGTGTACGCCGCGGGCTACATGCCTGTAACGGGCGACATTACGGGTGGCAATGACGCTTGTGAGCTGGGCGAGTTCCGCCTGTGGGATGCCGGTTTTGACTTCTATGCTCCGCAGGAGTTTACGTCCGAGGACGGTCGCCACATTCTGATCGGCTGGATGGGCATGCCCGATGAGCCGACCTATGGCAACGACCCCACTGTGGTGTGCGGCTGGCAGCACTGTATGACGGTGCCGCGTGAGCTTACAGCCGGTGCCGACGGCGTGGTGCTGCAGCAGCCGGCGCGCGAGATCGAGCACCATTATGCCTCGGTGTGTGTGGGGGAGGGCTCGTTGGAGGTTGCCGGCGATACCTGCTTTGACGTTGTTGTCGACGGTGTCGACGGCGCGTTTACCGCGATCGTTGATGGCGAGCTAAGGCTGGCGTTTATGCCTGCCGAGGGCGAACTGACCTCGCGCTTTGAGATGCGATTTACCGATGAGGGCCGCGCTTCTGCCGGCTGCGGTCGTACCGTGCGTTGGGAGCCCGTCGACGAGGTTCGTAACGTGCGCATTGTCGGCGATGTTTCGTCGGTTGAGGTTTTTGTGAATGATGGCGTGCTCGTGTTTTCGACGCGCATCTATCCCGAGGCCTATGGCGTGACCGTTGATGCTCCGGGCGCGAACGTGACCTATCACACGCTCAGCATCTAGGCGATTGGTCGCCTGTCGGCGCTATACTGCAGCCGTTGCCCACGATGCGGGGAACATCCGCATCGTGGGTTTTTGCTTGTGAAGGGACGGTGCCGCGTGGACGTGCAACAGCTAGAAGAGGCTTGGGCTTTGAGGGCCGGCGCGCGTGAGGCGCAGTTGTTTGCGGTCCCGCATGTGCCGGCATGGCTGTCGCAGCTGGGGATTGTGCGTCCCGGTGACCGCCTGGTGGCCTTTGCGGACGACTTTGTCGATGCGTTTGCGAGCGGCTTTGATTGCTGCGATGTCGCGCTGGTGGGCTCGTCGTCCGCCGAGGCGTTTGCCGCTGCGTCCGAGGGCTTTGATGCTTCGTTTGATGCCGAGGGGCCGCACCTGTGGTGGTTCGTCAACTCCATCGGCGGGTTTGGTCTGCGTGTGCCCGATCTGCGTGCGCTGGGTCGGGCGGCGCGTGAGGCCCATGCGCTGCTGGTTGTTGACAACACCGTGGCGTCGGCTTTTGGCTGCGATCCGCTGCGGCTGGGTGCCGTGCTGTCGCTCGAGGCGCTCGACCGCGTGTGCGCTGGCAAGGCTCCGCGCAAGTTGGTTGCCGTATCGGTCGCGCGCTCGCAGCTCAAGCGCCATCGTGTGGATGCTGCTGCCGAGTGCGCGCATGCCCTGCTTGAGGGCTGTGGCTTGGCCAAGCTTGATATGCCTGCTGACGAGGCCGGTGTGCTGGAGCGCGGGCTGGACTCGCTTGATACCCGCATGCAGGCGCATTTCGACCGCGCCCGTGCGCTGGCCGAGTACTTGGCTGCGAATGAGATGGTGCGCAACGTGCGCTATCCCGGGCTGAGCTCGCATCCCGACCATGCGGTTGCAACGGGAATCCTCGAGCACGGCTTTGGTCCGGCAGTTGAATTTGACCTTATCGAGCGTAGCGCGGGCGAGCTGTTCGACGCTTTGCCGGGGGAGTTTCGCACATCGCCCGCCGGCGGCGCAACGACGCGCCTTTCGGCCCCACGCGGCAGGCAGGGGAGCACCATCCGCCTCTTCGCCGGTACCGACGATCCCTTGATCGTGGCCGCCACCCTAGATAATGCCCTCCGCAACTAGCTAAATCATCCTCAACTCCATAAGTTGCGGTGAAATATGGATTGATTTACGGCTTTAACCGCATAAACAGTCCCTATTTCACCGCAACTTAGGAGAAGGGGTTGTGTAGCTAAAAGCCCCAAATTGGCTACTCTTTGATGCTGGCGATGAGGTCGTTGGCTTTGGTGGCGATGACGTTGTTGATGTCGGCCTGCAGCTCCTCGTAGACCGCTATGGCTCGCTCGCCGGCGGGGGTGAGGGTGGATCCGCGGGCGCCGTCGCGCTCGATGAGCTTGCAGCCCAGCTGTCCTTCGGCCTCGTTCACAATGCGCCAGGCCTTGGAGTACGCCATGCCCATGCTCTTGGCGGCGCGGTTGAGCGAGTGC
>DBFBFY010000134.1:0-9612 GCA_048201615.1 Collinsella sp.
GAGCGGTCGCGCGTGACGCCGCGGGACTCGTGGACGATGGCGTCCGAGGTCTGGGCCAGGCGGTTAACGAGCGTGGACTTGCCCACGTTGGGGCGTCCGACGACGGCGACGATAGGTTTCATCTGCTCTCCTTTAATGGGTGGGGTCAGTGGAAGTGTTAGAGTCCGCGGGCATAATGCCAAGGATATGCTCCAGGGTATCGAGCAGCTCATGCGGCATGGTCGACACCACATGAACCTCGGCGCCGCGACTGGTAAGGCTTGCGAGTAAATCGTCACGATGATACTCGTCAAGCGTCATGCCGTCAGCGTTGAACATGAGCTTAGGCACAAAGAGCATAACCCCAGAGAGGTCCTGCGGCAGCTGCTCCAGAATGTCACACGCGACGATGAGGCCGGTCACGTCCACGTTGCCGCCAAAGTAGCGGTTCTTGATGGCCGTGACAGTGCCGGCGAGACCATGCGGCGACTCCACAAAGCGGGCCACCGTGTCGCGTGCGCTGGCGCCCGAGAGGCACAGCAGGTTCTGGTTGCGCTCGGCAATGCCAGCGCGGACGCGGGCCAGACGCTCGGCGTCGGTAGCCAGCACGTCGTCGGTCTCGTCCAGATATGAGCGGATCATGCCGATGCCGTCGTAGTACTGCGGGTAACCGTCGTAAAAGTCTGCCTCGGGAGGATCGATGCCGGCGTCCAGATAGAACTCGTCGCTCATCTGAAAGGTGTGGCGGCCAAAGCGCTCATAGGCGCGGTCCTGGAACGGTCGGATCATAGCAATGGTCTCGCGCGCTAGCTCGGGCTTGTCGCTGTAGGACCAGCTAAAACGGTTCTGATGCTTGGTAAAGCCGAGCGGCACGATGCCCAGGCTCGTGATCTGCTCATGTTCCTCACAGAAGCGCAGGGTCTTTTCCAGCTCCTCGCCGTCGTTCATGCCGGGACACAACACGATCTGCGCATGAATCTCTATGCCGGCGGCCATGATGGCCTCGAGCACATCCATGCCGCGCTGGGCGTTGCGGCCCATCATGCGGCGGCGGACGTCGGGGCTTACGGCGTGGACCGACACGTTCATGGGGCTCATGTTGCGTTGGATGACGTTTTGCACGTCCTCGTCGGTGAGGTTCGTGAGCGTGACAAAGTTGCCCTGCAAAAAGCTTAGGCGATAGTCGTCATCGCGAATATAGAGCGTGGAGCGGCCGCCCTTGGGGAGCATCGTCATAAAGCAGAACACGCAGGCGTTCACACAGGTGCGCATGCCATCGAAGATAGGGCCATCGAACTCAAGGCCCCAGTCCTCTCCTGGGAAGCGGTCGAGCTCGACGGGGGTGACGGTGTTGTCGCGCGGGTCGAAAACCTCGAGGTCGACGGTATCATCGTCGGCCTCCCAGAGCCACACAATCATGTCGGTAAGCTGCTCACCGTTGACCGTGAGCACGCGCATGCCCGGCTCGATACCCACATCCCACGCGGGCGATTCGGGACGCACGTTCTTTACGAGCGCGCCTTCACCCGGCTCGGGGTCGCGGCTGCGCCCGTAATCGGCCACCTCGGCGGCGTATGCGGGTACGGTCTGGTCCATGACTAGCGGCAAAGCTCCTTGATGCGCGTGACGGCGCGCTCGATGTGTTCTTGCGGGGTGGAGGCTCCGGCAGTGATGCCGATGTGGCGTACGTTGGCAAACCATGCGGCCTGTAGCTCGGAAGCCTCCTCGATGTGATGGGTGTGCTCGCAGACGTCGGCGCAGATCTGTGCCAAGCGGCGGGTGTTACCCGAGTTCTTGCCGCCCACCACGACCATGCAGTCGCAGCGGTTGGCAAGTGTGGCTGCTGCCTGTTGACGCTCACTCGTGGCGGCGCAGATGGTGTTGATCACACGCAGCTCCTGCACGCGCGGGGTTATGGCGGCCACGACCTCGGCGAGGTTCTGTGCGGTCTGGGTGGTCTGCACGACGAGGCCTACCTTGCCCTTGAGCGACAAGGCGTTGGCGTCCGCGGCACAGCTCACGACCTGCGCATCATTGCCGGCGTGGCCCAAGATGCCCTCCACCTCGGGGTGACCTGGCTCGCCTACGACCACCACGCGGTAGCCCTCGCGCACCAGGCGCTCGGCTGCAACATGGACTTTCTTTACGTAGGGGCAGGTGGCGTCTATGACGTTAAGGCCACGCTCGCGAGCGGCATCGATCACCTGCGGCACCACGCCGTGGGCGCGGATGATCACGGTGCCGGTTGTGGCATTATCCAAGTTCTCGGCCAAGCCAACGCCTGCCTCAGCGAGCTCGCGTACCACGATGGGGTTATGGATGAGCGGACCCAAGGTGTGAACTTGAGTGCACTCCCCTGCCTGCGGCGCGGCGGCCAGCGCCATATCGAGCGCACGCTGTACGCCGTAGCAAGTGCCGGCGTGGGCGGCGATCTCGATGGTAGGCGCGGTTGCCTGGTTGGACGCAGTCGCGGAGGTGTTCGTCACGTTCTCGCTCATGGCTAGAACCTGCCCGGATGCTCGGCGCACAGATCGTCTCGCATGGCGTAGACGCGGTTCATGGCCTCGGACTCAAACCATTCCAGGCGCTCCGTGCGCTTAAGCCCGGCCGGTGCGTCGGAAAGCGAGACGGCCTTGCCGGCGCGGATCCAGCACTTCTTGGGACGCATGAGCTTTTTGCCCGCGGGCGTGATGTCGGACCAGCCGCAGATGGCGAGCGGGTTCACAGGTGCCTTTCCCATCTGGGCGATGAGCGCAAAACCGCCGTGGACCTCGGGCTTGATCTCGCGCGAGCGGATGCGCGTGCCCTCGGGGAAGATCAGAACGTCCTCGCCGCGCTGCAGCGCATGCTGGGCGGCGCGCAGGCACTTCATATCTGCAGTACCACGCTCCACGGGGATGCCGCCTACGCGGCTAAAGGCCCAGCGCACAATCTTGCTCTTAGCGAACTCGGACTTAAAGATGGGACGAATGCGGCGCCCCCCAAAGAACAGCGCTGTCTCCACGGCCAAGAGCTCGGCCATCGAGGTGTGGTTGCAGATGACTACGCTCCCGCGGCCGTCCTGGCGCTCAAACAGCAGATCGGCATCCTCGACCTTCCAACGCCACATGAGCTTGGAGAAGGCCCAAAGGATGGCCATGACTACGACGACGGTGCCGCGGATGAGCGCTGGGAACTCTGCATAAGGAGCGTTGTAATAATCCTCGGGCGTCTGCTTAAACAGGCGCATGGGCTACCTCCTCTGGTTGATGAGGTCCTCGATTATCGAGACGACCTCATCGATGGTGTGGGCGGTGGAGTCGACGTGCACGGCGTCCTCGGCGGGCACGAGCGGGGCGACCTCGCGGCTGCTGTCGAGCTTGTCGCGCTGCTTAAGGGCGTCGAGGGTCTCGTCGACCTCGGCCTCGAGCTGCTCGGTGGTGAGCGGCTGGGCGTCGTTTTGGTGGCGCTGCAGCACGCGGCGGCGGGCACGCTCACGCGGGTCGGCGGTCAGGAAGACCTTGACCTGCGCGTTAGGGAACACGACGGTTCCGATGTCGCGACCCTCGGCCACGATATCGCGGTCCTCTGCGGCACGGCGCTGATGGATGAGCATGGCGGCGCGCACGCCCGGGTAGGCCGAGACCTTGGACACGTTGGCGTCAACCTGCGGGGTGCGAATGGCGGCCGAAGCGTCCTGGCCGTCGATGGTCAGGCGCGTATCCTCACCGGTGCCGTTGGTAAAGCGAATTTCGATCTGCTCGGCGAGGGCGTCGATGGCCGCCTCGTTATCCAGGTCGATGCCGCGATCGAGCGCGGCGAAGGTGACGGCGCGATACATGGCGCCCGTGTCGAGCTTGTTAAAGCCCAGCTGGCGGGCGATCTCCTTGGCGATGGTGGACTTGCCGGAACCGGCGGGGCCGTCGATGGCGACGATCATGCAATGCTTCCTTTCGATGGTTGACGTGCTGGTATGGTTCGCGGGCGTTGGGGCGCGGCTTGTTGCCTAGCCCGTGTAGCGCTCGCGATAGGTGTTGCGCTTGGGTGCGGAGCCGTGGCTGCCGTGGTGACGCGTGCGGCTGGCGGGCGTGTCTTGGGGCTTGCTGCCGTTGCGCTTGGCGCTCGCCTGCTTGGGCGGGATGCCACCGCTTTTGAGGATCTGCACCTCGCGGTCGGTGAGCTCGCGCCACGAGCCCTTGGCCACGTCCTTGAGCTCCAGGCCGGCAAAGTTGCAGCGGTGCAGACGGATTACCGGATGGTGAATCTTGCTCAGCATGCGCTTGACCTGGTTCTTGCGTCCCTCGCGGATGATGACCTCCACGGCGGTAGTGCCGGGCTTGATGCCTTGCGGAGCCACGGCCTCGGCCTCGCGCGCGTTTATGACGCGGCAGATCGCCGGCTGGCACAGGCCGTCGTCGAGCTCGATGCCGCGACGGAGCGGCGTGAGGTCGCGGTCGGTCAGCTGCCCGTCCACGAGTGCCTGGTAGGTCTTATAGACATGCTTGCTGGGGTGCAGCAGGTCCTGCGACAGGTCGCCGTCGGTGGTAAAGAGCAAAAGGCCCGTGGTGTCGCGGTCCAGACGACCCACCGGGAAGAGCCCCGGAAAGCGGTCGCGCGGGACCAGGTCGGCCACGCAAGGGCGCTCCTGTGGATCGCTCATGGTGGTGAGGTAGCCGGTCGGCTTGTAGAGCATCAGGTACACGGCGCCCTGGTTGAGCTTGACGGGCATGCCGTCGACCTCGATATGGTCGCGGTCAACATCGACCTTGGTGCCCAGCTCGGTCGCGACCTGGCCGTTGACGGTCACGCGGCCGGCGGTCATCAGGTCCTCTGAGCCGCGGCGGCTTGCCACGCCCGCGCGTGCCAAAAAGCGCTGCAGGCGCATGGTGTGCGGATAGACGGGCCGGGCGTCGGCTGCGGGTACTGCGTTGCCCATGGCGCGCGTCTCCCCCACTTCGTTAGTCCTCGTCATGCAAATCCTCCGAGGTCTCGTCGACGACCAGGGTCTCCAAGTCCTCGACTGCCTCAACATCTTCAACATCGTTATCGAGTAGTTCGCGCTCTTCGTCCAGGTCCTCGGCCTGCTCCTCGAGCGTGGACTGAATACTGCGGCCGCTCAGGCGCTCGCGGATAAACTGACGCGACTGCTCGTCGGGGGCAAACTGCTCCAGGTCGGGCAGGTCGCGGGTGGAGCGCAGGCCGAACTTTTCCAAGAAGGCGTTGGTCGTGCCGTAAATGATGGCCTGACCGCGCTGGGGGTCACGGCCGAGCTCGCGCACCAGACCCTTGTCCACGAGCGACGCGATGACGCCGTCGGAGTTGACGCCGCGGATGCCCTTGACCACCTCGCGCGTTACGGGCTGGTGGTATGCGATAACGGCCAGGGTTTCGAGCGCCGCCTGGGACAGCTTTTGTGTGTCCCAGCTCAACACATAGGCCTCGACCACGTCGTGGTAAGCGGGGTGCGTGAACAGGCGCCAGCCGCCGGCGACCTCGCGCAGCTGAAAGCCGCGGTTGGCCTCCTCGTACTCAACCTTGAGCTCGGCGAGCAGCGATGCGCACTCGCCGGGGGCGATATCCAGTGCGCCGGCCAGCGCGGGCGCACTCACCGGGTCGCTCGACACCAGCAGCAGCGCCTCGAGGGCGCCTTTGAGGCTGTTTGCCTCCAGCGTGGAAAGGGTTGACATGGTTGCGGCTCCTATTCGGTGAGCTCGGGGCCCTCGCCGGGCACGTAGGCCTCGGCCCCCTCGACTCGGTTGATGCTGATGGTTCCGAAGATCTCGTCCTGGCTCAGCGTGAGCGAGCCGCGCTTGGCAAGCTCAAGCATGGCCAGGAAGGTGACGACGAGCTGCTCGGTGGTAGCGTCGCCGTCCAGTAGCTCGCGGAAGGTGCAGGTTTGGTGCGCCATGGTAAAGCGGTCGACCGAGGCCACCGTCAGGTCGAGCGGTACGCGATGCGGCGCCACATGCTCGGCTTCCAGCAGGAAGGTCTGGCGCTTGCCGTCCAGGTCGGCGCAGATGACGGCCAGGCCGCGCAGCGTGATGCCGGCAAGATAGTCGGGCATAAGGCCTAGGAACTCGGGGTCGGGGCCGGCCACGCGCGGATGCATGCGGCTTTCGGCCTGCATGCGCGCACCGAGGGCCGCAGCCGCGCCTTTAAACTGCTTGTAGGCAATCAGGCGCTGGATCAGGACCTCACGCAGCGCGTCGCCGTCAAGCGTGCTGAGCTCCTCAAGGTCTTCGTCGAACTCGTCATCGTCGTCATCGACTTTGCGCGGGGCCTCCTGCGGCACCAGAGAGGCGGCCTTGATATCCAAAAGGGTTGCCGCGACCAGCAAAAAGTCGCTCGCCACGTCCAGGTCCAGCGCCTCGATGCGCTCGGCCTCGGCCAGGTATTGCTCGGCCACCTCGCTGATCGAGATGGCGCCGATATCAACTTTTTGGCGGGTTACCAGCTGCAGCAGCAGGTCGAACGGTCCGCTGTAGACCTGCGTCGACACGCGATACGACATCTTCGACCTCCTTTGACGGCGCCTTCGCGGCGCGGTTTGAGTGCATGTTACGACCGTTTTGCACGGTCGACCTGTAAGTTTACCTTAGATGCCGGCGATTGCGAAGTTGAGCAGCTGCTCAGCGAGCGGATACACGGTAACGTCGAAATAGCGACCGATTACGTCGATGCCGGTCCACATGGGCAGCAGGTACAGCACCAGGATGAGGATGGGCATGGCGTATTGCTGCAGGCGGTAGTAGTTGGCGAGCGCCTTGCCCTTGAGGAAGGGCACGATGATCGACGAGCCGTCGAGCGGCGGGATCGGGATGAGGTTGAAGAACGCGAGTGACAGGTTGACTACGATGAACGTGGCGCCGAAGTTCATGATCTGCGATGCCACGGCAAAGGACATGCTGGTGTAGAGGTTGCCATAGGTCAGGCGCATGAGGGCGGCAGCAAGACACGCGAGTGCGATGTTCGATGCGGGGCCGGCTACGCTCACCAGGACCTCGTCGCGCTTGGGGTGCTTGAGGTTGTTGAGGTAGACGGGTACGGGTTTGGCGAAGGCGAACACCGGGCCACCGGCTGCGAGCATGAGCAGCGGCAGGATGATGGTGCCAAACGGGTCGATATGGTTGAGCGGGTTGAGCGAGACGCGGCCGCGCGAGCGAGCCGTTTTGTCGCCGAGCGCCCAGGCTGCGGCGGCGTGCGCGCTCTCGTGGATCACGATGCCAACGATGACGGCAACGGCACTGGCGAGCAGGTTCATGATGTAGCTGCTGGACATAACGCTCCCCTAGCGGACGCGGCGCGAGGCGCGCGTGAGCAGGTAGTCAATTACAAACAGGATCACAGCGACGATAGCATAATCCAGGCGGAACACACCGCCAAAAGGCGACGTGATGACGCCGTAGCCGGCGATGGCGCTCGGCAGTGCACGCGAAAGCTCAACGACAAAGCCAACGATCTGCAGCTTGGCGGTGAGGCCGCTAAAGCACAGCAGCACGGTCATCGCGCTCATAAAAATGCCGCAGATGCGACAGGCGATGGCGATGATGCTCATCGCCACGGCAGCGGCCTTACGAGAGTTCACGCGCGGTCTCCTCTTCGATCTGGGTGGAAAGCTCCAGCCATTCGTCCTCGAGCTTGGGCAGCTCTTGCTTAAGGCCGTTATATTCCCCCAGCGCGGCGTTGAACTTGTCTTGATCGGCATAAAGCTCTTCGCTTGCCATCAATTCCATAAGCTCGTCATAGCGGGCGCGCTTTTTGTCGAGCTCCGTCTCGATCTTCTTGAGCTGGTTACGCACGCCCTTGAGCTTTTTGTTGAGCGCGGCTCGGGCCTGGGCCTCGGCGCGCTTTTGCTCCTTGGTCTTTTTGCCTTCGGCCGGTTTGGGAGCGGCGGCGGGCGCATCGGGCTGGGCCGCGGTGACCTTAGCGGACTTGGTCGCGGCCGGTGCACTCTCCCCTGCCACCTCGGCGGCGGCGCGGGCTGCGAGGTCCTCGCGCTTGTAGAGGTAGTAGTCGTAGTCGCCGTCATAGACCGTGACCTTACCGTCGCGGATGTCGATGATGCGGTTGGCCACGGCGCGTACCAGGTGCTCGTCGTGGCTGATCAGCACGATGGTGCCGGGGAAGTTTTGCAGGGCGTTCTCGAGCATATCCACCGAGTCGATGTCCAGGTGGTTGGTGGGCTCGTCCAGGCACAGGAGCGCCTCGGGGGCCACAAGCATCTTGGCCAGTGCCAGACGCGCCTTTTCGCCGCCGGAGAGGACGCGGACCTGCTTCTCGATGGAATCGTTGTCGCTAAACAGGAAGGCGCCCAGCAGGCTGCGCTGCTGCGGCACGGTCCACTTGGGCGTGACGGTGTCGATCTCTTGCAGGACGGTGTTGGACTCGGTCATGCCCTCGAGCGCGTGCTGGGCGTAATAGGCCACGCCCACGTTGGTGCCCAGGTCGCGGGTACCGGTGGTGGGCGGCTCCAGGCCGGCGATGATCTTCATGAGGGTGGACTTGCCGGCGCCGTTAGGTCCGACGAGCGCCACGTGCTCGCCGCGGTAGAGTTTGAGGTCGATGTCGCTGTAGACGTGCTTTTTGCCGTAGGACTTGGAGACGCCCTCCAGGCCCACGACCATGTCGCCGGAGCGCGGCGGATCGGGGAACTTAAAGTCGATGTGCTTGTGGCCCTCGGGCAGGATGACGAGCTCCTTTTTGATCTGCTCGATCTTTCGGATGCGCTCCTGAGCCTGCGCTGCCTTGGTGGGCTTGTAGCGGAACTTGTCGACGAAGACCTGCATGTGGGCGATGTCGCGCTCCTGGGCGGCGCGCTTGGCGCGCATCTGCTCAAGGTTGTCCTCGCGCTGCTTGAGGTAGCTGCTGTAGTTGCCGGTGTAGGTGGTCACGCGACGGTTTTCGAGAGCAGCGACGTGGTCGACGCAGGCGTCCATGAAAGCGCGGTCGTGGCTGACGATGAGGACGGCGCCGTCGTAGTTGGCGATAAAGCCGCGCAGCCACTGGACGCTCTCGAGGTCCAGGTGGTTGGTGGGCTCGTCCAGGAGCAGCAGGTCGGGGTGGCGCAGGAAGAGCTTGGCCAGCGCGATGCGCATCTGCCAGCCGCCCGAGAACTCGGAGCACGGGCGCTCAAAGTCGGTGACCTTAAAGCCCAAGCCGGACAGGATCTTGCGGGCGTTGCTCTCGAGCTCGTAGCCGCCCAGGTGCTCAAAGCGGTCCTGGACCTGGCCGTACTCGTTGAGGAGGGCGTCGACGTCCTTGCCCTGCTCGGAGAGTTCGGTGATCTGGGCCTGCAGCTCGTTGGCGCGCTCGCCCATACGGCGGATTTCCTTGGCGGCGGCCATGACCTCGGCAAGGATGGTGGTGTCCTTTTGCTCCAGGTTGGTTTCCTGCTCTAGGTAGCCCACCTGGCAGTCCTTGGCGTACTGGACCTGGCCGGCGTCGGGGCTGTCGATGCCCATGATGATCTTGAGCATGGTGGTTTTGCCGGCGCCGTTGGGTCCCACGAGCGCGAAGCGCTCGCCGGGGTTGATCTGGAAGGACGCGCCGCTAAAGAGGACGCGCGCGCCGAAGCTTTTTTCGATCTTGTCGACCAGGAGGATCATGGTGCCGCCTTTGACCTTGTGTGCCAATATGAAAAAAGGCCCCAACTTG
>DBFBFY010000135.1:0-3225 GCA_048201615.1 Collinsella sp.
GTCGCGGCACCCCACCCGCGCGAGCGCATCGCGTCCGCGCGCTCCAGCGAATCTTCCATGCCCCAGCCCATCAACACGCTCGACGCCCGCAGGCGCGATCGCACGGGATCGGTGGGCGCGCGGCCCGGCACATCAATCGCATCCTGCACCGCCAGCACCGTACGACCGCGGCGCAAAAACTGCGGGATAAGCCTCATGCACATCGAGATCATGAGCGCAATCACCGGTGCGGCATTACCCAGCAGCGCGAGCACCTTGTCGTATTCGAGCATCGACGCCGCGGCCTCAAACCACAGCACGCTCGCCACAAACAGCCCGCCCATGCACAGGCCGTAAACCATGCTTTCCAGATACACCGCGCGCGTGCCAATACGGAACAGCTCCGTCGAGCCCGAGGCGTTAAACAGCGGATTGACCAGCGCGATAATCAAAATAACCGGCAGCTGCCAGCGGAGTGCGCCCAACGTGCGGGCAGCCCCACGCGTCGCAAATCCATACGCCAGCCCGCCCGCAAGCGACAGCGCAATCAGTACCGGCTGCATCGAGAACATGGTGAGCCCCAGCGTCAACACTATATAGAGCGCCGGCACAGCCGGATGCGACATCGAGAATGCCGCGACGGGCTCGCCGCCAAACTCCTCTCGTATGTTGTCCACGGGCACCCCCGTCCCCTCGCTCAAACGACAGCTCCGCAGCACCGCCAACGCCGCACGCAAGCAGCGCAAACGCCACGCCGGCGGCGCAAGCTCGGCCGCCGCAAACCAATCGCTACGCGCTCAACATATGCCTGCGGTATCATATTGCGCCGTGTATCGTTTCCAAACACACGTCTCTATAACGTAACAGGAGATCACATGGACGCAACCGCAATTATCCTCGCTGCCGGCGAGGGCACCCGCATGAAGTCGAACCACTGCAAGGTTTCGCACAAGATCTTGGGCAAGCCCATGGTCCAGTGGATCGTCGACGCTACCATCAAGGCCGGCTGCAGCCGCGTCGTGGTCGTCATCGGCAGCCACGCCGACGAGATGCGCGCCCTCATCGACGGCGCCTACGCCAACAGCGCCACCAAGGTCGAGTGCGTTGAGCAGACCGAGCGCCTGGGCACCGGTCACGCCGTGAAGGTCGCGCTCGATGCCTGCGGCATCACGCAAGGCCCCGTCATCGTGCTCAACGGCGACTTGCCGCTCATCACCGCCGACACCGTTGCCAAGTTCGCGCAAACCGTCGCCACCGGCGAGCTCGCCTGCACCGTCATGACCATGACCCCGCCCGACCCCTTCGGCTACGGCCGCATCAAGCTGGGCGCCGACGGCCAGATCGAGCGCATCATCGAGCAGAAAGACTGCACGCCCGAGCAGGCCGCCACGCTGCTGGAGTGCAACGCCGGCTGCTACGCCTTTGACGGCGCGCAGCTCGCCGCCCACATTGACGAGATCGGCAACGACAACGCGCAATCCGAGTACTACCTGCCCGACATGCTCGAGATCCTCAAAGGCCATGGTCAGGCAGTCTCCATCTTCCACTGCGATGACTACCGCGACGGCCTGGGCGTCAACAGCCGCATCCAGCTCGCACAGCTCACCGCCATCGCGCGCGACCGCATCAACGAGCACTGGATGGCCGAGGGCGTTACCTTCATCGACCCCACGCAGGCCTGGATCGGCCCCGATGCCACCATCGGCCGAGACACCGTCGTGTGGCCGCAGACGCATCTGATCGGTCACGTCACCGTGGGCGAAGAGTGCCAGCTCGGCCCCAACAGCCGTCTCACCGACACCACCGTCGGCAGCGGCTGCACCATCGATGAGACCATCGCCATCGAGGCCGTCATCGAGAACGGCGTCGACTGCGGCCCGCGCGCCTACCTGCGCCCGGGCACCCACATGCTCGACGGCTCCAAGGCCGGCACGCACGTGGAGATCAAGAAGTCCACGATCGGCGAGGGCTCCAAGGTGCCGCACCTGTCCTACATCGGCGACACCACCATGGGCTCCGGCGTCAACGTGGGCGCAGGCTCCATCACCTGCAACTACGACGGCGTGCACAAGCACAAGACCGTCATCGGCAAGGACGCCTTCATCGGTTCCGACACCATGATGGTCGCGCCCGCCCAGATCGGCGACGGCGCGCTCGTGGCCGCCGGCTCCGTCATCACCGAGCCGGTCCCGGCCGACGCACTCGGCCTGGGTCGTGCCCGTCAGGTAAACATTGAGGGTTGGGCCGCCGATTATCGCCGCCGTCTGCACGAGGACGACGAGGTATAACGTTTTACCAAGCATCTAAGGAGCTGTTCCCATGGGGACGGCTCCTTTTTCTATCGTGACCTGCGCAACCGGATGAGTGGTCGGTTCGTGTCCGTTGACGGTAAAGACGTTATCAAGACTCGATAAACCCCGTCGCGCGGTTACAATGCAAAAAGGCATCTATATGGCATTCGATATAAAGGAGAAGGGTAATGCCGATTAATGATCCCGAGAAGTCGGAGAATATGCGCAAGTCCATCCGCGTGTATTCCGGTTCCTCCAACCGTCCCCTCGCTCAGAAGATCGCTGAGTACCTTGGGGTCGAGCTTTCGGGCCTTACGCTAAAGCAGTTCGCCAATGGTGAGATTTACGCCCGCTACGACGAGACCGTCCGCGGCGCCGACGTCTTCCTGATTCAGTCCGTGGCCGGCGGCAACGTCAACGACATGCTCATGGAGCTGCTCATCGCCACCGACGCTGCCAAGCGCGCATCCGCCCGCTCCATCACCGCCGTCATCACCCACTACGGCTATGCCCGCCAGGACCGCAAGGCCGGCCCGCGCGAGCCCATCACCGCCCGCCTCGTCGCCAACCTGCTCGAGCGCGCCGGCGTCAACCGCATCATCACCCTCGACCTGCACCAGGGCCAGATCCAGGGCTTCTTCGATATCCCGGTTAACCACCTGTCCGCACTGCCGCTGTTTGGCCAGTACTACAACGACATGCACTTCGACACCGACAACCTGGTTGTCGTCTCCCCCGACGTGGGCCGCGCCAAGGCCGCCAAGAAGCTGTCCGACATGCTCGGCTGCGACCTGGCCATCGCCCACAAGGGCCGTCCGCGCCACAACGCCGCCGAGGTCATGGGCATCATCGGTGACATCAAGGGCAAGACCTGCATCATCAACGACGACATGATCGACACCGCTGGCACCCTGTGCGCCAACGTCAAGGAGCTCAAGGCTATGGGCGCTGGCGA
>DBFBFY010000136.1:0-7050 GCA_048201615.1 Collinsella sp.
TAGCTCCACGACACCACGCCAAATGAGGTCTGCATAAACCAGCCTACAAACACCTCGAAAGCGCCGCCGATCAGGGCACTTACCAGGAAAATGATCAGAGGATTCTTTTTATAGAAGCGGTTG
The DNA here is from genome assembly GCA_048201615.1 of Collinsella sp. Classification (GTDB taxonomy): domain Bacteria; phylum Actinomycetota; class Coriobacteriia; order Coriobacteriales; family Coriobacteriaceae; genus Collinsella. The sequence goes on from DBFBFY010000136.1 coordinate 124, forward strand.
AGCGCCATGGTCATGAGCACCGCGCCAAATCCGTAGATGGGGCTAAAGGGGCCAAATAGCATACCGGCACGGTCCTGATAGACGCCGGGATCGACGACGACCATATGCCAGACTTCCTCGAGAATGAGACCTAACACGCTGCAGACGAAGAATACCCAGAACAGGTTGAAGTAGTTGAGCTTGATGTAGCCCTCGCCGGTTTCGTCGCGGCCGAGCATCCCCTCGGCGGCGGCATCGCGGTCGAGCATCTCTTGCAGACGGCGCTGCAGTTCGCGCTCCTGGCGTAGCGTGGGGTCGACGGTGGCCGACAGCGCAATGAGGATGACAAGCTGGACGGCGGGGCGCAGCAGGAAGGGTCCGATGCCCTGGAGCATCACGTCAACTAAAAGCTCCACGACGGTAAATGCGATGAGGACGTAAGACAGGCGGGCGGCATTGCGCCGCTGGTCCTTGATGAGGTCCAGGCCAAAGACGATCAAGATGATCGCGCTTGCCGCCGAGAGCATAATGCCGGCGACGATAAGGCCAACCGCGACCAGGGTGTTATCACCGAGCTTAGCGGCGACGTTGCCGTTAATGAGTGCGGTGATGACCTGCCACATAAAGACGGCGACTGACGGGAGCGTGCCCACGCCAGATAGGGTGCACAGGACTGCGTAGACCTTGATGATAAGGGGGATCTTCTTGGCCTCCGTGGTGCTGGGGACACTGGGGTCGAGTTGATTTCGATCCATACGCTACCTTTCTCGTCTTGTAGTAGCCTACAAGGATACGCCGACGACCAGCTAAAAGACAGGACGAACGTCCCAATTGCAACAATGTAGCCCCTAGCGCGGGCGAGACACGGCGCACGGGAAGTCTTCGAGGCCGTTGCCCCTGAGAGTGGACTACCCAATAAAATGTTTGGTCGCAAAACGGATAATAAGCTCGGTGGGCTTTTAAAAAGCGCTGCTCATGCGCGGGGGAGCGCGTCGCGCCGTGCGTATAATAAGGCGGGTAACGCCAAAATACGAGGCTCTGAGGGGATGCCATGTCTCAAGAAACCATCCGCGCGGCCGAGCGTGCCGCGGGACAGGTGAACGCCATGTCGACGTATGATCCGGACTCTGACCAGCTGCATGAGGAATGCGGCGTTTTTGGTGTCTGGGCGCCCGATCGCGACGTGGCTCGACTGACGTACTTTGGCCTGCGTGCACTGCAGCATCGCGGCCAAGAATCGGCGGGAATCGCCGTTGGTGACGGCGGTACGGTTATGGTCCGCAAGGATCTGGGCCTGCTCGACCGCGTGTTCTCCAATGCCGACTTGTCGACGCTCTCCGGTCAGCTGGCCGTGGGTCATGTGCGCTACGGCACCGCCGGCGCCAAGAGCTGGGAAGCCTCTCAGCCGCACCTCTCTACCATCAATAGCGTCATTATCGCGCTCGCGCACAACGGCACCCTCGTCAACACCGACGAGCTGCGTCGCCAGCTGATCGAGCTGGGCGTACCGTTCCTCTCCAACTCGGATTCCGAGGTCGCGACCAAACTCATCGGCTACTTTACTCAGCGTACTGGCCATCTGCGCGAGGGCATTCGCAAGACCATGGAGCTCGTGCGCGGCGGCTACGCCATGACGCTCATCAACGAGCAGGCGCTCTACGCATTCCGCGATCCGCACGGCATTCGCCCGCTCGTGCTGGGCAAGCTGGTGGATGAGGGCCTGGACCAGGCCGATGCCGCATCCGTTTCGCAGCTGCCGTCGCAGGACGGCGCCGCGACGGTCGACGCCACCACCCATGTCACGCGCGCCGGCGGCTGGGTCGTTGCCTCCGAGACCTGCGCGCTCGATATCGTGGGCGCCGAGTACGTCCGCGACGTCCGTCCCGGTGAGATTTTGCGCATCAGCGCCGAGGGCCTTGTGTCCGAGCAGGGCGTGCCTGCCGCCGAAGAGCCTGCTAACTGCATCTTTGAGCAGGTCTACTTCGCTCGCCCCGACTCCATCATGAACGGCAAGAGCGTCTACGCCTGCCGTTATGACATGGGTCGTCAGCTGGCACATGAGGAGCCCGTCGAGGCCGACCTGGTCATCGGCGTGCCCGACTCCGGCCTGCCGCCCGCGGAGGGCTATTCGCACGAGAGTGGCATTCCCTTTGGCGAGGGCCTCATCAAGAACCGCTATGTGGGCCGTACGTTTATCGAGCCTACGCAGGAGCTGCGTGCCATGGGCGTGCGTATGAAGCTCAACCCGCTGCGTGACAACATCGAGGGCAAGCGCCTGGTCGTCATCGACGACTCCATCGTGCGCGGCACCACCATGGTGCAGCTCGTCAAGATGCTGCGCAACGCTGGCGCCAAGGAGATTCATATCCGCATCAACTCGCCCGAGGTCATCTGGCCGTGCTTCTACGGCATCGATACCGACGTGCAGTCGCAGCTTATCAGCGCCAACAAGACGGTCGACGAGATTTGCGAGTATATCGGCGCCGATTCGCTGGCCTTCCTTTCGGTCGAGGGCCTGCTTAAGGTCATGCCCAAGGGCGGTTACTGCGATGCGTGCTTTACCGGCCGCTACCCCGTGGCGATTCCCGAGAGCTTTGGCCGCGACAAGTTCATGGAGGGCTTTAAGCCCCGCAACCTGGACAAGCCGCTGCACGTTGATGACGACGCCGTGGTCGAGAAATACGACGATCGCAGCTGGGAAGAGGAACACGGCGAGGCCTAAAACCTGCCATGTAGGGACAGGTTTATTTTGGTAGGTTTTACCTGCTGTTTTGTTGATATGACGGCGCGCGTTGTTATGGCGCGCGCCGAAATGAACGCAACTATGAGCACCGTTTGGCGCCCGCGCGGCGCCACGGTAGTGGGAGAGGAAGGCTCAGATGAGCGACAGCAAGCATGTGACGTATGAGGATGCCGGCGTCGATACCGCCGAGGGCGGCCGCGCCGTTGACGCTATTAAGCAGATGGTTAAGGACACCAACCGTCCCGAGGTCATCGGCGGTATCGGTGGCTTTGGTGGCTTATTCTCGGCCGCCGCGCTTAAGGATATGGAAGACCCGATTCTGATTAGCGGTACCGACGGCGTGGGCACCAAGCTCGTGCTTGCCCAGATCATGGACCGTCACGAGACGGTGGGCCAGGACCTGGTCGCTATGTGCGTCAACGACATTTTGGCTTCGGGCGCCGAGCCGCTGTTCTTCCTGGACTATGTTGCCATCGGTCACATCGAGGCCGGGCACATGGCAAAGATCATCAAGGGCGTGGCCGATGGCTGTAAGCTCGCGGGCTGCGCGCTCGTGGGCGGTGAGATGGCCGAGCACCCCGGCGTCATGGCTCCGGCCGACTACGACCTTGCCGGCTTTACCGTGGGCGTCGTCGACCGTCCCAAGATGCTCGACCCCGCAAACGTCCGCCCGGGCGATGTGATCCTGGGCCTGCCTTCCACCGGCGTGCACTCCAACGGCTACTCGCTCGTGCGCAAGGTCATCGGCGTCGACGGCATTAAGCCGGGCACGCCCGAGGCCGCCGCTAAGGCGGAGGAGCTGAGCCGTCCGCTCGAGGAGCTCGGCGGTGCTTCGCTGGCAGACGCCCTGTTGGCCCCCACGCGCATCTATGTCAAGCCGATTCTGGAGCTGCTGCGCGGTGGCGCTCCGGTGCACGCCATCGCCCACATCACCGGCGGCGGCATCACCGAGAACCTCAACCGCGCGCTTGCCGACGACGTTGACGCCGTGGTCACCCGTAACGGCGCCGAGATGGGTTGGGACGTTCCGCCCGTCATCACCTACGTCTCGCGCCAGGCCGAGCTCGCGCCCAATGAGGCATGCAAGACCTTCAACATGGGCGTTGGCCTGTGCCTGATCGTCGCCCCCGAGGACGAGGCCGCGGTGACCGAGGCTCTGGTCGCGCTGGGCGAGAAGCCGTTCCGCGTGGGCGAGTGCGTCGAGGGTTCCGGTAAGGTCGTGTACTCCGATGAGCGCTAACGAGCAGATGACTGCTGCCGCGAGCCTGGGCTTTGTGCCCTACACCCGTCCGACCGGCACCGATACGGCCGAGCCGCTCAAGATCGGTGTGCTCATCAGCGGTTCGGGTACCAACCTGCAGGCGCTGATCGACCTGATCGCCGCCGGCAAGCTCAACGCTTCGATTGAGCTTGTGGTGTCGAGCCGTCCTTCGGCTAAGGGTTTGCAGCGCGCTGAGCGCGCGGGCATCCAGACGCTCACGCTGTCCAAGGATGTCTATGCCGACCCCATCGCCGCCGACGAGATCATTGCGCACGAGCTGCTCGAGCGCGGTTGCGAGTATGTGGTCATGGCCGGCTACATGCGCATGGTGCACACGCCGCTGCTGGCGGCATTCCCCAATCGCGTGGTCAATCTGCATCCCGCGCTGCTGCCGAGCTTTACCGGCGCGCATGCGATCGACGATGCCTTTGCGCGCGGCGTCAAGGTAACTGGCGTGACCGTGCATTTTGCCAACGAGATCTACGACAACGGCCCCATCATCGCCCAGCGCGCGCTGGCTGTTGAGGAGGGCTGGGACGTCGATACGCTCGAGGAGCACATCCACGCGATTGAGCACGTGCTGTATCCCGAGGTCGTGCAGATGCTCGCCGACGGTCGCGTCCACGTGCTGGAGAGCGGCAAGGTCGCAATTGACGCGCCTCGCGGCTAGCGGCGCACAGTACAATTTAGCCGAGTAGTCAGGGTGGTCATTGGCGCCAAGGCGCGCGTGGCCACCTTTTGTTTTGGGTAGTCATCGGGAACGGTCTTTAACGACTGGTCATTCAAGAACGTCGCAGGTGACTAGATGAGAGAGGTGAGCGCATGGCGGATAACGAAGCACTGTTTACGCCTGAGCTGGTGTTTTTTGATTGGGAGTGTGCGACGCCGGATGAGGTGTTCGCGCGGCTTGAGGGCGAGCTTGCACCACGTGGCTACATTGCATCCGGTTGGCTCGACGCCGTTCGCACGCGCGAGGATGCCTATCCCACGGGTCTTGCCATGCCGGCGGCAAACATTGCCATTCCGCATACCGATCCGGGGTTTGTGGCCAAGCCCTATATCGCGGTGGTGAAGCCCGCCGCGCCCGTGACATTCAACGCTATGGCTGGCATGGGCGCTCCGGTGCCGGCGCAGATCGTCATCAATCTGGGCATCGCCGAGCCGGGCGGCCAGGTCGAGGCCCTGCAGGCGCTCATGAACATCTTTATGGACGCCGATGCCGCAGCCGACGTGCTCGGCCAGACCACGTCCCAGGGTATGGTCGACGCCATCCGCCGTCACTTCTAAGGTGGGGCTGAGTCGGCACTTGGGGACGTTCCTTTTCTGCCGGCAGTAAGGGACGGTCCCCAAGTGCCGGCATATAAAGAACGTCCCCAAGTGCCACATCTGTCCCCTTTGCACCAAAATGGTGCAGATTAACCTGCCCCCAATGCACCAAGCGTGCCGCGGGGGCCGCGTTGTGACACAATGGCGTTTGTTCGATTCGTTATGCGAAAGGCCAACTATGGCAAATAAGAAAAAGAACCCTGCGCCCGAGCCGACGCCCGAGCAGCAGGCTCGCGCTGCCTCCAGCTCTCGCAAGAAGCAGCGCAAGACGTACGTGTCTAAGACCGTCAAGATCGTCCTGGTGGTCATCGGCGTGCTGGCGATGCTGCTTTCCGTCTCGGCGATGGCGTGCTCCGGCCTTATGTCGCAGGCCGAGGACGCCTCGGGCTACAAGCTGACCGGCGGTGTTGCTGCAACTATCAACGGCACCAACCTCACCGAGGACACCGTGACCAAGCAGATCATGAGCATGCGCACGTCCTACGGCTACACCAAGGATAAGGATTGGGCGCAGTATCTGGTTGACAACGACCTCACGCCCAAGAAGTACCGCAAGCAACTCATCGACTCCTACACGCAGCAGATTCTGCTTCAACAGGCACAGAAGGAGAACGGCGTGACGGTGTCTGACGAGGAGGTCGAGAAGGCTTGGAAGGACGCGTGCAAGAGCGCGGGCGGCGCCAAGGCCTTTAAGAAGACCCTCAAGACCTACGGCTATACCGAGGACACCTACAAGGACTCACTCAAGGAGAGTCTGGCGCAGCAGAAACTCAAGGATGCCGTCGCGCCCACGAGCAAGCCCAAGGACAGCGAGATTGTCGATTACATCAACGAAAACCTGTCCAGCTACAACGACGCCCGCCGCTCGTCGAACATCCTGATCAAGGTTGATTCTGACGCTTCCGACGAGGACAAGGCTGCCGCCAAGACCAAGGCGCAGGAGTGCCTGGACAAGATCAACTCCGGTGAGCTGAGCTTTGAGGGCGCCGTTGAGCAGTACTCCGAGGACACCGGTTCCAAGGAGAAGAAGGGCGATGTGGGCTGGGATAAGCTCACCACTTTCGTCGACAGCTACCAGACGGCGCTCGAGGGACTCAACAAGGGCGACGTGAGCGAAGTCGTCGAGTCGACCTATGGCTACCACATCATCAAGTGCACCGACTACTTCCATGTCGATAATCAGGTTGATGACATCAACCAGGTGCCCAAGGACATCAAAAAGTACGTCTCCAACGTGGTGAAGACGCAAGCGGCCAGCACCGCGTACAGCGAGTGGCTGGAGCAGTACAAGAAGGATGCCGACATCACCGTCAACCCCATGCCCAAGGACGTACCCTATAACGTGAGTCTGAAGGGCGTCACCAAGAGTTCGACCGACGATTCGTCGAAGACTGAGTAACCATGGGGCGGTGCTCGCGTGAGTGCCGCCCACGCTATTAGAGAGGATTTGCAGATGACCAACGAAGAGCTGCAGAAAGAAATGATCGCGGCCATGAAGGCCAAGGACAAGGTTCGCCTGTCCATCATTCGCCAGGTCAAGGCCGAGGTGAAGAATATCGAGGTTAACGAGCGCCGCGATGTGACCGAGGAAGACGTCAACAGCATGATCAAGCGTCTG
>DBFBFY010000137.1:0-5763 GCA_048201615.1 Collinsella sp.
TTTTTCATCTCGAACATAATCGAAATGACCTCGTTGCCGCTCGCGTCGCACTCACGGAAGATAAAGTCGCCCTTGGTACCCTCGGACGCATCGTTATCTTTCTCGAAGTACGCGTTAGGAAACGCCGTCATGCGCAGACGGTTAAACTCGGTCTCGCAGTGCTGCTCGAGTGACTCGCCCACCATCTTGGTGGACAGGCGGACCTTCATATCCTTAAGGCGCTCAATCTCTTCGTCCTTGTAGCGAATCAGGTCATCGCTCGCGCGCTTGGCCTGCGCGAGCTCGAGCTCGTGTGCCACCTTGACCTGTTCCTCGCGAGAATCGCGCACCGCCAGCTCGCTCGCGAGCTTGGCACGTGCCTCATCGCGCTCACGCTCCGCCGCGGCGACCGCCTCCGATAGGTTCATTTTGGCCGTCAGCTCCTGTTCGCGCAGCTGGGCACGCAGGCCCTCGACCTCTTGCTCGGACTGAGCCTTTGCGGCGGAAAACTTCTCTTGTACCTTCGCGCGATAGTCAGCAAGCGCGCGCTCGGCCTCGCTGCGAGCGGCATCGAGCTCACGCTGCGACTCTGCCGTGGCAGCGGCAAGCGCCATCTCCTGGGCCTTGTCCGCAGCGGAGAGCTTTGCCTGTAGCTCAGCAATCTGAGCGTCGCGGGCGGACAGATCGTTTTGAGCAGCATTGCGCGCCGCCGCCTCGGCAAGTTTGGCTTCGTCATCCTTGCGTCCCAGCTGCGCGCGCAGGTTGTCAATCTCACGCTGGAGCTCTGCGTTTTCCTTCTGCGCATCCGCACGGGCCTCAACCGCCGCGCGCTGGCTTGCACTCTCGCGCTCCGTGGCAGCGCCCTCAAGCTTGGCGCGCAGCTCGGCAAGCTCGGCATCGCGCTTGGCGACTTCTTGCGCCAGCTGCTGGGCCGCAGCGTTCTTCTGCTCGACAAGCTGAGCGTTGCGCTGAGACTCTGCCTCTTGCAAGGCGGCCGTCGAACGCGAGCGCTCAAGTTCCAGCGCCTGCTCGCCCTCGCGCTGGACTGCCTTCACACGCTCATCCAGGTCGCGCGAGAACTCGGCATCGCGCACCTGTTTGACGATATCCGCATAGCCGGACGCATCGACCTTAAACACTTCGCCGCAATGCGGGCACCTGATCTCGTTCATAGCAGCTCCTCGATGGACGCAAATTTCAACCGCCTACACTCTACCGCGCCGCACGGACAAAAAAGGCGCCGCCGCCATAATGGCAACGGCGCCAGAACCACCACAAAGGTGCCTGTCCCCTTTGTGGTGGTTTGGGCGCCCTATAGCCCAAAGAAGCTCAAGATCTGGTCTCGGCTTACGGGCCTGTACTCGTTGGCATCGAGACCGACATCGTAGCGAAAAATGGGGCGCTCGCGATCGCGGTTGCGCGCGTTGGTGCGGTCTCCCCTGCTGTGGATATGCCCGTGCAGCATGATGGCGCCACGCGCCTTGCCATTCCAGCTGAGCATGGGGTAGTGGCTCATAACCAGACGATGGCCCTTGGCATAGCCGGGAGCAATCTCCAGGTAATCGCGCACGTCTTCCCAAATCTGCGGTGCGCCGGGGTCTTCCCAATCACCGTCATGATTACCGCGGATGAGCGTCACATTCTTGCATTCGATACGCTCGCGCAGGCGCACCGCCTCCGCCAGAGGCAAACGATAGGTAAAGTCTCCCAAGATATAGAGACGGTCGTCCGCCGCCACGCACTCATTGATGGCATCGACGACCTTACGGTTCATCTCCTCGACCGAATCAAACGGTCGATCCATGTCGTGCAGGATATTCGTGTCGCCCAGGTGCAGGTCGGCGGTAAACCACATCATCGTCTCTGTCCTCATTTCGCAACGTGTTCAACTCGTGCTAAGTATACAGACGCAGCGATGCGGCGGTTATCCAAAGAGCCCGCCGAACAGTCCGCGGCGGCGCTTGTCCTGCTTGTTCGAGGCGTCACCCTGAGTTTTCTTGTCCTGCCGCTTCTTACGGTCCTGCTCCAGCTCATCGTCGTCGAGTAGCAGATCCCACTCAAACGGATCGTCTGTCAGATCGAACTGGTCGTCGTCATCAAACATGGCCGCCTCCATTGCCGACTAGCGGGCATCCACCACGTAGAGGCCAACGCGCACCTGATGCCACGGGCTGCGCTCGGGAGCGACCTGTTGCACGCGGGCCTCAAATACGCCCTCATGGCCGTAATACATCATCAAGGACAGCGGGCCGGCCTCATTTCCCGGAACATAGCCAAGTTTGGTCTTGCCATAGTAGATTGCAACCGCCTCGGGGTCATGGGGATTATCGCGCTCGGCGCACAGCGTCAGTTTATCGCCCGCTTTAAGATCGCCTAGGACCAAAGCGCCGTCGGCATATTGAAATCCTGCAATATGAAACGACAAAAGAACACGTGAAGGCTCGTACATGGCAACTCCTCTAACAGCCGGAATACCCGGCGTTTAACCTTACAGAGAAGTCTACGAACTCGCGCGGACACAAATTCATCCTGCCTGCGTCTTTCAAGCGCTCTGTCTCGCAACGCTTGCGAGACAGAGCGCTTGCAGATAAGATAGGAGTACGGATGGCACCCGTTGCAGCGGGTCTTGCCAACTCCGATACACGTTTTCATCGTGAGAAGTGGCCGTCTTCGCTTACGCGGGGGCGGCTATTTCATTCGGCCGATAAACAGGCCGAGTTCGATAGCCGCGATTAACAACGCCAGTAACGAAATAACATCGCTTACGTTCATACCAATTCCCTTCTAAAGGGAGTTGGCCCATCCGCACCCCATAGCAGTAGTCTAACGTAAATGACAGGTAATAGGAACACTTGTTCGTATTACCTGTCATTTCCTAATGCACAAACATGCGCACGAATTTGTGCTTCCAGCTTGCGTAGGGCGCATAACGGAATGGCACGTCCAGCCAGGTCGCCTTGTTCACGATACTCTTCTTGTGGCTAAACGTATCGAAGCTCTCGCGGCCATGGTACTGCCCCATGCCGCTCGCTCCCATGCCGCCAAAGCCCATATGGCTCGTAGCCAAGTGCATGATCGTGTCGTTGACACAGCCGCCGCCAAAGGGCACATAGCGCACAAAGCGCTGCTGGACCTCGCGGTCCTGGCTAAAGATATACAGGGCCAGCGGCGTCGGACGATCCGTAATAAACGTCTCGGCCTCGTCTAGACTCTCAAACGTCAGCACCGGCAAGATAGGGCCGAAAATCTCCTCCTGCATCACGGCGTCATCGGGGGTCACGCCGTCTAGGATCGTCGGTTCAATCTTGAGCGACGACTCGCGCGCCGTGCCTCCCAGCACAACCTTATCGGGGTCGATCAGTCCGCGTGCGCGCGCAAAATGCTTGGCATTGACAATATGACCGTAGTCCTCGTTGTCGAGCGGATGCTCGCCAAACATGCGGCGGACCTCCTCCTTGATGAGGCCCAACAGCTCATCATGTACGCGCGTATCGACCAGCAGATAGTCGGGCGCTACACAGGTCTGGCCCACGTTGAGCCATTTACCAAAGGCGATGCGGCGTGCCGCGACCTTCAAGTTTGCCGTCGCATCCACGATGCAGGGGCTCTTGCCGCCCAGCTCAAGCGTCACGGGCGTAAGGTTTTCACTTGCGCGCTCCATGACGAGCTTGCCGACCGGAACGCTACCGGTAAAGAAGATCTTGTCCCAGCACTCGTCGAGCAGCGCCTCATTCTCGGCACGCCCGCCTTCGACGACCGTCACCAGGCGCGGATCAAATGCTTCCTCGCAAATCTGCCTGAGCACCGCGCTCGAAGCCGGCGCATAGGCGCTCGGCTTGATGACCACGGTGTTACCTGCAGCGAGCGCGCCAGCGAGCGGCTCGAGCGTCAGCAAAAACGGGTAGTTCCACGGAGCCATAATGAGCGTGACGCCATAGGGCACGGCTTGCGTTTTGCACACACTAATGGCATTGGCGAGGTCGCAGGGGCGCAGGCGCGGGCGGCTCCATCGGGCCATATGCGCAATCTGATGGCGAATCTCGGAAAGCGACGTGCCGATCTCGCACATATATGCCTCGTCATGCGACTTACCCAAATCGGTCTTGAGCGCATGGGCAATATCGGCCTCGTGCGCCCGTACCGTATCGCGTAAACTCACGAGCGCGCGACGTCGAGCATCGACATCAAACGTAGCGTGCGTCTTAAAGTAGGTGCGCTGATCGCCGACGATGCGCGCAATTTCCTCGGTGTTCATGGCAACCTCCTAGTTCTCGTCCTCAAACATACCACCTGCAACAACTTCGTACATATGCTCGAGCTCCAGGCGGTCCATTAAAAGAGGAACGGGGTACAAGGGATTGGCCTCGGCATCGGCATGCGCCGCCATCTCGGGAATGTCGGAGCGGCGAATGCCCAGGACATATTTGGGGATTCCCAGGGCCTCGTTCATGCGGTCGACCCAATCGATAAAGGCCTCGGCTGCAAGACTGTCCCGCGCGGTAGCCGGCGCAACGCCCGCCATGCGAGCAAGATCGGCAAGCTTGGGGGCGGCGGCGTCACCATAAGCGCGAAGCATGTGCGGCAGGATGATCGCGTTGGCCAAACCGTGCGGAATTCCGTATCGGCCGCCCAGACTGTGCGCGATGGCATGCACATATCCGACATAGGAGCGGGTAAACGCAACGCCCGCCTTATACGCCGCCGAAAGCATATTGCGGCGCGCACGCATGTCGTCGCCATGCTCATAGGCCTCGAGCAAATTGTCGCGGATGAGCTGGACCGCCTGACGCGCCATCTTGCGCGTGTAGGGCGTGGTGCTACGGCCGATAAAGGCCTCGACAGCATGCGTCAGGGCATCCATACCCGTCTGCCCCGTAATGGAGGCAGGCAACCCGCGCGTAAACTCGGGGTCGTGGACTGCAAAACGCGGGATGAGCACAAAGTCGTTAATGGGGTATTTATAGTGCGTCTCATCATCGGTGATAACCGCCGCGAGCGTGACTTCACTTCCCGTACCGGCAGTAGTGGGAACCGCAATAAGCAGCGGCAGGAGACGATGAACGCGCAACAGGCCGCGCATCTTGTTGATGGGCTTGTTTGGCTGCGCGATACGTGCTCCCACGCCCTTGGCACAGTCCATGGCCGAGCCACCGCCAAAGCCGATAATGGCCTGGCAGGCGCGCTCTCGATACAGGGACGCCGCTTCTTCCACGTTTGAGACCGTGGGGTTCGCACGCGTTTCGGCATAGACCGCAACGCCAATTCCCTTGGACGCGAGCGCTGTCTCGAGCGGTGCCGTGAGCCCCAGACGGGCAATGCCGGGATCCGTCACGATAAGAACCCGCTGTATCGAACGCTTTTGAAGCACTGTGGGCACATCCTCAGCGTGTTCTAGAATGCGTGGCTCGGTATAGGGCAGCACCGGCAATGCGATGCGAAAAACCGTTTGATACGTTCGGCACCAGGCGCGGCGGGCTAGATGCATAAAGGAAGCTCCTTCATTTGTTGATAGGTCAACATTTGCTCGCCCGATTGTACTCAGCAGAGATCGCAGACGGCCTCCCAATCGTTAATCAATCAACATCTTCATATCTCGAAATTGTTTTATTAAAAATCATTCCTAATAGGCTTCACATTTGGTTACATTTATGGATAATAGAACTCGTCAAGACGCACGTCCGGAGAGGGCCCTTACGGGACCGGACGAGCGCACAATCGCCATCGATCGAAAGGATCGAATCATGAAGTTTGTTTGCCCCGTTTGCGGTTATGTGGAAGAGTTCG
>DBFBFY010000138.1:0-34130 GCA_048201615.1 Collinsella sp.
TCTGAGAAGTCGGGGACATAGCCCTGCTCGGTCGCATATTCATGCATGGCGTCTACGGTTGCCGGCTCGCTGTCGTAGGGTCCGGTATGCATGCATTGAACGCAGAGACCCTCGTCAACTTTAAGCAGCTCGACGGCAGAAAAGTCCAGTTTCTTTTTGGCCGTGGCTTCCGCGACCGCCCAGTCAAAGTCATCCTGAGTGACGAAATCGGGCAGGCGGATGCACGAGATAAAGTTGAAATCGTCCTTGCGTACATAATCGATGTCGCCGCTCGGGGAGTCTTGCCACCAGAAGCCCTCGAGCGGCGGTACCACAAAGTCGAAATAGCCCTCGATACTCCTTGAGCCTTTCTTTGACATCTTGACGGTATAGGCGATGCCGTAAAGCAGCGGCAGGGCATTTTGATACTCGCCACCTTCGGTATTTGGGTCGCCCTTTCCGCGAACGGCAACGTAGCTCATAGGCGGGACAGTTATGATACTCGGCTTGCTTGCAGGTCTGTAGAGCTCCTTGCATTCCTTCTTAAAGTCGAACGCCATGTTGGCCGCCTTTCTGCGTATTGGCCTGCTTAGATAGCGGAATCATATCATAGAAACGAACAGTTGTTCGAATGATTTGGCTGACAGATTGAGATGCGTGCGTTGTGTTTGGCGGTCGGCCTGACCCCATCGATGATTTCTCTGCCTCCCCGGCGCCTCATCTATAGCTGCCGTTTCCCCATATAGAACCTGCCAAAATAAACCCGTCCCTTTTTAGTCGGTGCGAAATGGGTAATACTAAAGAGTTATCCGACCAGATGGGAACCGATCGATGGCTTATATCGAATTCAAAGACGTCATCAAGGCATACGGCGAGGGCGACGCCCGCATTCACGCACTCGACGGCGCGAGCTTTACGGTCGAGCGCGGCGAGCTCGCCATCATTCTGGGTGCTTCGGGTGCCGGCAAGACCACGGCGCTCAACATTCTGGGCGGCATGGATACGGCGACCTCCGGCACCGTGACGGTGGACGGGCGCGACGTGAGCTCCGCCAACGAGGCTCAGCTCGTGGAATACCGCCGCGCCGATGTCGGCTTTGTCTTCCAGTTCTACAATCTGGTCCCCAACCTGACGGCGCTCGAAAATGTTGAGCTTGCGGCGCAAATCTGCCCCGATTCGCTCGATGCCGAGCAAACGCTTTGCCAGGTTGGCTTGGGTGAGCGCCTCGCCAACTTCCCCGCGCAGCTTTCGGGCGGCGAGCAGCAGCGCGTGTCCATTGCCCGCGCGCTGGCAAAGAACCCCAAGCTGCTTTTGTGCGACGAGCCCACGGGCGCACTTGACTATAAAACCGGCAAGCAGATCTTGCAGCTGCTGCAGGACACTTGCCGCAAGCAGGGCATTACGGTCATCATCATCACCCACAACTCCGCGCTGGCGCCCATGGCCGATCGTCTGATCCGCTTTAGGAGCGGCCGCGTGGAGAGCGAGACGGTCCAGCAAAATCCCGTGCCTATCGAGACGATCGAGTGGTAGCGCCCATGGACCAAGATCGCCAAAACAGCCTACGCCACGACGCGCAGAATACGGAGCGCGAGCAGGATTTTACGACCTACCGTACCGCTCAAAGCTCAAACGATATGGTGCCGACGGTTTTTCGCCGCGGCATCTACCGCACAATCCGAGGCAGTCTTAAGCGCTTTTTGTCCATCGTGGTCATCACCGCGCTCGGCGTGAGCGTGATGTGCGGCCTTAAGGCGGGCTGCGAGGACCTGCGCGATTCGGTCGACGCCTATTTTGACCAGCAGAATGTCTATGACATTAACGTGCAGTCGACCTATGGCCTTACGCGCGACGATCTCGCGGCCATCCAAGAGGTCGACGGCGTCGAGACGGCCGAGGGTATCTACACCGAGACCGCCTACACCGCCGTGGGCACAACGCGCGAGCGCGTGGTCGTGCAGAGTCTCTCCAAGGAGAACATCGATCAGCCGGTGCTGGTGAGCGGCGATTTGCCCGAGAGCGCCGATGAGGTTGCGGTGACTTCGAAGTTCCTGAAGGCTTCGGGCAAAAAGCTCGGCGATACGGTGAGTTTTGCCGCCAATGACGCAAGTTCATCGAACCAAAGCGCCAAGGATCAGTTTGCCGCGGGCGATTACACCATTACGGCCGAGGTCCTCGATCCCACTGATGTGAGCTCCGACTCGACAGTCAACGCCTTTCGCGCTGCTTCGGCGGCGGACTATAAGTTCTATGTGAGCGAGGACGCCGCGACATCTTCTTCCTACTCCGCGGTCCACGTGATCGTCGAGGGAGCCAAGAGTCTCAACTCCTATTCGGATGCCTACGCGGCAAAGATCAATGAGGTCAAGGGCAATATCGAGAAAATCCGTGAGGAGCGTGAGAAGGCGCGTGCTCAGGAGCTGATGGTCGACACGCCGGCAAGCTTGGATACGGCCGAGCGCGAGGCGAATATGCTCTTTGGGATTGAACAGGGCAACATCAATCGCATGGCCGAGGGCAGCGAGGAGCGCGTCCAGGCTCAGGCCGAGTTGGACCAGCGCCGCGCCGCCGCTGACCAGCATTTTGCCGATGCCCGCGCCGAGCTTTCCGATCTGGGCGAATGCTCCTGGTACATCCAGGACCGCGGTAACATCGCAAGCTACTCGAGCGTCGAGAGCGACAGTTCTTCGATCGAGGCCATCGCCACGGTGTTCCCATTTATCTTCTTTGTCGTCGCTGTGCTCATCAGCCTCACCACCGCCACGCGCATGGTTGAGGAGGAGCGTACACTTATTGGCCTGTACAAGGCGCTCGGCTATTCACGTGGGCGTATCCTGTCCAAATACGTGGACTACTCGCTGTGGGCGTGTCTGATCGGCGGCGTGCTTGGCAACATCATCGGATTTGTGGGCCTGCCGCTGTTCCTGTTTACGGTGTTCGACGACATGTACTCGCTGCCCCAGATGCTGCTTTCGTACGATATCGTGTCGTCGCTCGTGTCGGTAGCGCTGTTTGCCGTGGGCGTGGTGGGCGCCACGATTATCGCCTGCCGCCACGAGATGGCCGAGACGCCGGCTTCGCTCATGCGTCCCAAGGCGCCGCGTGCCGGCTCACGCATTCTGCTCGAGCGTATCGGATTTATCTGGCGCCGCATGGGCTTCTTAAACAAGGTGGCGGCGCGTAACCTGTTCCGCTACAAAAAGCGCGCCTTTATGACCATCTTCGGTATCGCCGGCTGCACAGCGCTCGTGATCTGCGGTATGGGCATCCGTGACACGTCGGTGGCGCTTTCGCCCAAACAGTACGGGCATATCACGCGCTACGACCTGCTGGCGGTCGCCAATCCCGACGATTTTTCGCAGACGTGCGCGGCATTGGATGAGCGCAGCGCGGCCAATGATTCCAACGTGACCGTGACCTCAACCCTGCCGATTATGACCGACAACGTCGCCTTTACGTTTGGTGGCAAGAGCGAGACTGTGCAGCTCATCGTGATTCCCGACGACCGCACGGGTGACTTGGGCGATTACGTGCGCCTGGAGGATGAGTCCAAAGAACCGCTGTCTTTGCGTGACGGAGACGTGTATCTGAGCAAAAGTTCACAGCTGGTACTGGGGATTCAGCCGGGCGATACGGCGCACGTCCAGGATTCGTCGCTCAATGTTGCCAAGGTCAAAGTCAGTGACATTTCGCTCAACTATCTGGGCAACACGCTTTACATGACGCAGGGCACCTATGAGCGCGCGTTCGGTCGAAGCGCGCGCCTTAACGGCGTCTTTGTGCTGCTTAAGGGCTCGTCGGCCGATCAGATTGCGTTTAGCAAGAAGCTTAAGAGCGACGGTTGGCTCACCATCTCGAGCACGGCTGAACATTGGCAGAACTTCGAGGCGAACTTCACTATCATCAATTCCGTCGTGGTGCTCGTGACCTTTATGGCGGCGTGCCTATCGTTTGTGGTGGTGTTTACGCTGTCCAACACGAATATCTCCGAGCGCGAGCGCGAGCTGGCGACCATCAAGGTGCTGGGCTTCCGCCGTGGCGAGGTGCACCACTACGTCAACAAGGAGACGTTGATCCTCACGGCGATCGGCGCTGCGCTGGGCGTGCCGCTGGGCGGCTTGCTGGCCGAGAGCTTTACCTACATTTTGCAGATGCCGTCGCTGTACTTTGACGTCGAGGTCGAGCCACTGAGCTACGTGCTCGCCGTGCTGCTGGCCTTTGGCTTTACGTTTATCGTCAACCTCGCCACCAACCGAACGCTCAACAAGATCGACATGGTCGGCGCCCTCAAGAGCGCCGAGTAGCCTGCCAAAAAGGGACAGGTTTATTTTGGCAGGTTTTATCTGGGCAAACGCCGGGCAGCCTATAGGTGGCCCGGCGTTTGCCCCGTTTTGCTGGGGATGTTTGTCGTTCGGTGCTCTTACTGGCCAATCCAGTGTTGCGCATAGCTCTTAATGTCCTCGGTAAAACCGTCAAGGTCGTCAAGGGTGATCACGCTGTCGATAAGCAAATTGGCTATCTCGCGGTGCATTGTGCTGCGGCGAATGTCGTTTGCAATTACGCCTGAGGACAGCTTGTCTCTATTGAGGCTCTCTTCTAGTGCCCAAAATCTACTGGACGCTTCGCTGTCGCCATTCAGTATCTCAACGTACTGGCCGATGAGCTTTTCCATATAACGTTCTTGCCATTGAGGAAGCGTTTTCTTAAACAGCTTCCAGTCGCTTTCGGCTACGTCGCGCATATGTCCTCCGCTCGTCAAACGGGCTTTTCATTTGCCTTTTATTCTATTTGCTTTTCGCTCTCAGGCGTGGATGAGAGGCTCTCTTTAGCCTTCGAGATAGGGCTTGAATGGGTCGTATGCCACAAAATGGGCCTATCTACTATGTTTAATTGGATACCCTCAACCATGCCGGGAAAACAAAAAACAAAACCGCAGGTAGAAGGCCTGTCGATTTTCGAAAAGGCGGTCATGGTTGGCCCCATCGAGTTAAACGTAGTAGATGGCCCCATTTCGTGGCGGACCATCAAACGAACGCCGATGCTTGTGCTGTAGCCGCTCCGATCATACGTAAGTTGCGGTGGAATAGTTCCTAGATTCAGCCATTTGCGGGCTAAGCAGGAACTATTTCACCGCAACTGAATTTCAGGCCAGGCACCCGCAGCAAGAAGACGAATAGCCTCGGCGAGTATGTAAACGAAGGGCCCTCCGACCCCGCCCGACGATTTCGATTGGCGACCTTTGACGGAGTCAAGGGAGGAGCTAAATCGAAATGCGTCGGGCGGGATCGGAGGGCCCGATGGGATGGATTTCGGCCGAGGCTATTCGTCGCCGAAGCTGATGCCCAACGCCTTGGCCTCGCGCATCAGATCGCTCTGGGGGTCGACATACTTGAGCTTGCCGGCGACCTCCTCGAGCGGCATGTGGCACATCTTGCCGTCGCGCAGGGCGATCATGTAGCCAAACTCGCCGCGTAGGCAGCCAAGCGCGGCCTCGACGCCGCACTGGGTCGCAAAGATGCGGTCCTGAGCGTCGGGCTGGCCGCCGCGCTGCGTGTGACCGGGGATAGCGACGCGGGTCTCGCGACCGGTCTTGGCCTCGATCTCCTTGGCGATGTCGTAGACGATCGACGGGCTCGTGCGCTCGGCGAGCTTCTTCTTGTACTCCTTCTTGGACAGCGCTGCGTCCTCCTTAGAGATAGCGCCCTCGGCGACGGCCACGATGGTAAAGCGGCTGCCGGTCTCCATGCGATGCTCGATGGTCTTGATGACCTGGTCCATGTCGTAGGGGATCTCGGGAATCAAGATGACATCCGCGCCGCCCGCGACGCCGGCGTACAGCGGGATCCAGCCAACCTTGTGCCCCATGATCTCGATGACGAACACGCGCCCATGGCTCGAAGCGGTGGTGTGAATGTCGTCGATGCACTTGGTGGCGACGTCGATGGCGCTCGTAAAGCCAAAGGTCATCTCGGTGCCCCAGGTATCGTTATCGATGGTCTTGGGCAGGGCGATAACGTTGAGGCCCTCTTCGCGCAGGCGGTTGGCAGTCTTGGTGGAGCCGTTACCGCCCAGCATAAACAGGCAGTCGAGCTGCAGCTTATGATAGGTGTGGACCATCGCGGGCACCTTCTCGACGCCGTCAGCCTCGGGAATGTTCAGGCGCTTGAACGGCGTGCGGCTCGTGCCCAGGATAGTGCCGCCGCGGGTGAGGATGCCGCTAAAATCGGCGGGCGTCATGACGCGGAACCTGCTGTAGATAAGGCCCTGGTAGCCGTCCTCAAAGCCATAAATCTCGATAGGTTCTTCGCTATTGGTCATAAGCGTTTTGACGATGCCGCGCATGGTGGCGTTGAGCGCCTGGCAGTCGCCGCCACTAGTAAGAAGACCGATCCTAAGCATGATGAATCCTTCCGGGCAAGTTATAACATGCGCATAAGTTTACCCCCGCACACTGTTGATACGGAGGTAAAACGTGTTAGCTCAAGCGTATGGAAATGTAAGCAACGTCAGGCGAGCGTAAGGACGACGGTGCCAGCTCCTTACAGCGCGAAGGCGTCGACGTCGCCCCAGTGGCGGCGCAGCGTGATGGCGGCAGCGGGCTCGGTATTGTCAAAGACGACCGACCATTGCGTATTGCTGGTGATGTCTTCCGGATTGGGCTCTTGCGCCGCAGCGCGTAGGGCTTTCCAAGCGACTGCCTCGTCTTGGGCGCCGGCATGGGCGTCAAGGACATCGGCGATTGCGACGGCGCGCTCTTTACCATGTCCCAGTTCGCCATTCTTTTGGTTGGGTAGCACTTCGTCGCCATAGCAGGCGTAGAAGTTCGTAACCTGGCGTACGGGAGTCGCTTTGAAAGCGCGGTCCGGATCGTGCGGATCCCACTCTACTACGCGCGCGTCACCGGCGGCGTCGTTGATAAAGAAGTGGTAGTCGCGTCCTGCCATGGCGTGCATGTCGTAGGCGGAAAGCAGGTCGACAGCTTCTTGCGTGGTGGCGGCACGGTCGAGCACCAGACGGATGGCGAGCGAGGTATTGATGACGGGGCGTTGTGTGTCCTGGTCACAGGGCTTGGAATCCAGGGTGAGTACGGCAATGGACACGCCGCATTCGTTAACACCGTCGAGCTGGGCAAACGGGCCCATGAGTGCGGCGGCACGTCCGGCGACGGAGTCAAGCGGAGTGTTATCGCCCAGGTTGTTAAGGGCGGCAAGCCCGATGGAAGCATAGCCGCCGCGTGGGTGATTGCGCACCAGCAGCGCCGAGGTGTCGTCCTTAAAGTCGTAATTGCGACCGGTGCGCACGCGGCCTTCGGCATCCACGGCAGCAAAGGCGCTGCAGGCAAACTGGGGCGCCTGGACATGCGCCGGCACGCCGGGCAGCACCTGCGCCGCCACGGCATCGATGTAGGCCTGGTCGTCGCGCACGCCAGCGGCGATGACGCGGTCGAGGTCGTAATCGTAAGCGATGTCGATTGCGTACAGGTCATAGCCATCCGCGTAGCCGGTCAAGCGTTTGAGCGACGCGACGGACTTGATTTGCTTGCGGTAAACGATGCCGGCGGCAGCGGCAAGGCCGACGGCGACTCCCGCGACACCGCAGGCGATGGCAATGTTACGTGGCTTCATGACGGCCCCTCTCGTCCTGTTAACGTAATTGTCGCAAAAGGTGCACGGGCATGATGGCTCAACTTGGCGAGCGGCGCGTGATTAAACATGGAATGAAAGGCGCGGCGCTGGCGCGGCGGGGTATGCTGGAGGGGACCATCAACCCAGCGAAAGGGGAGAGCATGACGGATCAGGAAACGCCCGAGCGCGCGCATGTGACGGCCGACGATATCGAAGCCGCCAACGACCTTATCGACTTTATCGAGGCATGCCCCAGCATGTTCCATACGGCGGCGACCATTATGGCCGAGCTCGACGAGGCGGGCTTTACCTATCTGCCCGAGAACGCGGCGTGGGATATCGAGCCGGGCGGGCGTTATTACACGCAGCGTAACACCTCGAGCGTTGTTGCCTTTAAGGTGGGCGAGGACCTGGCTGCTACGTGGGGCGAGGACGGCGTTGCCGGCGACTACCATTTTCAGCTGACGGCGTCGCACAGCGACTCGCCGACGTTTAAGGTCAAGGCCGTGCCTGAGCTCGACGGCGCGGGCGAGACGCTGCGCCTGAACACCGAGGCCTACGGCGGCATGATCGACTACACCTGGTTCGATCGCCCGCTGGCGCTCGCGGGCCGCGTGCTGGTGCGCGAGGGCGACCGTATCGAGAGCCGCCTGCTTGCCACCGAGCGCGAGGTCGCTATCATTCCGAGTCTTGCTATCCATATGAACCGCGGCGTTAACGAGGGCTTTGCTCCCAACCGAGCCGTTGACCTGTGCCCGCTCATTAGCGCCGGCGAGCTTAAGCAGGGTGACTTCGATGCCCTGATTGCCGATGAGCTGGACGTCGAGCCCGAGCAGATTCTGGGCCGTGATCTGTTCCTGGTCAATCGTCAGGATGCGCGCATTTGGGGCTGGGCCGACGAGTTTATCTCGACGCCCAAGCTTGACGACCTGGCCTGCGCCTATACCTCGCTACAGGCATTTTTGGGTGCCGAGAACGCGCATGACGTCTCGGTCTTCTGCTGCTTTGATAACGAGGAGGTTGGCTCCGAGACCAAGCAGGGCGCCATGTCGACGTTCTTGGCCGATGCGCTGCGCCGCATCAACGGATCGCTGGGCTTTGACGACGAGTCGTACCACCGTGCGCTTGCCGCCTCGATGCTCGTGAGCTGCGACAATGCACATGCCGTGCACCCCAACCACGCCGAGAAGTGCGATGCACGCAACCAGGTTGTGCTCAACGGCGGCATCGTTATCAAGGAAGCCGCCAACCAGCACTACTGCACCGATGCCTTTAGCCGCGCGGTGTTCCAGGCTATTTGCGATGACGCCGACGTGCCCACGCAGGCCTTCGCCAACAAGAGCGATATGGCGGGTGGCTCCACGCTCGGTAACCTGTCGAACATGCAGGCGAGCATGCACGCCGTGGACGTGGGCCTGCCGCAGCTGGGCATGCACTCAAGCTACGAGACCGGCGGCGTACGCGACGTGATGTACGCCATCCGCGCCCTCACCGCCTTCTACGAGCGCGACCTAACCATCAACGGTGCCGAAAGCGTGGAGCTCTAAATGCGAGCCGAAGAAATGAAGGCCGAGCGTGGGGCTCAGCTTATTGATCGGGGTTTACAGCTGTTCGTCGCCGCTTGCCATGAGTCAGGGGTCGACGTGTCCAAGGCGCGACCAACGAGTGCTGAAGAACTCAAGCGTAACGCCTATTCGGACCGCTATGACGAGGAGACGGACTGGCTCTAATAAGCGAAGTGTCGAAAACGCTAGATGTATGTTTGATATCACTTTGGCGAGAGTGTCGCAGACAGAACTACCGGTATAGCGCAAGCCAACCTGACTCCATTGCGCCAAACCTATCAAAAAGGGACAGGTTCATTTTGGCAGGTTTTATCTGGGCAAATGCCGCAACGCCAACGGTAAGACGGAGCCGCTAGGACTCCATAGGCAGAGCCTGCGCTAGTCAGACTCCGCAGGTCGAATAAAAGTCAGCGAGAGCCCGCCGTTTAAGCCAAGGTGCCGTGAAATGAAAAGGCGCTGACCTTCTGGTCGCGCCTTTGAAATTGAACGGCAGATTGGCCAAACGGCGGGCTCGCAGCGTCGACCGGTCCGCCGTTCGTTAGAACGGCGGAACCCTAATGTTCGATCCAGCAGCGGAGCGTCTCTCCGGCTTGCAGGTGACGCAGGTTCTCCGCGGCGATGTCGACCACGTTGTTGAGGGTGGCTTCCAGGTGGAACCAGCCCGAGATATGCGGCGTGATGAGCATGTTGGGCGCATCCCACAGGGGGCTTGTCTCAGGCAGCGGCTCGGGGTCGGTGACGTCGACCGCGGCGCCGGCGAGATGTCCCGACTCCAGGGCGGCAACCAAGTCGTCGGTGACCACAAGGTCGCCGCGGCCGCCGTTGGCAAAGAAGGCGCCTGGTTTCATCGCGGCGAAGAACTCGGCGTTCGCCAGACCGCGGGTCTCGGGCGTGCTGGGCATAAAGGATGCGACGATGTCAGCCTCGGCTAGGCGCTCGGGCAGGGCGTCCATGCCGTCCATGTTCTCAAACACAATGGGGTAGACGAGCGGATGGCGCTTGATGCCGCGGACGTGTGCGCCCATGCTGCGGCAGAGCGTGGCAAAGTGTCCGCCGATATCGCCCGCGCCCAGCACCAGCACGTTGGCATTTTTGAGCGAGGTGACCGGCCCTAAGTCCTCCCAGCGATGCTCGCGCTGCAGGTCCTGGTAGCCGGGCAGGCGCTTCATCATAGACAGCACCATGGCAAACATGTGCTCGCTTACTGCCTGACCGTAGGCGCCGATCGAGCAAGACAGCTTGGCGTCAGCCGGCACGGTGCCGGCGGCAAGGTAGTCGTCATAGCCGGCGGTCTGCAATTGCAACAGCTGGAGATGCTCGCATGCCGTGAGCATGTCAGGGTCGATGTTGCCCAGGATCACGTCGGCATCGGCGACCTGCTCGCGCGTGGCGGCGTCGGCGCTCGTGTAGACAAAGTCCTCGCCCGGAGCGCTCGACTCAAGAATTGCGCGATGACGGTCGTTGACGGGCAGCAAAACCAGGATGTTCACAAGCAGTCCTCTCCGCTTGACCTACCAAAAAGGGACAGGTTTATTTTGGCAGGTTTTATCAGGCAAAACGTTCAAATAAAAACGCCGGATGCAAGACGAGCGTACCCGTCAGCATCCGGCGCATCTACGGCTACCAGCTCAGCAGCTCGTAGCCGTCCTCGGTCACCACGAGCTGAACCTCGCACTGGGCCGAATCGCTGCCGTCCTTGGTGCGCACGCACCAACCGTCACCCTTGCTAATCTTGATGTCGGGCGCTCCGGCATTGACCATGGGCTCGATGGTAAAGACCATGCCAGGGGCCATGATGGTGTCCACGTCGGGCGCTTCGGTGGTAAAGCCCACAAACGGGTCCTCGTGGAACTCCTTGCCGATGCCGTGTCCACCGTACTCGCGCACCACGCTAAAGCCGGCGTCCTCGACGGTCTTTTGCACGGCCTCGGCCATAACGGACAACGGCAGCCATGGCTTGACGGCCGCCAGACCCGCCTCCACGCTGGCGCGGGTGACGTCGACCAGGCGCTGGCGCTCGGCCGAGACCTCGCCGATGCAGAACATACGGCTCGAATCACTAAAGTAACCGTCCAAGATCGTGGAGCAGTCCACGTTGATGATGTCGCCCTCGTGCAGGACGTCCGTATCGCAGGGAATACCGTGGCAGACGACGTCGTTGATCGAGGTGCACACACTCTTGGGATAGCCCTCGTAGTTGAGATCGGCCGGCGTGCCGCCGTGCTCGACGGTGTAGTCATAGATCATCTGGTCGATCTGGTTGGTGGTCATGCCTGCGGCGATATGCTCGCCCACATAATCGAGCACGCCCACGTTGATGGCGGCCGAGCGCTTAATTCCCTCGATATCGGCGGGCGTCTTGTAGAGCGTGCGGGGCAGAACCTCCCAACCCTCTTCCCACAAGCGCTCGAGGCGCTCATCAAAGGCGCTATGGCATTTCTTGTATTTCTTGCCGCTGCCGCACCAGCAAGCGTCGTTGCGGCCGGGCACGGGTCCTTTGTCATACATGGCTAACTTCCTTTCATCCGCAGCTAGTATAGCCCACTCACGCGTCCATAAAAGTTGCGGTGATATAGTTCCGATTTAAGCGGTTTAACAGCATAAATAGGAACTATATCACCGCAACTGATGGAGCGGGATGGCGGGCACTGGCTGCTGTGTGGTTTTGCTAGTAGCTCACCTGGCAGGGAATGCCGAGGGCGCGCACGCGTGCGGCAATGGCATCGAGCACCTCGGGCGCTGCTTTGGCAAGGCCGGCGATCGGTGTCTCGCGCGCCACCGTGTAGATGGTCGCTTCTTGTGGGCGAATACGCTCAAGCGCCGCGAGCCAGGGGGCAACGTACTCCTCGCCGGTGTTGTCGATGGGCTTGCCCTGATACTCGCCGGTCAAAAAGATCGTCTGGATAATAACGTGACCGTCAAAGCTTGCGAACGTCTCGATCTGGTGCTCGACGTCGTAGGGGCCAACGGGCTGGTCGAGCAGCTGGATAAACGCCGGGTCGGCGGTATCGAGCTTAAGAATGTTGTCGTCGACCATCATGAGCGCGTCGTGCACCTCGGGGCGGTCGGCGCGCGTGCCGTTGGAGAGCACGGCGATCTTGGAGTTTGGGGCAAGCTCGTCGCGCAGCGCGACGGCGCCGGCAATGGCCTGCGGAAACTCCGGTGCGGCGGTGGGCTCGCCGTTGCCTGCGAAGGTGATCACATCGGGGAGCTCGCCCTCGGCTGCCATCTCGCGCAGCTTTGCCTCGAGCGCGTCGAGTACCACGGCGGCCGTGTTGTACGGCTCATGGCAGGGGCGCTCGGCGTTGAGGCCGTTTTCGCAGTAAATGCAGTCGAACGTGCAGATTTTACCGCTGGCCGGCATCATGTTGACGCCGAGCGAGAGACCAAGGCGACGGCTGCGAACGGGCCCAAAGATGGGGCTGGCATTCAAAAACGTAGACATAGGCTTATGCTCCTCAAGACAATTGTGCCTAAGCATAGCATCGACTCCAAAGCAAGGTACGGGCTCTTGCTTTACAAGTTTCGTTTTTTCACGTCGCTCATTATGCCGTGCCATAGAAAGTCTCGGGTCGGGTACAGTTAATCTGTTAACAAGTCGTAAGGCAATGCGGGTCCATCCAACCGTACTGACGTGCAACTGGATAGGCATTGATGATGGGGGCACAACATGGATTTTACGGTCGAGAATGCGGGCACCACGATTGCCTGTCGCGAATATGCCGGCACGGATGTGTCGCCTGATACCCCTGCTTTGGTGTGCGTGCACGGCGCTTGTGTCGACGGCACATTTTTCGACGGCATCGCTTGTGAGCTCAGCCGCAACTACCGCGTAATTGCCTACGACCGCCGCGGCTGTGGTAGCAGCAGCGAAGCGGCAGACGGCAGCTATGATCTTGCCGCTCAGGCCGCCGACCTGCAGGCCGTGATCGAACACGTCGGCGCTCCGACAAATGTGCTTGCGCACAGCGCCGGTACGTTGGTGGCGCTGGAGCTTCTTCG
Source organism: Collinsella sp. (assembly GCA_048201615.1). Lineage (GTDB taxonomy): Bacteria > Actinomycetota > Coriobacteriia > Coriobacteriales > Coriobacteriaceae > Collinsella. Next base: position 13,172 of record DBFBFY010000138.1, read on the forward strand.
CGCCGAACCCCATCTCGTCGCCCGTGCGATTCTGCACGAGCCGGCTGTGTCGGCCGAAGGCGTCGGCATGGGCGCAGCTCCGGTTTTGCTCGATATGATTGCGGCTGGAAAGGTTTCAAGGGCGCTCCGGCTTTTCTTGGGAGCCCTCGGCGACTTGGACCCCGAGGCTCCTGGGACGACTAAGGCGGAAGCCAAACATGCCCTGCGCAATGGTCGTTGCTTCATGGCCAATGAATACGGAACAAATATGACATATGCTCCCGACTGGGAGCGCGCCTGCGCGTCAAAGGCGGTGTCGGCTGTGTTTTTGGGCGAGCTTTCGGTCGATACGCCCCGCGAGGCTGGCACGCGAGCGGCTGCCGAATATCTCGATTGCCCCCTTGTGATGATCCCGGGCGCGCATAACGGTCTGCGCGATCGTCCCGTTACGGCGGCAAACGCCGTTCGCGATATCTTGGAGCGTTAGCACGCTCGATGACCTGCGGGGAGGGGGACTGTTAGCGTTTCGTCATTGTTAACGAATGCGCCCATAACCGCGCGCCCGCGGCTCCATTACCGCCGTTTGCCAGGTCATAAAAATGTAACGATAATCGCGCGTTTGCCTGCAGTTGTTAGATGTTACCCTTGTACCATTTGATATGCACCGTTGCCGTGCGTAACGATAGAAAGGGCCCCATATGCTCAATAATCACGAGGTCAATCTAACCGACGAGGAGGCCGCCGCCGAGGTCGCCCGCGTCGCGAAGACCTACCCCGTGGTGCGTTTGCTGTCGGCCGATCAGATTAAGAGCGAGCCTAACTGCTTGCTCGCCGGCGATCGCTGCCCTTGTCTGCGTCAGTCGAGTCTTGAGGCCTTGGCAGATTCGGATGAGGTGTCGGAGCAGCTACTCAATGATGGTACCGAGTACCGCGCTCGCCTGCGCCCTCTGAAGGTCGAGGGCGAGCCTCATGTCTTGTTGATGGTGCGTCCGATTGATGAGCAAGAGGCTGCAGAAGAGGACCTTGTCTACACCGACGTGCTGACGAATGTGCACAATCGCCGATATTACGAGGAAAAGCTCCGTAGCGCCCGCATGAAGGCCGGCGTTGCGGTGATTGACCTTGATGATTTTAAGGTCTTCAACGATACGTGTGGCCGTCATGCCGGTGACCTTGCGCTCGGTGCTGTGGCGACAGCCATACGCAGCGGAATTCGTTCGACTGACGAGCTTGTGCGCTATGGCTGCGACAAGTTTGTGGTCGTCATGCCCAATATTCCCTCCGATGACTTCACCCGTCGCCTGCATCAGGTATCCGATGCCGTTCATGCCACGATTATTCCGGGCCATGAGTACGTGAGCTTGACGGCATGTGTTGGTGGCGTTCGCATTCATGGCGAGACGGTCGATGAGGGCGTTGGCCGCGCTGTCCAGTTACTGAGCCGCGCTAAGACAAAAGCCGGTACGGTCGTGACCGATGCCGATTCCATCGAGGCCTTCCAAAGCGAAAAGCCTTCGGTGCTTATTGTCGATGACTCCGAGATGAACCGAGCCATTCTCAACGAGATGCTCAAGGACGAGTATTGCATCCTCGAGGCCGATAACGGTCGTACGGCGCTCGACATGGTCGACCGCTATGGCGATGAGTTGTCGCTCGTGCTGCTGGATATTGTCATGCCGGGCATAAGCGGCTTTGAGGTGCTGGCCGATCTGTCGCGCCGATCGGTTGTTGACAATCTGCCTGTCATCATGATTTCGAGCGAAGAATCCGACGATGTGGTTCTGCGTGCATACGAGCTGGGCGCCTCGGACTATATCAGCCGCCCGTTTGACGCCCGTGTCGTGCGCCGTCGTGTAAGCAACACTATCCGTCTGTACGCCAAACAGCGCCGCCTGACGAACCTGCTGTCCCAGCAGTACAACGAGCGCGTCAAGAACAGTCGCATGCTCATCGACATCATGGCCGGCGTCATGGAGCTTCGCAACGGCGAGAGCGGCAGGCACGTTACGAACATCGAGAAGCTGACCGAGCTGCTGCTTGACTGTCTGGTCCAGCGTAGCGACACGATCTCCCTCGACAATGAGGAACGCTCCACGATTGCCCTGGCTTCGGCGCTGCACGATATCGGCAAGATGTCGATTGACGATGCGATTCTCAACAAACCCGGGCGCCTTACGCCCGAGGAGTTCGAGATTATGAAGACGCATACCACGATCGGCGCTGACATGTTGCTTGAGCTGGGCCGCCATCACGTCGGCAATGCGCTTATGGAATATGCGTACCAGATTGCGCGTTGGCACCACGAGCGCTGGGACGGCAGGGATTATCCCGATGGCCTTAGGGGCGACGAAATTCCCATTGCCGCACAGGTGGTCTCGGTGGCCGACGTGTACGATGCTCTGACGAGCGTGCGTGTGTACAAGGATGCTATTCCGCACAAGGAGGCGATCCAGATGATCCTGGACGGTAAGTGCGGCACCTTTAACCCGCTGTTGCTCGACTGCCTGCTCGAGGTGCAAGACCGTATTGCCGAGACGTTGGCACGCCCCGCCGACGTTGTCGCGTTTCCCACGATTTAGTTTGACCAAAGGAGTTTTAATCCATGATTTCCATGCGTGAGGCGTATGAGAAGATCGGCGCTAATTATGATGACGCGTGCGCTCGGCTGATGGGCGGGGAAATGCTTGCCCGCTTTGCCCTCAAGTTTTTGGATGACGAGAGCATGGACAAGCTGGAGGCCGCCATGGCGGCAGGAGACGCCGAAGGTGCGTTTATGGCAGCGCACACGCTCAAGGGCGTGAGCCAGAACCTGGGATTCGATAATCTGTACGAGCCGGCGGTCGTGGTGACCGAAGCGCTGCGTGGCGCCGATGCCGTTGACGGCGCTCGCGAGGGAATGCATGCGCTGCAGCAGCAATATGCGGCCACGTTGTCGGCCCTGCGCGAGGCGGCCGAATAAGAGCTTACGAGCCTTGGGCTGCTTGCCGGCCACATATGGGTAAAAGGGCGCCCCGCCGGACCATGTGGCCGGCGGGGCGCCCTTTTGTGTTGTGCTGTCCGTGAACTAGCGAGCCTGCTTTACCTTGGCCGCTGCCTCGACAAACGACTTCCACAGGTTAAAGTCGGTCTCGAGTGTCTTCCATGTGTACTCAGGGTGCCATTGCACGCCCAGACAGAACGGCTGGCCTTCGACTTCGATGCACTCGGGAACGCCGTCGGTTGCTTTGGCGACCAAGCGCGTGCTTTTACCCAGACGGTCGACGCAGCAGTGGTGTGCGGAGTTGGTCTGGATTAGCCTGTGCCCGCCAACCGTGCGTTCCAGCAGCGAGCCCGGCACGACCTCGACGGGGTGCACGGGATCGTTGAGCACGTGGGTGTGACGCCACTGCGTGCGACCCTCGCGCGCACCCAGGCTCGGCACGTCCATGCACAGGGTGCCGCCAGTGGCGACATTGAGCAACTGCGTGCCGCGGCAGGTGGTAAAGAGCGGCTTTTTGGCGCGGAGCACCTCGCCGACCAGCTTAAACTCAAAGCTATCGCGGATCTCGCAGCAGAGGGTGGGGTCGTAGGGTCGATCATCGCCCCAACGTTTGGGATTGACATCGGGGCCGCCGGGAATGGCGATGCCGTCGGCGATATCGACGTAATGACGGATAACATCAATATCTTCGGTGATGGCCATCTGCAGCGGCAGGCCGCCGGCGGCAAGAATGGCGTCGACAAAGACGCTCGCAATCTCCTCGTTGGGGGAGAGCGTCTCGCTTAAAAACGGCTTTGCATCTTCCCAACGTGGCGCGACGAGGATGAGTGGGCGGTCGGCGGGGGCGACGTCGACGTGCGGGGTGTATGACGATGAAGTGCGAGTTCCGATCATGGTTGCGGCTTTCGAATCCGGGTGGACATGGCACAGGGGTGGCGCGGGGCAAACGTTACTGATGAATTTGCCCGCGTGGCAATTGGGTTAGTGGCCCTTGATGGAGTTGAGGAAGTCCTGGGCGCGCTTGGTCTGGGGATGGTCGAAGAACTCGTCGGGTGTGCCGGTTTCCACGATCTGGCCGTCGGCCATAAACACGACGCGATCGGCAACGCGGCGGGCGAAGTTCATCTCGTGCGTGATGACGATCATCGTCATGCCCTGCTGCGCCAAGCGCACCATGACCTCGAGCACCTCGTTGATCATTTCGGGATCGAGGGCGCTTGTGGGCTCGTCAAAGAGCATGGCCTTGGGTTGCATGGCAAGCGAGCGGGCGATGGCCACGCGCTGCTGCTGGCCGCCCGAGAGCTGTGCGGGCACCTTATCGGCCTGCTCGGCCACGCCCACGCGGCCCAGCAGGTCCATGGCGCGCTCACGGGCCTCGTCCTTGGAGACGCCCAGCACATCGACCGGCCCCAGCATGACGTTCTGCAGTACGGTCATATGTGCGAACAGGTTGAACTGCTGAAACACCATGCCCAGTTCGGCGCGCATGCGGGCAAGATCCTTGCCTTCCTGCGGCAGGGGCTCACCCTCGATGAGGATCTCGCCCGAGTCGATGGTTTCCAGGCGGTTGATGGTGCGGCACATGGTCGACTTGCCCGAGCCCGAGGGACCGATCACAACGACGACCTCGCCGCGGTCGACCGAGAGATTGATGTCGTTGAGGACGTGCAGGTCGCCATAGTGCTTATCGACGTGCCTGAGCTCGATCAGCGGCTGATTGCCGGTAGAAGAAGTGCTCTGTGCCATGGTGCTCGGCTCCTTGTGACTCGAAATGGTAAAGCGTTAGCGGATGATGGTCGCGCCGGTCTTGTGCGAAACGTAGACAGCGGCCTTGTTGATCGCGACGTTGATGAGGATGTAGATGACCGCGATAACCAGGTAGACCGACACGAGGGCGTCGTAGTTGGTAATGAGCACGCGGGCGTTTTGCATGAGGTCGGGGTAGCTCACCACATAGGCGACGGTGGTGTCTTTGACTACGACCACAAGCTGCGAAATCAACGACGGAATGATAAACCGAATGGCCTGCGGCAACACGATTTTAAAGGTGATTTTAGCCTTGGAGAGACCGAGCGCCTGGGCGGCTTCGACCTGGCCGCGCGGCACGGCGTTAACGCCGGCACGGAAGATCTCGGCAAGTACGCCGGCTGCGGCGAGCGCGACGGGAAGCGTGAGCATCCAAAACGACGGCAGCGCGATCTTGTACTGGGGCAGCACCAAAAAGAAGAAGTAGATGAACAGCAGGCTCGGTACGCCACGGAAGAAATCGGTGAGCACGCGGCAGACCAGCTGCAGCGGCTTAATGTCGCTCGTGCGGCCGAGCATAAGGGCCAGGCCCAGCACCAGCGCAATGACACCGGCGGTGAGTGCGACTTTAACGGTGCCCTCAAAGCCGGCAAGCAAGAACTTCCAGGTGGTTAAGTGCGTAAAGAAATACCAATAGTGGACCGAAAGCTGGCCGGTCACATAAAAGCGCTGCAGTACCAGGACGGCGAGCGCGGCGACGGCAACAAGCGAGATGGCGGTGCCGATGCGAATCTTGGCGCGCATCTTGGGGCCGGGAGCCTCGTAGAGCGCATCGCGCATGGTAAGCGCGGAGGTGGAGTGCTTGCTCATCGGAGGATCCTCACCTTCTTATCGATGTAGTTGCCAATGTGGCTCACCACAAAGGCCGTGCCCAGGTAGCCGAGCGCCGAGATAAAGAACGCGGCGACGCCGCCGAGCGAGCGCGTGTTGATGTAGCTCACCACGCCAGTGAGCTCCTGCGGTTTAAGCGGCACCTGACTGCCGAGCGCGGTGGTAAGCATGACGGCGATAAAGAGGTTGGTCATGGGCAGTACGCTCGAGCGCAGCGCCTGCGGAATCACGATCTTGGCGAGGATACGGCTGAAGCTCATGCCGAGCGAGCGGGCGGCTTCCACCTGGCCGACGCCGACGGTGTTGATGCCACTCATAAAGTTCTCGGAGCCAAAGGCCGAGCCCAAAAAGACCGTGGCGACGATAACGCAGGTGCGGTAGGGCAGGACGACCTTGAGCGGTGGCAGTGCGTAGACGACGATGATGAGCAGCGCGATGCCGGGGATGTTACGGAAGACCTGGACATACAGGTCGCCAAAGATGCGCAGCGGCTTGAGCGGCGACACGCGCATCACAGTGACGGCGACGGCCAGCACCATGGCGATGGCAAACGACTCAAGCGTCATGCCCCAGGTTGCTAGCAGCGCGTCGATATAGTTCTGGCCATAGAGCGACCAGAGCTCGGAGAGACTCATGCGGACCTCCCGCCGATAAGGAAAGGGGCTCCCGTGTGTACGGAAGCCCCGACAACTCAGTGAGGAAACAGTTTACCGCAATAAAGCGCATCATGCGTTTCCATATGGTTTCGTTGCGGCCGTTACCAGGCTCGCTGCCTAGGCGCCGATCTCGGGCAGCTCGGGAACATTGGTGTCGCCCGTACGGTCACCGATGCAGATCTGCCACAGCTCAGTCCAGGTGCCGTCGTCCTCGATCTTCTTAAGGAAGTCGTTGACAAAGGCGACGCCGTCGGAATCGAGCGGCAGGCCGATGCCATAGGGCTCCTTGCTGCCGAAGGGCTTGCCGGCGATCTTGTACTTACCGGGCTCGCGGACCAGGGCGCTCTGCTGCATGTTGTTATCGATGACATAGGCGTCAACGCGACCCTGCTGGAGTGCCTGACGGGCCTCCTCGTCGGTCTTGAACTCCTGCTGGCTGGCCTTGGGGGCGAACTCCTCCAGGATGGCGGGGCCGTTGGAGCCGGACTGGACAGCGACGTTCTTATCGGCCAGGTCGTCGACGCTCTTGATGTCGTCGTTGTCGGCGAGCACCAGGATGGCCTGCTGAGTGTAGTAGTAGGGGCCGGCAAAGGAGACGAGCTTCTTGCGCTCGTCAGTGATGGTGTAGGTGGCAAAGACGGCGTCGACCTGGCCGTTCTGCAGGACGGACTCGCGCGTGTCCGAGGTCACCTGGGTGATCTCGACCTTGTTCTCGCCCAGAATGTAGTTGGACAGGAGCTGTGCGATACCGGCGTCGAATCCGCGGGTCTGACCGTCTTTCTCGTTGAGGAGGGAGAAGAGCGTGGAGGTCTGAACGCCGCCGATCTTAAAGACGCCGGCATCCTTGACGGCCGTCGCCCAGGTGCTGGCGGCGATGGCGTCGTCATCGGCCTTGGGGCCGTTGTCGACGAGCTTGTCGAATGCCTTAGCGTCGAGCGTGGTGGAAGCCTCGGTATCATTGGAGCTCTTGGAGGAGCCGGCGGCGGAACCCTTGTCGGCCTCGGCGCTGGTGTCGGAGCAGCCGGCAAGACCAAGGCCGGCGACGGTTGCGAAGGTGGCGGCAACGAAGCCGCGGCGGTCGAGAACGACCTGCTGGGAGAGGTTCTTGCTCATAGTAGAACACCTTTCTCAATAAAATCCCTAGCGGTTGAGTAGAGTTATACCCTATTGCGCTCAGACGGGTCAACACGAAATAACTCAGAAACATACTTACCTTATGGGTAATTCTACCTACCAAAAAGGGACAGGTTTATTTTGACAGGTTTTACCTGGGAAAACGTCGATTATTACAGCTGAGATAGCGTTTTGCGGACGGCATGATCGCTCGCGGCGGCATGCCTTGCTGCTTTGTCTCAATCTGTAACAGTTAGACGGAAATTCGGGCCATAGATGTTACAGGTTAAGATAATCGCGTCGCGAAAATAAAAACCTCCGCAGGGGTGCTTTCCTTGCGGAGGTTTTCTTACTCGTTCAGCAAGCGTACGGCTTCGGCAGCCATATTCTCGACCGTCATGCCGTTCTGAGCGAGCAGCTCGTTGGGGTCGTAGCGGTCGGGGAAGCCCTTGGCGATGCCGAAGGTGCGCGTGCGCAACGGCGTGCATGCCAGATAGCACGCGACGCGCTCGCCCCAGCCACCGTCCAAGATGCCGTCCTCGAGGGTGACGACAACGCGATGCTCGGCGGCAAGGCTATCGAGGAACTCGCGGTCGAGCTCGGTTGCAAAGCGCGGGTTGACGAGCGTGGCCTCGATGCCGTACTCGGCAGCCAAGCGGTTTGCCACGCGCTCGCCCAGCTCAAAGAAATCGCCAAGCGCGAGCACGGCAACGTCGCGACCCCGGCGCACCACGTTGTAGCGAACGGCGCTGTAGTCGGTGTCTTCGGCGGGCGCCAGATCGGGACGGCTCACCAGGCCGATGCCCGGTACGCGAATCGCCGCGGGATGCTCGCGGTGGTCGAGCGACCAGCTCAGCATGGACAGATATTCCTCCATGCAGGCCGGCGCTAGGTAGCGCATGTTGGGAAGTCCACCCAGCATGGAAATATCAAAGAACGAAAGGTGCGTCTCGGACGTGGTGCCAAAGATTGACGCACCAAACACCAAAATGGTTGCCGGGGCGTCGTTGAGGCACAGGTCGTGCCACAGCTCGTCGTAAGCGCGCTGCAAAAACGTGCCGTACACACCAAAGACTGGCTTGGCGCCCGAGCGCGCAAGCGCGGTGGCAAAGGTCACGGCGTGCTCCTCGGCAATGCCCACATCGACGAACTGTTTGCCGGCGGCAGCGCGAAGCTCGGGTGTAAAGCCCATGATGTAGGGCGTGGCGGCCGTGATGCCCACGACCTGCGAATCGCGCTCGATGGCGGCGCTGAGCGCCTCGCCCGTAATGTCGGCATAGGTGCGCGGCGCAGGCTCGCTCGGATGGCCCGGGCAGAGCTTGCGTCCAGTTGCCATGTCAAACGGACCCACGTGATGCCAGCGTTCGGGGTCGTTCTGGGCTGGCTCAAAGCCCTTGCCCTTGGCGGTGGAGACGTGCAGCACGATGGGATGATCGATATTGCGCAGTTCCTGCAACGCGTCGACGAGGGCCAACACGTCGTTACCGGCGTCCAGATAGCGGTAGTCGAGCCCCATCGCGCGGAAAACGTTGCGCTCACAGGTACCGTTGCTGGCTCGCAGCTCGGCCAGATTGCGATACAGGCCACCGTGGTTTTCGGCGATGGACTGGTCGTTATCGTTGACGATGATAATCAGGTTGCTGTCGAGATCGGCGGCATTGTTGAAGCCCTCAAACGCCAGGCCGCCCGAAAGCGAACCGTCGCCAATGATGGCGATGACGTTGTATGCATCGCCCGCCAGGTCACGAGCGTGCGCCAGGCCGCAGCCCAGGCTCACCGACGTGGAGGTATGGCCCATGGCGAACAGGTCGTGCTCGGACTCGTCGGGATTGGCAAAGCCAGAAGCCTCGCCATAGCGTGCCGGGTCGATATAAGTGTACGTGCGCCCCGTCAGCGCTTTGTGGGCGTAGGTCTGGTGCGAAACGTCAAAGACAATCTTGTCGATGGGGGAGTTAAACACGCGATGAAGCGCAACCGTAAGCTCAACGACGCCCAGGTTGGGGGCAACGTGCCCGCCGACGGCGGCGGAGCTTTCGAGGATTGCCTGGCGAATCTCGTCGCAGAGCTGCGGGAGCTCGGCACGATTGAGAGCCTTGACGTCCTCGGGCGTTGTCGTTTGCGTAAGCAGCATCGTTGTGGGTTACTCCATGCGAATCGAGCGCCGGCGCTCCCTCGGCCGGCACAATTGCACAAAACAGTCTCGCACATTTTGGCGTTTGATATGTGACGGCGGCGCGGTAATTCGCCAACTGGCGGGGCAAAACGTTTTGTCCGATGCCATACTGATAGATTCGATGATGATTTATTCAATGCGTGCAGGCCGTGGCTTGCCGCCGTGAGCCGCTGGAAGGAGGCAGCATGTCCGGTGCCGTTCGTGCCGAGAAAATCGCGCACGAGGTCGACTATGCCGCCCGCCAGCTCGCCCAGGCGGGCCGTCTGGACCTGACGCGCGAGTTTATCCAGCATGGCGATGTGACGGTCTATGCACATGTGACCTCGGTGGCGCGGGCAAGTCTGTCCTTTGCCGAGCGCCTGGGCCGCGTCGGTGTCTCGGTCGACCGCGCCTCGTTGCTGCGCGGGGCCCTGCTGCACGATTACTTTCTCTATGACTGGCACGATCCCGACCCAAGCCATCGGCTGCATGGCTTTCGCCACCCGTTTTTTGCCCTGACGCGTGCCGAGGAAGATTTTGAGCTGACGCCGCGCGAGCGGAACATTATCGCGCGCCATATGTTTCCGCTGGTGCCGGTGCCGCCGATGTGTCGTGAGGCTTGGATTGTGTGTCTGGCGGATAAATGGTGCGCGCTGCGCGAGACGGTCGCCGGTCGTCTGCGGCGCAAGGACGAGGCGGACGATGGCGTGAGCAGCGAATCGAGCGAGAAGAGGAGAGGGTAGACGGTGGGGACCGCGATCGACATGGCATTTGGCGGCGCGACGCTTGCCACCTGCCCACTCTCGGCACTGGTGCTCTCGTTTGCCTTTTACGGGTTTTGCGGCTGGGCATGGGAATCGACAGTCTGCGCCATGCTCAACCACGGACGCTTTGCCAACAGCGGCTTTTTGCTGGGGCCGTGCTGCCCCATCTATGGCGCGGGCGGCATTGCCTGCTGGCTGCTGTTGCGTGGGATTCCGGATGCCTCGAGCCAGTTTGTCGCTGCGGCGCTTGTGTGCAGCGTAATCGAGTACAGTGTGAGCCTTCTATTGGAAAAAACAACAGGCGCGCGCTTTTGGGATTACTCGCACCTGCCGTTTAATTTGCATGGACGCATCTGTCTGTACTGGGCCTGCGCGTTTGGCTTGGGTGCGTTGTGCATTTGCCGTTTAGTGGAGCCGGCATTGTTGGGGCTGATTGGCCATCTGCCGGTGCTGATTGTGCGGCTGTCCGCCTTTATCGTCGCGGTCGCGATGATGGTCGACGCGGCGTGCTCGTTGGCGAGCTGGCGGCGTCTGTCCGATCAGCTGGAGCGCGTGCGCGCCGACCTTGCCGACCGCATCAACGAGTCGCTTGCCGATGCCTCGGAGTCAATGCTCGAGCGCATTCCCGAATCGACGATTGACTCGGTGACACAGACGCACATCCGTAGCCGTGCCGTTAACGCGTGGCTGGCCGAGCTGGGTGACGCGACGCTCGATGCTCTGCGCGAGAAGGCTTCGATGCCGACGTTTATCGCGGACGGCGCTCGCGGCCTGGCGCTCGCTGCCCGCCGCGTGGCCGATGCCGCGCCGAGCATGCCGCGTCCGTCGCTCAGTCGTCGCCTTGCCGGCAAGCGCATGAGCCGTCCGGTGCCGAGTGTATCGCTCAGTCGTCGCGATTTACGCTTCTTTAACGCCTTCCCGCGTCTGCGCATCAATCGCTACGAAGGTGTCATTCGAGCAACCAATCTCCGCGACCGCGCTCACGAGCTGTTTCGGCGCTAGCCGGGACGGGCGCGCCCACGGCTCCCTTGCCCGCGTATTTCCCGTTCGTTTCGCGCCCGTTGCTGCGCCGTTTCCAAGATTGCGGCACCGTTTCCATTCGACAACGCAGCGTTTAACAACGCCGTATCTGGTCTACACCAGTTGCCCCTCGGCCCCATTATGGGCGCCGACAACGTTCATGCGACCAAGGGGGAGCGAATGTACGATACGGGATCGACAACGTTTATGCTCATCTGCACCATGCTCGTGTTTTTAATGACACCGGGTCTGGCGTTTTTCTATGGCGGCCTGTCCAGGCGCAAAAATGTCATCAACACTATGCTCATGTGCTTTGGCGCCATTGGTCTGGTTGGTGTGCTGTGGATTGTTGCCGGCTGGTCGCTGGCCTATGGCGGCGACGGCTCGAGCCCGTTTATTGGAGGCCTTGACCAGCTGCTGTGCCTGTCGGTGCTCGGCCAGGTGCTGCAGGCGGCCGAGGGCAATGCTGCGGATGGTGCCGTCTACCCTCAGATCATCAACATCGCCTTCCAGATGGCGTTTGCCATGATCACTGCCGCCATCGTCACGGGCAGCCTGGCCGGCCGCGTTAAGTTTGGTGCCATGGCGGCCTTCCTGGGCATTTGGCTGCTCGTGGTCTATGCGCCGCTTGCCCACATGGTTTGGGGCGGCGAGGGATCCTTTATCGGCGACATCATCGGCGCACTCGACTTTGCCGGCGGCGACGTAGTGCACATTTCGTCCGGTCTGACGGGCCTGATCCTCTGTTTAATGCTCGGCCGTCGTCGCGGCTTTGGCATGGTGAGCTACCGTCCGCATAACGTGCCGTTTGTGGCGCTGGGCGCCGGGCTGCTTTGGTTTGGCTGGTTTGGCTTTAACGGCGGCAGCGAGTTTAAGGCCGACGCCGTGGCGGCACTCGCCATCCTCAACACCGTGACGGCCAGCGCGGCGGGCATGGTTTCGTGGCTTGCCGTCGAGCGCGTGCACACCGGTCGCCCCACGCTGGTGGGCGCCAGCACTGGTCTGGTTGCGGGCCTTGTGGTGGTCACGCCCGGCGCGGGCTTTGTCGAGCCGTGGGCAGCGCTGGTTATGGGCCTGGTCGTGTCGCCCGTCTGCTACTTGGCCATCAGTCATCTTAAGACCAAGTTTGGCTACGACGACGCACTCGACGCGTTCGGTTGCCACGGTATCGGCGGCATCCTGGGCGGCGTGCTCACGGGTCTGTTCTGTGTGCCGGAGCTCTCGTGGACCGGTAAGGGCGGCCTATTCTACACGGACGACGTGCCGCTGCTCATCTCGCAGATCTTGGGCATTGTGGTGACGGTCGCTATTGTGCTGGTGCTCGACTTGGTGATCGCCGCGGTGGTCAAGGCGCTGTTCCACGGCAGCCTGCGTGTGGACGAGGCAGACGAGGCGCTGGGCCTGGATGCGAGTCAGCACGGCGAGAGCGCCTACCCTTCGTTCTCCGGACTCGATTAGCAGCTTCCCCAAGCACCGCACCTCGGCCTTCAATCGTCGTTTGCGTACCTTAAGTACGCGGCACTCCTCTTTCAGGCCGATCTGCGGCACTTGGGAAACCTGCTAAGACCTGTTAGCTGCACTTATCTGATCTACAAGGTTGGTCTGTGGCACCTGGAAAACCCGTGCCATGTGAGGGTCAATTCATTTCTTTTATTGAAGAGAGGAATTTACTATGAAGAAGATTACGGCGATTGTTCGTGCCGAGAAGCTTGAGGTTCTTAAGGACGCGCTGTTTGCTGCTGATGTTCGCGGTATGACTATCAACCAGGTGCAGGGCTGCGGTGCGCAACATGGCTGGAAGGAATACGTGCGCGGCAACGAGCTGCTTGTCAACATGATCCCTAAGGTACAGTTCACCCTTATTTGCGCCGACGAGCATGTCGACGGCATTGTCGAAATTATCTGCAACGCCGCACGCACCGGAGCCGTCGGCGATGGCAAGATCTGGGTCGAGCCGGTCGAGGAAGTTATCCGCATCCGCACCGGCGAACACGGCCCCGCCGCGGTGTAGAATCGACTGCCTGCCATCCGCAACGTTAAAATACTGCAATGAGGCACAAGACTTGCGTTGCGGATGGACAGATTATGGGGCGTAATAAATATCCCGAGGAGACGGTCGCGAAGATTCTCGACGCGGCGCTGGAGCTATTCTGCGCACAGGGTTATGAGGGGACGAGCATTCAAGATATCGTCGACCGCCTCGATGGCATGACCAAGGGCGCTGTCTATCATCACTTTAAGAGTAAAGAAGAGATTTTCAACGCCGCATTTGATCGGGCAATGGCTCCGATTGTTGAGCGCCGCCGCTCAACGCTTAGTATCGGTAATATGAACGGAGCCCAAAAGCTCAAGCGGCTGTACGCGCCCGAGTCCGTCGTTCCACAAATTGAGCTATGGGCACGCATGCATCCTGCGGCGGATCCGGTAAAAAGCTCGCGTCTACTGGCGATGCAGTACCAGGGCTCGTTTGACGAATCGGCCGATGGCTGTCTTTTGCCAGTGATCGAGGAGGGCATCGCCGACGGCTCCATTGCGTGCGAATGCCCGCGCGAAGCGGCGGAGGCCGTATCGTTGTTGGCGAATCTTTGGTTGCTGCCATTGTTCCGTCCGCTTGAATCCAAGGACCGAATGCTCGCTCGCGCTCAATGTTTGGCGCAGATGGCTGCCGCGGTGGGACTCGATTTGGGGGAAGAAGTGCTTCAGACAACGGCGCAGATTTGGGACGTATGGGACCGCGCCGGGTGGTAATATAGATACTGACGGTATGTAATTGATTTGTAAGGGTAGCCACGGCTGCCCTTTTCAAGTCATTAAATACATACTAACGGTATGTATAGGGGATAGGCTTATGGCTGAAATGCGGAGGAGTAGCGTCTCGTTGGCGCAAAAAACAGTGCGATCTATCAGGCTTTTCGGTCTTCTTGTTGCACAGCTGTGCGCGTATTCGATGCTGTCGGCACTGTGCTTTGCGTGCCCGCTTTACTTGTTCGATTGCAGCGGCTCATCAACGTTATATGGTGCCGTCGCGGCGATAGCGTTCGTGCCGGGCGTGCTTGCGACTCCGGCTGGCGGAATCTTGGCGGATCGCGGGAGACATCGCGGGGTTCTTGTGGTGCTCGGCATTGTTCTGATGGCTGCATCACTGTTGTTTATCCCAATGAAGCGTTCGCTGCCTCTTGCCGTTGTCGTGGTAGCAATGCTTTGCGTCCAATATAGTATCCAATCGCTGCTGAAACCGATGCTTCAAATTGAGACGGTGCGCATGACGGGCCCAGAAAAGGTTGAGCGTGCCACTGCGTTGGTCTCGCAGATAACCATGGCGAGCAATATCTTGGGCCCTGTGGTCGGGACGGCAGTCTATGGGTGCTTTGGTATCGATGCTCTATGCGAAACCGCGGCGTTGACATTTGCGATGTCAGCCCTGCTGTTCGGGGGTGCACTCAAGCGAAATGCCTCATCTGGAATGACAGGGGACAGTACGACTTGCTCGACATACCGAAGCGATTTTCGGGAGTCGATTCGGTATCTGTTGCAAAATTCATCATTGGTCGCCGTGATTTTGCTTGCGGCTGTTTTGAACCTTGCGTTGGTTGGGCTAACGATTGGCGCTCCCATTGTTGTTTCAAAGCATCTCGGAATGCAGTCATCCTTTGTTGGGATTATTGAGGTGGCTATGGGCTTAGGTGGTCTTGTCGGCAGTGGTTTGGTCGGTATTTGGCCGCATCGTTTTTCCTTCAAGGGCATATGTCGATATGTTTCGATGATTTGTTTTGGAGTCGTACCGATTATTGTCACGCTACTGAGCGGTCCTGATGAATTAGCGTTTGCCGCGCTTGCGGCCGGCTCGGCATGGGTCATGGCGTGGGCAAGCATTGCCTCGGTCGAAATCGTTTCATTTGTTCAGCGGTCAGCGCCAAAGGAATTCTGCGGAAAAGTGCTGGCACTCGTTTATATGACGCTTTCCTGTGCAACGCCTATTGGCCAATTGGTTTACGGGCTCGCATATGATCGATGGACACCGGCGATTGTATTCGCAGGCATGTTGGCGGTGCTGACGTTGACGACGGCGCTGTTTTATCGGCTGAAAAGTCGCTTGTGGCGATTGTCTTAGCGCGCTGGGGCACCGTGAATTTGTGGAGGCGGTGGTACGCCGCGCCGGGACGGCATTGTTTAGGCATGCCTCTCCTTCGTCTACAATATCGTGCAGACGAAGGAGAGGCATGCCCATGATCAAGATGTTTGCGAGTGACTTAGACGGAACGCTGCTGAACGCCCTGCATGAGGCGGATGGGACCATCCGCCGTGCCATTCGCGAGCTGACCGAAGCTGGCCTGCATGTGGTTCCCGCGACCGGACGCTCGACGCTGCCGATCGGCGAGCATGGCTTTACGGGCCTGGCGCTTGACGCCTGCTGCTCCAATGGATCCATCGTGCGCGACAGTCATGGCGAGGTGCTCAAAACCTGGACCATCGATCCGCAGGTTACCGAGGAGCTGCTCAAGGCATTCCCGGACATTTGCTTTGATTGCTCCACACCCGATGGCATGTTCTCGAGCGGTTCGTTCGAGATGCATCAGGCGGGCTTTAAAAAGGACAGCCCTATCAAGCGCATCGTGATGCGCGGCATGCGCGCGCGTGGCGGCTATCACGAGGAACAGTATTTCGACCAGTCGATCGGTGACATCCTTCGCCACGATGTGTGCAAGATCAACTGCCGCGTGACCTCGCCCGAGCTGGAGCGCGACCTTAAGGCATATTTGGCCGAGCGCTCGGACCGTGTAGTCAACGCGCCGTTTGACCCGGTGATGTTTGAGATCACGGACGCGGCGTGCAACAAGGGCGAGAGTGTGTCCTGGCTGGCGGGCTACTACGGCATTGCCGAGGACGAGGTCGCGGTCTACGGCGACGGCGGCAACGACATTGCCATGCTCAAACGCTTCCGCCACAGCTACGCGACCAAAAACGCAAGCGATGCCGCCAAGGCCGCCGCGAGCGCGACCATCGGCAGCTGCATGGTCCACGCCGTCCCCAAACACATGCTCGCCACCATGCACAAGCAAAACTCCCGCACCGTCATCGAATAATGTGACAAAGGGATAGCCCCTTTTTCATGAGAACCCTGCACCTTTGGCATGCGAACATATATTCGTATATATAATTAAGTTTTGATAGAATCGGTATCGTTGACGGCAGCTCCATGTGTCGGGCAGCGCCCTCCATCTGATGGGAGGTGATGCCCACGACCGATTTGGTCTCGTTCTTCACGGCGCTTGTCGGCCTTTCCGAGGCACTCAAGCAGCGTTCGAAGCGCAACAGAAGGGGTCGCCGCCGCTAAGGCGTTGACCCCCTAATGCAAACAACGGCGCTGCGCAGCTTTCCAGAACTTGGGCTGCCGTCGACACTATTCTACCCATGAATGACATTTTGGACAATCGGTAATGCCGCTCTAAAAGCCTGGCACAACCGGCACAACCTAGGCGGTCGCTGGATGTGACAAAGGGACTGCCCTTCGTCACATCCTAAATATTGCCTTTACGTGTTGATGCACACGGTGTGCAATAATACTCGCACTGTGCAATAGCGCACAGTCTGAGTAACAAGGAGGACGCTTGTCCCAGCTCGAGAAATGCGACCGCCGGTCCCTTCGCTCACAGCGTGCCCTTCGCCAGGCGCTTGCCAGCGAGCTTGCCGAAAGCGGCGACCTTTCGCGCATTAACGTCGCGTCGCTCACCGAGCGCGCTGGCCTTACGCGCCGCACGTTCTATTCGCACTACCGCGATATCCCCGACTTTATCAATCAAATCGAGGACGGCTTGCTGGTCGAGATCCGTGAGCGCATTGAGCTCATCACCGCAGCTCAGCTGCCCGATCTCTATCACAACATCGATGAGCTCGAGCCGGCGCCCGGTTCGGTTGATTTGCTGCGTTATCTTGCGGCAAACCGCGACTTAATCGGTGCGCTGCTGGGTCCGGGCGGCGACCAAGCTTTCATTAAAAGGATCATCGACACCGCTCGTGAGGCTGTGGTGCCGCGTGCGCAGACGGGCATTTTGGGCTTGGCGCTGGGCACGTTCTTTGACTACTACGTCACCTACGTCGTGAGTGCCGAGGTCGGCATGATTCAGCGCTGGTTTGAGCGTGGGCTCACCGAATCGCCCGAGGCCATGGCGCGCATTATGACGGTGCTCGCTTTTGTGCGCCCTGGTGACCTGTATGGCCAACCCATCGATATCAACGTGCCGGAATACGGCATGAAGCTATTGAACTTGCAGCTCGAGGATGCGGCTGACACCGCCGCAACCGTCGGGTCCAACAACTAAGAGGAGAGACAGATGAGCAAACTCGTCGAGGGCATCAAGGACCGCATGGTCGCTGCTGCACGCGAGGCCGCGCCCGCCATGGTGGACGCCGCGCAGAAGGCCGCGACCGCGGCCGCCGAGAAAGTTGCCGAGGCAGTTGCCGATGCCAAGAACGCGGCAGGGGAGACGTCCGTCGCTAGCGAGCCCGCCACCGCCGCCGAGCCCGTAGCCGCCACCGCCGCCCACGCCCCCGAAGGCGCGATCTTCAACCCCGAGAACGCCCGTGGCAACCTGCACCTGGGCATCGACGTAGGCTCCACCACCGTTAAGCTCGCCGTGCTCAACGATGACAACCAGATCGTCTACGCCAAGTACCAGCGCCACCATACCGACGTCCGCGCTTGCGCCCGCGATTTGTTCGAAGGTGCTGCGACCGTGCTGCCGACGGCCCAAATGACCTGCGCCATCACCGGTTCGGGCGGCCTGCTGCTGTCCCAGTGGCTCGACCTGGAGTTTGTCCAGGAGGTCATCGCCAGCAAGCGTGCCGTCGAGACCCTCATCCCGGCCACCGATGTCGCCATCGAGCTGGGCGGCGAGGACGCCAAGATCATCTACTTCGACAACGGCATCGAGCAGCGCATGAACGGCACCTGCGCCGGCGGCACGGGCGCGTTCATCGATCAGATGGCCACCCTGCTGCACACCGACGCGAGCGGCCTCAACGAACTCGCGGCCAACGCCACCACCATCTATCCCATCGCCAGCCGCTGCGGCGTCTTTGCCAAGACCGACGTGCAGCCGCTGCTCAACGAGGGCGCCCGCCCCGAGGACGTGGCGGCCTCCATCTTCCAAGCCGTCGTGACCCAGACCATTTCGGGCCTGGCGTGCGGCCGTCCCATTCGCGGCAACGTCGCCTTCCTGGGCGGCCCACTGCAGTACCTCTCCGAGCTGCGTCATCGCTTCTACCTCACGCTCAACCTGGACGAGGAGCACCGTATCGTGCCCCAAAACGCCCACCTGTTTGTGGCGAGCGGTGCCGCCATGGCGCACGAGTCCAACAAGCTCAGCACGTTCCCGCAGCTCATCGATGCCATCGACAGTCTGGGCGACACGCAGGGTGCCGAGGTCGAGCGCCTGGATCCGCTCTTTGCCACCGACGAGGATTTTGCTGAGTTCAAAACCCGCCACGACCAGGAAGTCGTCCCCAAGGGCAAACTCGACGGCTACACCGGCCGCGTGTTCATCGGCATCGACGCCGGCTCCACCACCATGAAAGCCGCGCTCGTGGGCGAGGACGGCCAGCTGCTGCATACCTGGTACGGCAACAACAACGGTGACATCCTAGGCACGGCCAAGGTCATCATGGCCGATTTCTACAACCACATCCCCGCCGGTTGCACCATCGGCCACGTGACCACTACGGGCTACGGCGAGGCGCTGCTCATCGAGGCCCTTAAGGCCGACTCCGGCGAGATCGAGACCGTCGCGCACCTGCGCGGCGCCAAGGCGTTCCTGCCCGGCGTCGAGTTCATTCTGGACATCGGCGGCCAGGACATGAAGTGCCTGCGCGTCAAGGACGGCGTTATCGAGCACATTATGCTCAACGAGGCCTGCTCGTCGGGTTGCGGTAGCTTTATCGAGAGCTTCGCCGTCTCTATGAACATGGACGTGCGCGCGTTCGCCGACGCCGCTATCCATGCCAAGGCCCCGGTCGACCTGGGCAGCCGCTGCACGGTCTTTATGAACTCGCGCGTCAAGCAGGCGCAAAAGGAAGGCGCCACGGTGGGCGACATCGCGGCCGGCCTGTCCTATTCCGTCATCAAGAATGCTCTGTTCAAGGTCATTAAGCTGCGCGACCCCAAGGAGATCGGTAGCCAGGTAATCGTCCAGGGCGGCACCTTTATGTCCGATGCCACGCTGCGCGCGTTCGAGCAGCTCACCGGCGTCCATGCCGTGCGTCCCGACATCGCCGGCTGCATGGGTGCCTATGGTGCTGCCCTGCTCGCCCGCGATCGCGCCGGCGCCGATGGCACCTCGACCATCCTTTCGGCCGAGGACATCGCGCACCTCACCGTGACGCAAAAGCATGTCCGCTGCGGCCGTTGCTCCAACAACTGCCAGCTTACCGTCAACGACTTTGGCGGCGGTAGGCGCTTCATTACCGGCAACCGCTGCGAGAAGGGCGCCGGCCACAAAAAGCAGAAGACCGAGGCCCCCAACCTCTTCAAAAAGAAAAACGATCTGCTGTTTAACCGTGAGGTGCTGAGCCCCGACGAGGCCCCGCGCGGCACCGTCGGCATCCCGCGCGCACTCAACATGTACGAGAACTACCCCTTCTGGCATGCGTTCTTTACGCGCCTGGGCTTTAGCGTGCAGCTGTCCGACCAGTCGAGCAAAAAGACCTACCAGGCGGGCATCGAGTCCATGCCGTCCGAGAGCGTGTGCTATCCGGCCAAGATGAGCCACGGCCACGTGATGAACCTTATTGACCGTGACGTCGACTTCATTTGGATGCCGTGCGTGCGCTGGGAGCGCAAGGAGGACCCGACCGCCGGTAACTGCTACAACTGCCCCATCGTCATGAGTTACCCCACGGCGCTGGCGCTCAACATCGATGAGATCCGCGAGCAGAACATCGAGTTCCTGTACCCGTTTGTGCCCTATCACGACAAGACCGAGCTCAAGCGCCGCCTGTACCAGGTGCTCGCCGTCGACCGCGTGGCCGATGCGCAAGCCGGTCGCGGTCGCGTGCGCGGTCCAAAGATCACACGCTCCGAGGTCGATGCCGCCGTCAACGCTGCCTTTGAAGCCGATGCTCGTTTCCACGAGGACATCCAGACCATGGGCGAGGAGGCTCTTAAGTGGATCGAGGACCACGGCGGCCATGGCATCGTACTCGCCGGCCGTCCTTACCATAACGACCCCGAGATCAACCACGCCCTGCCTGAGCTTATCTCGAGCTTTGGCTTTGCGGTCTTTACCGAGGATTCGCTCGCGCACCTGGTGAAGCCCGAGCGTCCGATTCGCGTCGTCGACCAGTGGATGTACCACAGCCGCCTGTACGCCGTCGCCCGTTTTGTGACGATGCGCAACGACCTGGACCTGATTCAGCTCAACTCTTTCGGCTGCGGCCTGGACGCTCTGACCACCGACCAGGTGCAGGAGATTCTGGAGGCCAGCGGCAAGATCTACACCGTGCTCAAGATTGACGAGGTGTCCAACTTGGGCGCCGCGCGTATCCGTATTCGCTCGCTCATGGCGGCGCTCAAGGACCAGGAGGCCGAGCGCTTGGCCGAGGCTACGGCCGCGGGCGAGACTTACGAGCAGGGCGATGCCGCGCCGGTGGCGCCCTCCACGGA